>NZ_JASSVN010000002.1:0-399895 GCF_030540945.1 Marinobacter sp. SS8-8 | reverse complement strand
GCATCCCAGAGCAGGCTGCTGTCCGTCGGCGCGTGAACCGGTGCCTCCGTGACCGTGCTATCAACCCGAACCTGGCGTCCGCGCTCGATCTTTTGCGTTTGCGCATCTTGCAACATCAACCGATTGATCCGCTCCCAGCTTGCCTCACTCAGGGCGCTGATCCCCCTCTGCAGCGCCGACTTCTTCGGCTTTAATCTCAGGGGCAGCCGCGCAAAGGCCTGAAAGGAACGAGAGTCCTCCAGATAAAAGGCCAAGGCTTCATAGCTGAGTTGACGGTGCTGCTTCAGGATGGCGCAGCGCAATATCGACTCGACAGACAATCCTTCACGGCCAGTCTCCTTCACGTCTGCCCGGCACAGTTCCGGGGTCATCCAATCCAGAATCTCGGGATGACCATCCAGCCAGTCGGACATCGCTTCGAGTTCGCGCCCGATCTCGTGCTCTGCGTAAAGATCGAATATACTGCTCTGGACGGTGCGTTTTTGACGCATTGTTACCTCCTCGGATTCTGGTTTTTTCTTTTGTTTCAATTGCTTGTGACAAAGAATACCATTTTCCGCTGGAGGTTTCCTGCCTGATTACCTCATTTTTTTATTTAATATCAGTGTTTTACGTTTATGGACGGAAACTAGTTAGCCGTTCCCCGCGCTCGCGGGGATGAACCGCGCTCAATCTTGTAACCGCCCTGCTTGTAAAGCCGTTCCCCGCGCTCGCGGGGATGAACCGTTGTGTTTGTGATGAAATACAGGTATTTGCCGCCGTTCCCCGCGCTCGCGGGGATGAACCGTCGTAGGGGCAGCCGATCTCGTCGGCCTTCTGCCGTTCCCCGCGCTCGCGGGGATGAACCGACATAGCTGTATGGTGTCGTCGGCGTCGTGGCCCGTTCCCCGCGCTCGCGGGGATGAACCGCCGGGATGGTACGAGATCATAGACTGGGGAGTCCGTTCCCCGCGCTCGCGGGGATGAACCAGATGGGATGCCGGTCCGGCCCCTACATATCAGCCGTTCCCCGCGCTCGCGGGGATGAACCGGTTAATGTGTCTGTTAAGCAGATAATTAGACGTCGTTCCCCGCGCTCGCGGGGATGAACCGCTTCTTTGATTTCGTACTTCTCGGCTATTTTTCCGTTCCCCGCGCTCGCGGGGATGAACCGCAAAGAAAGACATCCATAAAGCCGCAGACAAGCCGTTCCCCGCGCTCGCGGGGATGAACCGCCTAAGTGCTACAAAAAGATTGGTAATTTGGGCCGTTCCCCGCGCTCGCGGGGATGAACCGGTTTCGTTGCCGGCGACAATCGGCGCGAAGGGCCGTTCCCCGCGCTCGCGGGGATGAACCGGGTATGTGGCCTCCAAAACCCCAGCTCCGCAGCCGTTCCCCGCGCTCGCGGGGATGAACCGAAATCAGTGAAGAGCTTGTTATCAATCCTGCACCGTTCCCCGCGCTCGCGGGGATGAACCGGTGCCGCGATAGCACCGCGTGAATCTCTGTCGCCGTTCCCCGCGCTCGCGGGGATGAACCGCAGCCGAGACTCAGGTAGACACCCAGCGCACCCCCGTTCCCCGCGCTCGCGGGGATGAACCGTCTGAATGGTTGCCACCTGAACCGGGGCGGCGCCGTTCCCCGCGCTCGCGGGGATGAACCGCGCACGGGCGTCTTCCAGTTCCGCGTCGTCATCCGTTCCCCGCGCTCGCGGGGATGAACCGGGATCTTTTCATCGGAATGGATGGACACCAAGCCGTTCCCCGCGCTCGCGGGGATGAACCGGCAACGCTGGAGCGTGTGCGCGCTGGTCGCTCCCGTTCCCCGCGCTCGCGGGGATGAACCGTGTACTCGCTGGTCACTGAGAGTCAAGCGGCGCCGTTCCCCGCGCTCGCGGGGATGAACCGGCATAGATCAGCTCGATCAGCTGGCTGAACAGCCGTTCCCCGCGCTCGCGGGGATGAACCGAACATAGGGTTGAACGGCGTACCTGGTATATGCCGTTCCCCGCGCTCGCGGGGATGAACCGCCAAACCAGAGGGCAGAGCCCCAGACGCCCTGCCGTTCCCCGCGCTCGCGGGGATGAACCGGATGTCGCCATGGCTCGGGATTCCAGTGACACCCCGTTCCCCGCGCTCGCGGGGATGAACCGTCGATAATACGAGCGGCGATATTATCCTTGGCCTGTTCTCCGTGCTCTCGGGGATGAGCCAAAATCAAACGTCAGGATTGGAGGCTGGTTAAACTGTTCATCAAAAGCGCAGGAATGAATTGTGGAAAAGCGAACACGCTGCCTGTTTGACGGCTATCTGCGTTATGTGGTGCTAACAATGCCATTGTGGTGATTTTTGATCACGCTTAATCATTGGGTAGCCCGGGAACTATCGATCACCAGAAAGGAACTTCGACGATGAGTACTCCGTCTTTGGCTGGGCCGTGAGGTCCGTGGTGAGTATTCCCGCATTCCCTTGTACCTGACGTAATAAGGGAACCTAAGCACAGGCAATTGACACACTGTTCATTGGGCCATTGGCCCCTTCCTACCACGAAAGCCCCAGTGTCGCCTGAACTCAGGTGTGGTTTTCCACCCATCATGGAATTCCAATGGGTGTAAATTCACCCATTTTCTAGTGGGTGGCCTCTGTGTTTTTCAAAACGTAGCTGTTTTAAAAGTGGTTTTTGGAACTGGTCTGGTCCTTGCAGCCAGGTGTGCCAACGCCGCCCGGTTGAGGCGACGTCGAGAACCCAAACAAACAAAATGAAACGGGGAGCATTCTCTATGAAAACCCAAGCCTTCATGGCGGTGGCATTCGCCTCCACCTTCGTTGTCGCAAACCCTGCCGTTGCTCAGGATCGTTCAGACTGGCCTGACAACTTCACGGTGGGCACTGCCAGCCAAGGTGGAACCTATTTCGCCTATGGTTCCGGTTGGGCCAACTTTGTGGCTGAAAATCTGGGTGTTTCCGGTGGTGCGGAAATCACTGGAGGCCCGATGCAGAACATGGCACTGGTGCATACTGGTGACCTCAAGTTCGGCCTGACCACCATGGGCCCTGCACGTGAGTCAATGGACGGCAACAGCCCTCTGGCTCCGGGTATGAAGATGGATAATGTGTGTGCCATGTTCCCGATGTATGAAACGCCATTCTCGGTTACCGCGCTGTCAAGCTCCGGTATTACGTCCATTGATGATATCCCGGATGGCGCCACTATTGGCTTCGGGCCAGCGGGCTCAACTTCTGATACCTATTTCCCGCGGATGATGGAAACCCTGGGCGTGAATTTCGAGCGCCGCAATGGCAGCTGGTCCGATCTGGGTGGTCAACTCCAGGATGGCCTGATTGACGTGGTGGCCTTTGCTGCGGGCATTCCGATTCCTGCGGTAAGCCAGCTGGAAGTGCAAACCGACGTCAACATCATCGGTATGACCGACGCAGAAGCTGAGACAATCATCAACAACTTCCCGGTTTCCGAATTTATCATTCCGGCCTCCACCTACCAGTCCCTGGACGAGCCGTCCCGCGTTGTCTCCATGTGGAACTTCGCGATGGTGAACTGCGATATGCCCGAAAGCTTCGTGTATGAGATCACCAAGCTAAGCATGGAGAATAACGACAAGATGGTTTCCATTCACAAGGCTGCCCGTAACTCGGTTCCCGAGAATTACAGCAAGAACAACGTACTGCCCTGGCACCCGGGTGCCGCGCGTTGGTTCAATGAAAACGGTTACACGATTGAGCAAAGCAAGATCAAGTAACTGTTTTCGTGCGGGGGATTGCTTGGCAATCCCCCGAATGACAGCCAGCCAGTTTCTGGCTCCGATTTGCCTGTGAGCAGGGTGTATCATGACTACCGAACAAAATTCCCAGAACCTTCCGGACATAGAAGTGGGCGAGGACCATACTCTCGCTCACAACGTTGATGATGAACCGGTAGAAGCCAACCGAAGACTGTTTGAAGGCGGTCTCCTGAAATTCGTCGCAATGCTGGCGATTGTCTATTCATCCTTCCACTTATACTCCCTGAACATAGCTCCGCTGGAAACCTGGTCTTTCCGGATAGTCCATATCGCCGGCGCCCTGGTGCTGGGTTTTGTGCTTTTTGCAGGCGCCCGTTTCATCTCTGCGGAAGAAGGCAATGCCCGTAACCGCTGGACCACTTGGATCAGTGCGGCCGCCATGTTGCCGGCACTCTATGTACTGTATCAGACCTTTTCGTTCTGGCAGATGGTCCAGAGTGGTACCGTTCGCATTCCCGCTGAGCTGGAGACCTGGCACTTTGGCTGGCCGCTGCTGGCGACAACCGGCGTCGGCATCGTCATGAGCTGGTTTCATCAACGGGCGCGTTCGGTGTTCAGCGTGCCGGATCTGGTGCTCATTGTGTGCTCCCTGGCTGTGGCGGTCTACTTTCTCGTGGTTTATAACACCTCCATGAGGATGTCTACCGGCACCTCCTTTGCTCCGGTCGGCATATCCTTTGCCGCGATTGCAGGTACGGCTCTGATTATGGAGCTGACTCGGCGTGTGGCGGGCATGGCACTGGTGATTATCGGCCTGGTGTTTCTTGTTTATGTGTTCGCCGGTCCCTATCTGCCGGGCTTCCTGGGCTATCCCGGTCTGTCGGTTCAACGTTTTTTCAGCCAGGTCTATACCGATGCAGGTATTCTGGGACCCACGACGGCAGTATCATCCACCTACATCATTCTGTTCATTATTTTTGCCGCCTTTCTGCAGTCTTCAAAGGTGGGTGACTATTTCGTGAACTTCGCCTTTGCTGCTGCCGGCCGGTCCCGGGGTGGTCCGGCCAAGGTGTCGATCTTTGCCTCCGGCCTCATGGGCATGATCAACGGCACCAGTGCCGGCAACGTGGTCTCTACCGGCTCGCTGACGATCCCGTTGATGAAAAAAGTGGGCTACAGCAAACAATCGGCAGGCGCTGTTGAAGCCGCCGCTTCCACTGGTGGCCAGATCATGCCGCCGATCATGGGCGCTGGCGCTTTCATCATGGCGGAGATCACCGGTATTCCCTATACCGAGATTGCCATTGCTGCGATCATTCCGGCGATTCTCTACTTCGCCTCGGTTTACTTCATGGTGGATTTTGAAGCGGCCAAGACCGGCATGCGCGGCATGCGCGAGGACGAGTTGCCAAAACTCCGGACCATGATCAGGCAGTGCTATCTGTTCGTACCCATCTTCATCCTGATTGTTGCCCTGTTCATGGGATATTCGGTGATCCGTGCCGGCACCCTGGCCACTATCTCGGCGGCTGTGGTGAGCTGGTTTTCACCAAACAAGATGGGCGTGCGACAAATCCTTCAGGCACTGGAAGTTGCCTCCTATATGGCGATCCAGATTATCGTAGTGTGTGCGGCGGCGGGTGTCATCGTAGGCGTTATTTCCCTGACCGGGGTCGGGGCCCGATTCTCGGTTCTGTTGCTGGATGTCGCTGCTGCAAGCCAGCTGCTGGCGCTCATCTTTGCCATGTTCATTTCCATCCTGCTGGGCATGGGGATGCCCACCACAGCGGCCTATGCGGTGGCTGCATCCGTTGTGGCGCCGGGTCTGGTTCAGTTGGGTATTGAGCCGCTGACAGCACACTTCTTTGTGTTCTACTTTGCCGTGGTCTCTGCCATTACCCCGCCGGTTGCGTTGGCCTCCTACGCGGCGGCCGGTATTTCCGGAGCCAATGCCATGGAAACCTCGGTGGCTTCGTTCCGGATCGGCATTGCGGCGTTCATCGTGCCGTTCATGTTCTTCTACAACAGCGCGTTGTTGATGGACGGGGACTGGTTTGTTATCGCCCGCGCCCTGGTGACCGCAACCTTTGGCGTGTACCTGTTGTCTGGTGGCGTGCTGGGCTGGTTCGGCAAGGTCAGTGCTGCCTGGGTGGTCCGCATCATGATGATTGCCGCGGCGTTGTTGATGATCGAAGGCGGACTGTGGACTGATATGGCCGGTGTCGCCCTGGCGGTGATTTCGTTCCTGGTTCAGCGTCAGCGCAGGCAACGTTCGGCGCTTTTGGCAGTCTGAGCCTGTGCAGGGCAGGATGATCGTGCCGGTGAACGGTTGTCCTGCCTGGTTCCGGGCGCTACGCTAGCGGTTTTTCCAGGAACCCGGCTTATGTCCTTCCGGATTGGCGCTTTCCTTATTTTTGGCCTGACCCTACTGGTGTCCTGGACACTGGGAGGCTGGGCTGGCTACCGGCAGGTGGAACAGAAAAGCCTTGAGGAATCGTTTCGTTACCGTCAGCTTGTCGCCAACGAGCTGAACCGGTATCTCCCCATCCCCGAGCTTATGGCTGAGCATCCCCTGCTCGAGAAAGCCCTGAGAACTCCGGATGACCCGGGGATCATTCTGCAAGCCAACGAAGAAATGCAGCGGATGGCCACGATCATGGGCAGCTCTGATGTCTATCTGATGGATGTGAACGGCCTGACCATTGCCGCCAATAACTATCAGCAGGAAGACAGCTTCGTGGGTAGCAACTACGCTTTTCGCCCCTACTTTTCGGAGGCTTTGGCAACCCGGGATTCCGCCATCTATTTTGCACTGGGGCTGATGTCCAATATGCGTGGCCTGTATTTTTCGCACCCCATTCTGGATAGCCAGGGCTCGGTGCTGGGCGTTATTGCCGTCAAGGTCCTTGTTCATGAGCTGGAGTCCCAGTGGCACCGCCCTGCGTCGCTGAGTGAGGCGGAAATGGTGGTGCTGGACCGGGACGGCATCAGCTTCCTGGCCAGTAAACCACGATGGCTTTACCGGGACTTTGAACCCTATTCCGGCACAACGCCGGCGGCTGAATCCTACCAACGCTATCCGGACCGGGACCTGACGCCCATCAATATGATGCGGCTCGGGCGTCCCTGGGGCGTGTCTGACCGGTCTGAAAAAATCCATCTGGTTGGGAGTGATGCTGGCGGGCATTACCTGAGTGTCCGTACCGATTTGCCCAGGCTGGACTGGACGCTGCAGGTAATGGTGAGCACCCGCTCCGTTATCTGGACCCGGCTGGCCTTTCTTGTTGGCGGTGCGGCCCTGTTTTTCGGAGGCTTGCTGACCTGGCTCTATATCCGGGAGCGCTACCGCCGGGAGGCTGAACTGGCCTTGAGGGGAGAGCAACTGGAGAGGAGGGTGGCCGAACGAACCGCCGATCTGGAGAACTCTAACTGCAAGCTACTGGAAGAAATCCGCGAGCGTGAGCGCACCCAGAACGAACTCCGGGAAACCCAGCAGGAACTGATCCAGGCCGCCAAGCTGGCCGTTCTGGGGCAGATGTCGGCGGGCCTGAACCATGAAATGAACCAGCCACTGACTGCGATACAGACTTACGCCAGAAACAGCCGCCGTTTCCTTGAGAAAGGCGCGGAAGACATGGTCGACGCCAACCTGTCCGAGATTATCGCGTTGTGTGACAAGATGGCGGAGCTGACGCGGCAGTTCAAGGTGTTTGCCCGCAAATCCGAGGGGCCGCCGGCGGTGGTGGACTTGCGACAGTCCATTGATGCGTCCCTCAAGATCATCCTGGCTCAGAAATCCAGTGCCGATATCGACATCCAGTGGAACCGGCCGGACCACCCGGTGATGTGTCACGGTGACCTGATTCGCATTGAGCAAGTGATGGTGAACCTGATGGCCAATGCGGTGCACGCGGTGGAGGAATCGCGGCATCCGCAGGTGCGGATTGATATTGAGGAAGCCGAAGATTGCTGGAAATGCCTGGTTCGGGATAACGGTCCCGGCCTTCAGGGCAATACCGAGCAGATTTTTGAACCGTTTTTCACCACCAAATCAGTGAAACAGGGCCTGGGCCTGGGGTTGTCAATTTCACGCCAGATTGTCGATGCCCTCGGTGGCACCCTTACAGGGCGGAACCGTATGGACGGTCCGGGTGCCGAATTTGTGTTAACCCTCAGGAAGCGGGAGGCGACGGAATGACAGAACCCTCGGTAATCTTTGTGGACGATGACCCCCATATCCGTCAGGCCATTGCCCAGACTCTGAAACTGGAAGACCTGCCGGTCAGCTGTTATGAAAGTGCGCCGTCCGCTCTCGGGCAGATCGATGCCGACTATGACGGCGTTGTCTTGTGTGACTACAATATGCCGGAGATGAACGGCCTGGAGATGCTGGAGCGGGTCCGGACTGTGGATGAGACTATCCCGGTGATCATCCTGACCGGCCAGGGGGACATCAGTACCGCCGTAACGGCCATGCAGCAGGGGGCCTATGATTTTATTGAAAAGCCCTTTGATCACGACGAGCTGATTGAACTCCTGCGGCACGCTCTGGAAAAACGCCATCTGGCCCTTGAAAACCGGCGACTGAAGGCGCAGTTACGCCATCTGGCAAAGCCGGGACCCCGGATTCTGGGCGATTCGCCGTCAATGCAGAAGGTGATGGCGACCATCGACCCGATCCTGGATATCTCCGCCAATATCCTGCTGCACGGCGAAACCGGCTCCGGCAAGGATGCGCTGGCCCGTTACATTCACGAGAACAGTGCTCGCAGCGCCCATAATTTTGTTGCCATCAATTGTGGCGCGGTTCCGGAAAACCTGATCGAAAGCGAGCTGTTCGGCCACGAGGCCGGTGCCTTTACCGGCGCGGACAAACGCCGCATCGGCAAAATCGAGCATGCCCACAAGGGCACTCTGTTCCTGGATGAGGTAGAAAGCATGCCCATGCCGTTGCAGGTGAAGCTGTTGCGGGTTCTGGAGGAACAGCGGGTGGAGCGCCTGGGCAGCAATCAGGTACAGGAGGTGGATGTGCGTATCATCGCGGCTACCAAGGCGGACCTGAAAACGCTCAGTGAGAAAGGTGACTTCCGGTCCGATCTCTATTATCGCCTCAATGTTGTTAAGGTGGATATTCCGCCATTGCGGGAGCGCAAGGACGATATTCCAACATTGTTTCACCACTTCGTACTGATTGCCGCCGCCCGGTATGACCGGGAGAGTATTCCTCTGGATGCCGGCCAGGCGGCCCACCTGACACAGCACACATGGCCCGGCAACGTCCGGGAACTGAGGAATCTGGCGGAACGCTATGTATTGCTGGGAGCGGCCGCACTGGATGAGAACGGGCCCGTGGCCGCCGCCAATGTATCAGGCCGGCAGACCCTCGCCGAGATGATGGACGGGTTCGAGCGTTCGGCTATTATCAGTGCCCTGAATGCCTGCCACGGTAGTATCAAGGACACCATGGTGCAGCTCGGTATCGCCCGGAAAACCCTGTACGACAAAATGCGTAAACACGGCCTGGATAAGGCGCAGTTCAAAGACTGAGCTACAAAATTTACCGTTGTCGTTACAGGGCAGAAACAAAATATGCAGTATCATCAATGACATTGCCGGTCTTTTTTCGTAATGTTGCCAACCTCTGTTCAGGGCCGAATGTTCCGGCTGACCGCTTGCTCACCAAAAAAGGCCATCTGCCATGAAAAACCTGACCATCCAGACCCGGGTGCTGTTACTGGCTCTTGTGCCGGTTATCGTGCTCACCGCGTTTCTTACCAGCTACAACCTGAATCAGGCCAGTGAGATTGGCGAAGAGGCCGTTGCCGGTTTTTCCACAGACATGGAAGCAAGCAAGCGCCGGGAGCTGAAGAATTACCTGGAGTTGGCCAGGACGTCCATCGCCCATTTGTACAATCAGCCGGGTTCGGCTGATGATCCAGAAATACGCCGGCAGGCCTGGGAGATCCTGCGCCAGCTTCGTTTCGACGATTCCGGTAGCCCAGGGTATTTCTTCGCTTACGACACCCGCGGCGTCAACGTGATGCATGGCGTTAACCAGTCTCTGGAGGGCAGGAATCTGTGGGATTTCCAGGACCCCAATGGCACTTACCTGATCCGCGAACTGGTAAAGGCTGCCCGCAGTGGCGGCGGCTATGTTCCCTATCACTGGAAGAACAGCAGCACTGGCGAAGTGGCGCCCAAGCTGGGTTACGCGGAAATACTGCCGGAGTGGGGCGTCATGATCGGGACCGGTTTCTGGATCGATGGTCTGGACACCCATGTGGCCGATATCGAAGCCCAGGTCGGCGACTCCCTGGCGGATGCTGTAATCGGTTCGGTTACCACGTCCCTGATTGCCCTGGCGATCATAGTGCTTCTGGCCCTGATTGTGGTGCGCAGCATTATCCGGCCGCTGAAATCCGCCGTATCGGCGATGAACGATATTGCCAGTGGTGATGGCGACCTGACCCGTCGGCTCGATGTCTCCGGCAAGGACGAGCTCGGCCAGCTGGCAACGGCATTCAACAGCTTCGCTGACCAGGTGCATGAACTGGTTGAACGCGTGCTGTCATCAACCCGGACACTGAACGAAGCCACGGCTGATCTTACCCAGGTCATGAGCGAGGCCGAGCGGGGCGTCGAGCGGCAGAAATCCGAGAGTGACCAGGTGGCAACGGCCATGAATGAAATGACCGCCGCCGCCCAGGAGGTGGCGAATAATGCCAGTGAGGCCTCAGAGGCTGCTGATCGTGCCAACGGGCAGGTCTGTGATGCCCAGGGCCTGGTGCATCAGGCTATTGGCGTTATTGGCGGGCTTTCGGAACAGGTGGGAGAAGGTGTTCAGGTGATTGAACAACTGGGTACCGATTCCCGCCGAATCGACAGCGTGCTGGAGGTTATCCGCGAAATCGCCGACCAGACCAACCTGTTGGCTCTGAATGCCGCCATCGAGGCGGCCCGCGCCGGTGATGCCGGTCGTGGCTTTGCGGTTGTAGCGGATGAAGTGCGCACGCTGGCTCGTCGTACTCAGCAGAGCACCCAGGAAATTCAGGACATGATCGAACGTCTCCAGTCCGGCGCGGGCAATGCCGTGAAACTGATTGGTTCAATCAGCGAGCGCAGTGAAGCGACCGTTGAGGAAACCCGTCAGGTCAACGAAGCCCTGCAGCGCATCGGCCAGGCAGTGGCCACCATCACGGATATGAATACCCAGATTGCCAGCGCAGCCGAAGAGCAGACCAGTGTTTCTGAAACCATCAATCAGAATGTTCATGAGATTGTTGCGATCACCGAGCAGACTTCTCAGGGCACCCGGCGCGCGGGCGATGCAACCCAGCGCCTGAGGAACCTGGCTTCCGACATGTCGGAACAAGTGAGTCGTTTTCGGGTGTGAGCCCTGTCGGCTGAACACGGGGTCAGAACTGAAGTTCTGACCCCTTTTTTATGAGTTGTTATCGGGTGTGACGCCGGCCGACTGAAGACGGGGTCAGAACTGTGGTTCTGACCCCTTTTTCATTAGAGATTGGACTCGGCAAATTCCGCCAGTACCGAACGGGGAACGCCCTGCAGGTGAATGTGGCCGCCGTGGCGGAAATCCTTGAAACGTTCCGTCATGTAAGTGAGACCGGAGCTCAGCGCACTCAGGTAGGGTGTGTCGATCTGTGCCAGGTTGCCCAGGCAGATCACCTTCGAGCCGTTGCCGGCGCGGGTAATGATGGTCTTGATCTGATGCGGCGTCAGGTTCTGGGATTCGTCGATGATGATCAGGCTGTGCTGGAAGCTGCGGCCGCGGATGTAGTTCATCGACTTGAAGTGCAGGGGCACCTTGCTGAGGATGTAGTCCACGCTGGCGGTCATGTTCTCGTCGTCTTCGTGCAGCGCTTCCAGGTTGTCGACAATGGCGCCCAGCCAGGGCTCCATTTTTTCGGCCTCGGTGCCGGGCAGGAAGCCGATATCCTCGTCCAGCCCCTGGGTGGAGCGGGTGGCAATGATCCGCTTGTACAGTTTGCTGGCCACGGTCATCTCGATGCAGGCGGCCAGGGCCAGGATGGTTTTACCGGAGCCGGCGGAGCCGGTGAGGTTCACCAGATGGATGTCGGGGTCCAGGAGCAGGTTCAGGGCCATGGCCTGGTAGATATCCCTGGGCACCAGACCCCAGACCTCCTCGTTCAGAAGGTCGTGCTGATGCAGGTCCTTGATGATCACCTGGGTGTCCGTGAGATCCGCCACCTTGCCGACAAAGCCCAGTTCATCCACCACAAACTCGTTGATCTTCAGCTTGGCCAGCTCACCTTCCCGCTTCAGGATGTGTTCCGTTGTGCCTTCCCGCTGGACGGTTTCCACCTTTTCGATGGTGTCCCAGAAGGAGTTGGGAAATTCCCGGTACCCTTTGGGCAACAGGTCGATGTCGTCCAGAAGCTGGTCGTTGTGGTAGTCCTGGGCTTCGACCCCGAAACCCCGCGCCTTGAGGCGCATATTGATGTCCTTGGACACCAGGATGATGTCCCGGGACTTGTGCCGGTCCTGCAGTGCCGCCAGGGTATTGATGATCTTGTTGTCGTTGAGGTGCTCCGGGAGGGAGTGGTTGCCCGTGTGCTCCGTGCTCATCAGGATCGACAGTCTGCCCAGAGGGTCGGCCTTTTTGCCCCGCACGATGGGAACACCTTTCTCAATTTCCTTCGGGCTGGCGTCGCCCAGCAATTTGTCAATGTTGCGTATAGCCTGGCGGCAGTCGGCCGCCACGGCCTGTTTGCCGGATTTGAGGCTGTCGAGTTCTTCGAGGACTGTCATCGGGAGGATGACATCGTGTTCTTCAAAGTTCAGGAGGGCGTTCGGGTCGTGAATCAGGACGTTGGTATCTAGGACGTACATCTTCCGGCGAGCTTGCGGTGCTCTGGGCATAGGTGGCGCTACCTCTCTGGTGGCTCAGTCGTTTCGGGCGCAGCGTTGCGTGAGTTCCTCATCCGAGATCACTTTCAGCATATCGTAAGTAGTTATGATGCCCGTGATTTTTGCGTCCCTGGTGACAAAGATCCGGTGCAGGTGTTCGCGCATCATGACATTCGCAATGTCCCGCACCGGCGTTGTCTCGTCAACCGATAAAACGATAGGGGTCATGATATCCCGGACTTCCACCGGCACCTTGCCCATTTCTTCAAAGATGATCATGCGAAGGCGCCGGGCTTCCTCGCGCTCCTCCGGTGTCAGATGCCTGTCGGCATCAGAGCGGGTGGCATTCCAGCGGAATTCGGTGATGTCTTTCAGGGTGGCAATGCCCACGATCTCGCCATCGTCGTCGGTCACAGGGCTGCCGGTTATTTCGTTGTCGGTGAGAAAGCGGGCAAGCCGACCCATGGTCCAGGATTGCGGAACGGCTTTGATGCTCGGTGTCATGATCTCATAAGCGAGAACGGTCATTGATGTGGGCTGCCTTCTAAAGTCCTTTTCCAAAGCTTAGCGCGTGATACCGTGCGCGTCATCCCCTCAAGGTCTGTCGGCTCAGGGGGCAGAGCGACTTACACCGGTCAGTTGACCCTGTTCGTCGTAAATCAGCCGGTAACCCTGGTACCTTTCGCTGTTGGCAACCCGTTCCAGCTCCTCCATGGATTGCACGGGAATGTCCACCAGCAGGGAATTTACCAGCCAGCCCGGTAGTGCGCCATTGGGATCGGTGTGCTGAACCCAAACCATTCGGGTTTTGTCGCCGTCCGGGGTAAACCGGTACAGGGTATCAGAGCGATCAACCCTGATCCGGCTGCTGCTCTGCGTGCGCTGGTTGGGGGTGGCGTTCAGATCCATGACAATTTCACCGGAGGTTTCATCACCCCGGGTCCGGATGCGCAGTACATAATCCCGATCAGTAACCGGCCATGGCATGTCGTTCACGGAATAGGCAAACCGATCACGGAACTCGCCATCGCCGAAGGCATAGGATTCGGTGCAGTTGTACACCCACTCAACGCAGGAGCCGGGGTTGGCCATGACAGCCATCAGATTTTCGATGGGCGCATCGAGAACGGCCACAGCCTTGAAGGCTTTAAAGCTGGAGTCTGGCTGATCGATGGTATAGACACGAATATCATTGGCTTTCTTGCGCAGTGTCCACGCCTCATCGGTTTCAGAGGGCAGTTCAGCCTGGGCATTGGCGGCAACAGCAAATGCCAGCAACGTACAGGCAAGCCCGTTGATGACCGAGGCCCAGCCAGTAATGCCATGGGCTATGGTCTTTCTCATAGGGTACACTTCCTTGCAGATGGTGGGCCGAGTCTAGCATGAGGTTCAGACCGGCACGGCGACGGAAACAGTGGATTGTGAACCAGGTAACTCCTGGCCTGCCCTGGAAGTCTGCGCGAATTCTGCTGCGCAGACTTCCAGGGCAGGTTTTCAGAGTTATCGTTCGGGAAGCGTGACGTTCAGCTCCAAAACCGAACAGCTTTCGTTGCGGTCGACTTCTACCTGCACCATGTCGTCACTGATCTGAACGTACTTGCGGATGACCTCAAGCAACTCCTGCTGAAGCTGGGGCAGGTAATCCGGCTGGTCACGCTGGCCGCGTTCATGGGCGACGATGATCTGGAGCCGTTCTTTGGCCACACTGGCGGTGTTACTGCTTTTTTTGCCTTTGAAATAATCCAGGAAACTCATCCCTTAGCCTCCCTTGAACATCCGTGAGAAGAAACCTTTTTTCTGGGCGGTCATGAAACGGTGCTCCCGTTCCTCACCCAGCAGGCGCGCTACTGCATCCTCATAGGCCTGGCCTGCGTCGCTGTCCTCTTCCAGAATAACCGGTACGCCCTGGTTGGAGGCATTCAGCACAATCTGGCTCTCCGGGATAACGCCCAACAGCGGAATGGCGAGAATTTCCTCGACATCGGCCACCGACAGCATCTCGCCCCTTTCTACCCGGGAGGGGTTGTAGCGGGTGAGCAGCAGGTGTTCTTTCACCGGGTCCTGGCTCATTTCGGCCCGCCGGGATTTGCTCTGCAGAATACCCAGAATGCGATCCGAATCCCGCACCGAAGACACTTCCGGATTGGTGACCACCACGGCCTCGTCGGCATAGTACAGGGCCATCATGGCGCCGTGTTCGATGCCAGCCGGAGAGTCACAGACGATGTAGTCAAACGTCTCGGACAGCTCGTTAATGATTTTTTCGACACCTTCCTTGGTCAGGGCTTCTTTTTCCCGGGTCTGGGACGCCGGGAGGATATAAAGCGTGTTGACCCGTTTATCCCGGATCAGTGCCTGATTGAGGGACGCCTCGCCCTGAATAACGTTGACAAAATCGTACACCACGCGGCGCTCGCAGTTCATGATCAGGTCAAGGTTGCGCAGGCCCACGTCGAAATCAATAACGACGGTTTTGTGGCCCCGTTTGGCAAGGCCGGTGCTGATTGAGGCGCTGGTGGTGGTTTTGCCAACGCCGCCCTTTCCTGAGGTAACGACAATGATTCTAGCCAAGGTTCTGTTCCTGTTTCTCGGTGGATTCGTCGTGTCTGCCGAATTATCCGGTCAAGTTGTTGTATTCAGCCCCAATATCAGGCCTTGTCCAGTGGCGTCACCACCAGCAGGTCGTCCCTGAGCTGGATCTGCACGGCGCTTTTCCAGCCATTGTCCTGAAGATCTTCGGAGATTTTATAGTGTCCCGCAATGGACACAAGCTCTGCCTCCATGGAGTGACAGAATATCCGCGCGGACTCCGCCCCGTGGATACCTGCCAGTGCCCGCCCCCTCAAGGGGCCGTACACATGGATATTGCCTGCCGCAAGCACTTCGGCCCCGGCCTGGACCGGCGCCAGAATCACCAGGTCGCCTTCCGGGGCGTGGATTTGCTGGCCGGAGCGTACCGGCTGGGAGATGATTTTGGCCGGAGGTGGGTCACCGGCACTGCCCGTCGGCGCGGCAACACCTGCGGTTTCTGCTACCTCCGCGGCCGCCTGTTCGGCTTCATGGATGCGATCCCGCTGTCCGTTGCCGGGCAGGAGTGCCAGGGCCGCTCCACGGGCCAGACGGCGCTGGTCTTCATTGCCGCCCCGCACGCCGATCACGTGGATGTGGTTGCGCCGACAGGTTCCGATAATCTTGAAAAAATCCAGCTCGCTGTCCAGCCCCTGGTACTTTTCCAGGCTGATGATCAGTGGAATGTCCTTGAAGAACCCGGGGGCCTGGCTGATCTTGTCCCGCAGGACCTCTTCGAACTCGCCGTCGTCAAAGTAGTAGAGCTCCAGGGCGGTCATGGACACGCTGGCGCTTTTTAGCTGAAAACCCTGTTTTACCCCGGAGGTCGCGGTATCGCTCATGACGGAGTCTCTTCCCTGGTCATGTTGCCGGTTGGGTTCGGGCGCTGCCGGAGAGGTGCGCCTTCGAACCGGATGCCGGACCATCCGGTGCTGATAAACTGGCGGATGTTGCCGTGGCTCTCGCCGGTCGGGTCGTCCAGAACCTGTTGATAATGCTGGGCAAACAGCTTGAGCGTGTCGACTTCACTCAGGTTGCAGTACTGGCCAAGGGCAAAGATCCGGCAGGAGCCGGTGTTTTCGCCCTCGGCGTTGACCAGGGGGCCGTTCCGGAAGCCACAGGGCTGATACTCAAAGTGCTGTTCGATCAGGGTCAGGGAATCGTCGAAGTTGGCATGGCCTGCGTCCAGGGATGCCAGATGGATCCTCACGGCATCTTTTATGGTCATTATTTGTGTTCCTGCTTGGGGCCTTTTTGGTAGAGGGCTTTCCAGTCCTCGTAGGGCATGCCGTAGATTTCTTCCCGGGCTTGCGGATCGGAAATCTCGAACCCCCGCTCATCCGCCTCCGCCCGATACCACTTGGACAGGCAGTTTCGACAGAAACCCGCCAGGTTCATCATGTCGATATTCTGCACCTCGGTGTTCTCACGCAGGTGGCTGACCAGTCGGCGAAAGGCGGCTGCTTCAATTTCGGTGCGTTCTGCTTCAGGAATCGGGTTGCTCATGGTGGCCTCGCAATGGTTGATGCGCCGGTTGATAAGGGTTCCTGACATTCTCTGCATGTTAACTTAAGATACAAGGCTGTATAAATGTACAGAAAGTCGACGCGAGCCCCTCGATTATGCCACAACGCAAGATCATCCATGTGGATTGTGACTGCTTCTACGCGGCGGTGGAGATGCGGGACGATCCCAGCCTGCGGGATGTGCCGCTGGCAGTAGGTGGCGATGGGGGGCGGGGCGTGGTGACCACCTGCAATTACAAGGCCCGTGCCTACGGTGTGCGTTCGGCGATGCCGGGTAGTGAGGCGCGACGACTGTGTCCCGGGCTGGTGACGGTACCGACGGACATGGGACGCTACCGGGCGGTTTCACAGCAGGTGATGGCCATCCTGCGGGAACTGACAGATCTGGTGGAACCGCTTTCCCTGGATGAAGCCTTTCTGGATGTCTCCGATGTGACCGATCACAAAGGCAGTGCCACCCTGATGGCCCGCCACCTTCGGGAGCGGGTGCACCGGGAAGTGGGGATCACCATTTCCGCCGGGGTTGCGCCCAACAAGTTCCTCGCCAAGGTCGCCAGCGACTGGGAAAAGCCGGACGGGCTGTTTGTCATTGGCCCGGAGGACGTTGAGGCATTTGTGCAGGGATTGTCGGTTGAGAAGCTGTTCGGAGTAGGGCAGGTGACGGCCTCGAAACTTCACGCGCTTGGGGTCAAGACCTGCGGTGACATGCAGGCGCTTGGGGCGGAGGTGTTGATAGAGCGCTTCGGCAAGCAGGGCTATCGTCTGCACGAGATGGCCCATGGCCGGGATGACCGGGCCGTGGTGGTGTCGCGGATCGCCAAGTCGGTCAGCGTGGAGCGAACCTTTTCCCAGGATTTGCCGGATATGGCGGCGTGCGAGATGGTCATGGCCTCTCTGGTAGCCGACCTCAATCTACGGCTATCCCGCAGGGCGCGTCAGAAACCAATCCACAAGCTCTTTATCAAGATCCGCTACAGCGATTTCTCAACCCACACCCTGGAACGGGTTCGGGAGCAGGTCAGGGAGCCCGCCCTGGAAGATTACCTGCCGCTGCTTGCCGAGCTGGTAACCAATCGGGAAAGGCCGGTGCGGCTGCTGGGGCTGGGCGTGCGTTTCCGCAATGACGGCGCCCCTGTTACGCAGTTGCGTCTGTTCGACTAGCGGTCAGAAAGACCCTGTGAAAAGCCTGGCGAAGTCCGGGTACAGCCAGGTCATTGCGACGTAGCCCATCAGCCCACCGATCAGGGCGCCCGCGGCGACGTCGCTGGGGTAGTGCAGGCCCAGAATCACCCGTGATGCGGCAACGCTGAGGGTAAACGGGAGCACGATCAGCGCTAGCGCCGGTTCGGCCACGGTGAGCATAACCTGAAAGCAGCCGGCGTGAAGTGTGTGGCCGGAGGGAAAGCTGTAGCGGTCCAGGGGCGGTGTGCCGCAGTTGATGGCCGGGAAGGATATAAACGGTCGTTCCCGGATAAGCCAGCGTTTGAGCAGCTTGTAGCTGACGGTACAGGTGAGTCCCGTCAGCGCCATGAGCAGCGCCAGACCAGGGCCCGATGCCGGATAAACAAAGGGGATGGACAGGATCAGGGCGTACCAGAACCAGCCGTCTCCGAGTCGGCTTACCAGTCGGAAATAGCCAAGGGCTGGCCGGAAACGAACAGCACGGTTGATGGACTGGCAGAAAGCGACTTCCCGCTGGTCTGCCAGTTCAAAGAAGCGAGATGCTTTGCTTGTTGACGGCATGGTATCCGGCTTTTGCGGTTTGGTTGAAAACCAGTAGCTCAAACTGGTCGATCTGCGAATTCCAGCTCTGCTCCAGGGCGTCCAGCCTGGCCTGGGCCCTGATCCGGTTCAGCAGGGTCGGCTGATCGGCCAGTCGGAGGGCACTGTCGACATAAGCCTCGTCCTGATCCAGGGGCACTTTCATGCCGTTTTCCTCGTGGCGGATGTGTTCGGCCGCCGCCGCATCATTAAAGGCAACGACACCCAGGCCACTGGCCATGGCTTCAAGAACCACGTTGCCGAAGGTGTCGGTCTTGCTTGGGAACAGGAACAGGTCTCCGGAGGCAAAATGCCGAGCGAGGTCATCACCGCACTGGGTGCCGCAGAACACGTAGTCCGGGTGGCGTTCAGCCAGTTGACGCCGAAGCGGGCCGTCGCCAACCAGGATGAACCTGGCCTGGGGGTGGAGACCCCGGATACGCTCGAAGCAGGCAACCGCCATTCGCAGGTTTTTCTCCGGTGCGAGTCGGCCGACGTACAGAATGGCTCTGTCGTTGGGCTGTAGCCCCCAGGATTCTCGCAACGCGCTGTCCCGCTTGTGGGGAGTGAATCGATGACAGTCCACGCCCCGACTCCAGAGTCCGGTTGCCGGAATGCCCATGGCCCGCGTCGCTTGCTGCATTTTTCGGGTTGGTACCAGGGTGATGGCAGTGCGGTTATGGAACCAGCGGCCATAGAGACACAGCAATCGCTCCAGCATGCCGACGCCGTAATACCGACTGTAGCTGTGAAAGTTGGTGTGGAAGCCGGAGCTCACCGGGATGCCCATCTGGTGTGCCGCCGATGTGGCGGCGACGCCCAGTGGGCCCTGGGTGGCAACGTAGAGGGCATCGGGCCGGTCGGTAGCCAGGAGCTTTTTCAGGTGACGGGTCCGGGCCAGGCCAAAGCGCAGGTCCGCGTAGCCGGGTAAAGGCAATCCTGTTACCACATGCTCGCGGGTGAAAAGGGCCTCGCCGGCAACGGCGAAGTTGCCTTTGCGCTCATGTTGCTGTCGCGGCCTTATAACCGTCACCCGGTGCCCACGCTGCATCAGTCCCTGGCATAGATGCCTGAGCGTGTT
Source organism: Marinobacter sp. SS8-8 (assembly GCF_030540945.1). Classification (NCBI taxonomy): domain Bacteria; kingdom Pseudomonadati; phylum Pseudomonadota; class Gammaproteobacteria; order Pseudomonadales; family Marinobacteraceae; genus Marinobacter; species Marinobacter sp. SS8-8. Next base: position 380,352 of record NZ_JASSVN010000002.1, on the reverse strand, counting down.
TGCCACGCCATTGATTTCCGGCGGAAAAGTCTCCGAAACAATGGTAATGTGTTGTTGGCGCCGGTTAGCCTGCACGGTCTCGGTCACGGTGTATCCTGTGCTTCCTTTGACATGCCCCTACTATGAAAAGCTGACATGACCGTTATGCGACACTCCCGTGACATTCCCTTTACCTGTGAAATGCGCCGACCCGGAGACGATAGGCAAACACAAAAGCCTGGAAAGACGGATATCGGCGTTACCCTTATTGGCCTGTTCATTTGCCAGGCCGGGCGGGGCTGCGGTTACAGTCTGAAATGTTTGGGATCATTTTTTGACGAAAATGCGCTGATCCGATGACAAAAAGGCGGCGCGTTTGTGTGCGGATTCACATCTTTCTGGCGCTGAATCATTAGACTTTAGCTATAGGTATCCGTAGACTAACGTTTCGGAAAAGGTCTCAGTCAGTGTCATGATTATTCGCATCTTTGTTGCATTACTCGCTCTCAATCTCATTGCTTTTGTTGTCCGTGCCGAAGCTTCCGGGCGTGCGTTTGAGGAAGCCGAAAACGCTCCGACGGCCGAAGAAATTTACGAGCTGCAGGAGCGGATGTCCGGTGATTTTGATTACGACAGCTCCGAGGCTTTCGCCGAAATCGGTTCACGGCTGCTAAGCCTCACACTGACCCGTTCCAGGAACACCGGTAAGCAGTATGCGTCCGATCCGGCCCAGGCGGACCATGGCATTTCTCTGTTGAACGAGGGCGCCCGCCTGAACCTGAAGTGGAACTTCTGATAATTCCCCCTTCTTTCTGTTGAGACTGTTTCGGTTAGCTCGTCCGGTCTGTTCCCGTCTCTGCCGTTGGTGCATGCAAATCCTCAAATCATGACCTGGCGCATTGTTTACGCCCGGGGCTCGTGTGATTATCCCCGTTGACATCCTGATTAGCCTGTAAGGAGCTTGGTAATGGCAATGGATAAAGTGCAGGTATCGAATGATGTGAACGCCTGTGTTGATGAGGTGGTTCGCCGGGTTGGCAAGAACATCACACTGGGTTTACCTCTGGGACTGGGGAAGCCCGTCCGGTTCGTTAATGCGCTCTACCAGCGGGCCAAGGATGACCCGGAAATCCGTTTGCATATTGTCACGGCGCTGTCGCTGCTGGCGCCGAAAGGAGGTTCGTCACTGGAGCAGCGCTTTATGGGGCCGTTTGTGGAGCGCCTGTACGGCGCTATTCCTGAACTGACCTATGCCCGGGACGTATCGTCAAATCGCCTGCCAGAGAATGTCCAGGTTTCCGAGTTTTTCTTCAAGGCCGGAAGTTACCTCAATAATGGCTCCCAGCAGCGCCATTACGTTTGCACCAACTACACCCATGCGGTTCGCGATCTCATGGCGGTGGGTGTGAATGTGGTTGCCCAGATGGTGGCGCCGGGGGAGGCACATGGACAGCCCGGGCAAGTCAGCCTGAGTTGCAACCCAGACCTGACGCTGGACCTGATTCCACGGTTTCGGGAGCGGGAAGCCGCGGGCACGCCGGTCGCCGTGGTGGCAGAGACGAACCGGAACCTGCCGTGGTTCGGGCACGATGCCGCTATCGGGGCAGATCGTTTCGATATAGTGCTTGATCAGCCCTCCGGCGATTACCCGCTTTTCTCTGCGCCGCCGATGTCTGTCAGTCCGGAAGATCATTTGATCGGGTTTTATGCCAGCACCCTGTTGAAAGACGGTGGCACGCTTCAGGTCGGAATTGGCTCACTGGGCGCTGCCCTGGTTCACAGCGCCATACTCAGGCACAGTCATAACGATGCCTGGCGGAACGTGTTTGATCACCTCAAGGTTGATCAGAACTTCCCGGTGGTCAGCGAAGATGGTGGAACCGGGCCCTTCGAGCAGGGGCTGTATGGCTGTAGCGAGATGATGGTCGATGGTTTTCTCTATCTGATGGAACACGGCATTCTGCGCCGAGAAGTCTACGACCATGCCGGCCTTCAGTCCCTGATCAATAACGGGGACATGACCGAGCGGGTATCGCTGGCCTCCCTGGATGTGTTGCGCCGGGAGAAGCTGATCGACAGTCCGCTGCGGGCCCGGGATGTCCACTGGCTGGTCCGGCACGGGATTTTCAGGGAGACTGTGGAATTCAAGGGTGGGCGGCTGCGTGCCGGCGATCAGTCCGTTGAGGGCGATCTGGACAACCCGGAAGCCCGGGAAGCCATTGAAACGCTGATTCTCGGAGAGCGACTCACCGGCGGCATCGCCATGCACGGTGGCTTCTACGTCGGGCCCGAGCGGTTCTACCAGTCCCTCAGGGAGCTGACCGACGATCAGCGCGCGAAGATCTGCATGACCAGCGTGAACTTTATCAACCACCTTTACGATCACCGGTTTGGCGATCAGAAGCTGAAGGCTGCGCAACGGGTACATGGACGTTTTATCAATTCGGCGATGATGTACACCCTCAATGGTGCTGGCGTATCGGACGGCCTGGAAGATGGCCGGGTTGTCAGCGGCGTGGGCGGGCAGTACAACTTCGTGGCCATGGCCCACGAACTGCCGGGTGCCCGCTCCATACTGACGCTGCGCAGTACCCGGCAGTCTCGTGGCAAGGTGTTGTCGAACATTGTATTCAGCTATGGCCACTGCACCATTCCGCGTCACCTCCGGGACATTGTGATTACCGAATACGGCATTGCGGATCTCAGAGGACAGTCCGATGAGCAGGTGTTCCTGAGGCTGATCCGCATCGCCGACTCCCGGTTCCAGCAGGAGCTTCTGAGCAAGGCCCAGAAGGCGGGCAAGGTAGATCCTGCCTTCAAACTTCCGGCGTCCTGGGGTAACAACACCCCGGCATCAATCCGCCGCGCGGTGTCGGCAACCGGCGATACGGGCCTGTTCCCGCCGTTTCCGTTTGGCAGGGATTTTACCGATGAAGAGCTGATGTTAGGGAAAGCCCTTAAGGGGCTAAAGGCCGCAACGGCTACTCGCCGTGGTAAACTGGCGACCCTGTGGCAGGCCCTCCGGGCCCGGGACGATGATGGCCGCTATGGGGTCCTGCTTGAGCGCATGGGGCTGTCGGCGCCTTCCGGATTGCGGGACAAGCTGGATCAGCGGCTGGTTATTCATGGTCTGAAACAGCTCGAATCACCACCGGATACAGGAAACCCGAAAACCTGATGACAGCTCCACAAGCAAGACCCGATGTGTTTACTATCCACTATGTGCTGAAGAACAAGATCGGCGAGCTGGTTGATACTTCCGAGGGCAGCGAGCCTTTGCATTTTGTCTACGGCAGCCCCGAGATTATTGAGGGTATCCAGCAGGCCGTGAAGGACCGCAACGTGGGCGACTGCCTCGAGGTGACGGTGCCGCCCGCGATGGCCTATGGTGAACATAAGCCGGAGCTGGTGCGCAAGGTGCCACGCTCACTGTTTGAAGGAATTGAAAATCTGCAGGTTGGCATGAAATTTCAGACCAACACCGGGGACGAAGCGCAAATTGTGCAGGTAGTTGGTATCGATGGCAATCTGGTCAGGGTTGATGCCAACCACCCGCTGGCGGGTTTTACCCTGTACTTTGATCTGGAGATTGTCGGCCGCCGTGAAGCGACGGAAGACGAGGTGGCTCAGGGCCGCCCGCTGTTTTGACGAGGCGGTCCTCGCCTTGGTCCAGCTCGCCAGTTGCGGGCTCAATCGCTGGGCCCACGGGCGAATAGACCATCCCATGCCCGGCGCTCTTTTGTTTCCATTTCCCGACCAGCCTATGACGCCGGTGTGACGCACCGGTGACCAGGAAGTGGCGTGTCTGTGACATCGCAAGGCAGACCGACATCGCCGTGCGCTGTGTCACGGGCTGTAACGAAACAGCGGTTCCATGTATATTTCTGAATAGCATGTATAATTGCTGTTACAACAGGTTGCCTGTATTGTCGGGTACATAAAGTGACCTGAAACCGGAATAACAAAACCAGAGACGGATGGCGTGGAACAGACAAACGAAAGTTGGCGAATTCTGATTGTCGAGGACGACGAGCGGTTGGCTGAGTTAACCCGTGAGTATCTTGAAAGCAACGGGTTGACCGTCTCCCTGGAAACTCACGGTGGCCCTGCGGTGGAGCGGATCCGCAACGAGCAGCCCGACCTGGTGGTGCTGGATCTGATGTTGCCGGGGGAAGATGGCCTGTCCATCTGTCGCCGGGTGCGCCCCTTCTATTCCGGTCCTATCATCATGCTGACCGCCCGCACGGATGATCTGGATCAGGTTCTTGGTCTGGAGATGGGCGCAGACGATTATATTGGCAAACCGGTCAAACCCAGGGTTTTGCTTGCCCGTATCCGAGCCATGCTGAGACGGGTCACCGAGGCGGGGCAGGGCTCAGCTGATGAAGCGAGCGGCGAAGAGCCGGTGCGCCTTCAGTTCAATGACCTGGTTGTTGATCGTTCCATGCGTGAAGCCTGGCTGAGTGACGAGAGTATCGATCTGACCAGCGCCGAATTCGACCTGCTCTGGCTGCTGGCCAGCAATGCGGGCCGGGTCCTGAGTCGGGAAGAAATCTTTACGGCGCTGCGCGGTATCGAGTACGACGGCCAGGATCGCTCCATTGATGTACGGGTGTCGCGGATTCGCCCCAAAATCGGTGATGATCCTATCCATCCACGGCGCATTAAGACCGTTCGCAGTAAAGGCTACCTGTTTGTAAAGGAAGCCTGACGATTCAGTCTCTGGAGCCGGTGTGCAAACGGCCTGCACATCGGTGTTCCATGCCAGGGTTGGTATCATGCCCCTGAAATTCTTCCTCAAGCTTTATGCCCGCCTTGCCGGTCTTACCGCGTTGGTTGTTCTTTTGTGTGCTCTCCTGTTTACCGGTATCAATTCGGTTCGTTCCCAGTTCTGGCATGAGCGCTTTCCTGAGCCTGTGATGCGGTGGCTGGCAGCCACGCCGGCGCCAGCGCAGCAATATCATTGGCTGAGATCGACCGTTGATTTCCGTGTGGGGGCCGCCTCCGAATTTGTCCTTTCCCAGGTTGCGCTCGAGAGACTGGGTTACGGCCAGGTGGTCGGAATCGAGAGTGGTGCCGGCTACCGGGTCCTCATCGCGGGTCTCTCGGGGCAGGTTTTGCAACTGCGCCTGACCGACCCTTACCGCGATGTGGCGGAAACCACCGGGCTGATCTTCCGCTGGCATCTTGACTCAGCACCACCGGAGAATCGTCCCGATGTTGCGGCCCAAATGGCGCGGGTCCTCAATGTCGGGGTTCGTCCGTTGGATGATTCAACCTTGCTGCCGGGTTCGGACGTTCTGGGCCAGGTTGCCGACCGCGGCCTGGCATTCTATACAGAGGGCTCTGATGACAGCGGCAGAGTCATTATTCAACTCTCGGACGGTGAGCTGTTCCGGATCGATATGCCGGCTCCCTTCAGCGCCTGGTCCTGGCCCGTTGTTCTCCTGCTGGTTATGGTGCTGGGTGGCGTGCTGGCGGTCGCCCTGTTCCTGGCGCTTCGGGAAGTGGATAACAATCTCAGAACCGTTGAGTCGGTGGCTGTTCGCATAGCCCGCGGCGAAATGGGGGCAAGGGTTCAGGCGGGCGAAGGGACCCTGGTTTCCCGGTTGGCCGCTTCCTTTAACGGCATGGCCGAGCATATCCAGCGGCTGGTGCAGGTGCAGCGGGAAATGATTCACGCGGTATCCCACGAATTGCGCACCCCGGTGGCCCGAATCCGGTTTGGTGTCCAGATGATCGAGGACTGTCAGGATCAGGCCTCGCTCCAGAAACAACTGGACGGTATCGACGGCGATATACAGGAACTGGATGAACTGATCGACGAGATTCTCACCTACGCCAGGCTGGAGCAGGGCGGCCCGGTTTTCTCCCTTCAGGAAACCTCGGTAACCGACATTGTCCGCCAGGTGGTTGCGGAGCAGCAACTGGTGCGACCAGAACTGAGTATTCAGGACAATATTGATGAGATGTCCGAACGCTGGGCACTGTCGGATGTTGAGCCTCGTTACCTGCATCGGGCTATTCAGAATCTGGTGGGTAACGCGGGTCGCTATGCGGCTGGCAAGGTCGTCGTAAGCTGTCATTTTGACGAGGATAACTGCCGGATAGACGTGGAGGATGATGGTCCCGGAATTCCGGAGGAGGACTGGGAAAAAGTGTTCACAGCCTTTGCCCGGCTGGACGACAGCCGTACCCGTACCTCCGGCGGCTACGGTCTTGGTTTGTCCATTGTCCGGCGGATTCTGTATTGGCATGGCGGCCAGGCTTTCGTCGGCACAAGCGACACCCTTGGCGGCGCCAGGTTCAGCCTGGTCTGGCCCAGAAAGAAACCACTGAATCCCATTGTGTGAACCAGTCCTCACTGACTCACCTGATGTAACAAAGCTGCTACACAAGCGCTACTGAAGTTTCCTGCCCCCGCGTTAATAATAGACATCGTAAGGGATGACTTTTGAGGTTGTAGTTCTTACGAACTTCCTTGTTTCATTCGTCATTTGAGGGTCGGTTTTCCGGCCCTTTTTTTATGGCTGCCGCCAAATTCCGGATTGTTCACTCTTTCCTGGGGCCCCCGCTGTTAAAATCGGAAGAAACAACAGGAGGCCGTCCATGACCCGCTATCTGCTTGCCATTGATCAGGGCACAACCAGCACCCGCGCAATCGTTTTCGACCAGACAGGTAACTGCGTTGCGACTGATCAACAGGAGTTTCATCAGTATTTCCCAAAGGATGGCTGGGTTGAGCATGATGCCCTGGAAATCTGGGACAGTACCCTGGCGGTGTGCCGGGGTGCTCTGGAGAAGGCCGGCGTTGAGGCCAGCAACCTGGCAGGCATTGGCATCACCAATCAGCGCGAGACCACGGTGATCTGGGAGCGGGCCACTGGCAAGCCCATACACCATGCCATTGTCTGGCAGGATCGCCGCACTGCCTCCTGGTGCGCCAAGCTCAAGTCTGACGGCCACGAAGACAGCGTCACCGAGAGGACGGGGCTGCTTATCGACCCCTATTTCTCGGCCACGAAGATTGCCTGGATACTGGACAACGTGGAGGGGGCCCGTGGGCGGGCGGAATCCGGAGACCTGGCGTTCGGCACGGTGGACAGCTGGTTGCTCTGGAATCTGACTGGCGGCAAGTCACACTGCACCGATGCCACCAATGCCTCGCGCACGGCACTTTTCAATATTCACCAGCAGGGATGGGACGACGAACTCCTGGCCCTGTTCCGTGTGCCCCGCGCCCTGTTACCGGACGTGTTGGACAGTGCAGCGGATTATGGCACTTCGGAATCACATTGGCTGGGAAGCCCGGTCATGATTGCAGGCATGGCCGGCGATCAACATGCCGCCCTGATGGGGCAGGCCTGCTTCAAGCCGGGCATGGCCAAGAGTACTTACGGCACCGGCTGTTTTCTGATGCTCAATACCGGGGATCAGGCCGTTCGTTCCGAGAACCGTTTGCTAACGACCATGGCCTATCGCCTCAACGGGAGGCCCTGCTACGCCGTGGAGGGCAGCATTTTCGTCGCCGGTGCGGCCATGCAATGGCTGAGGGATGGGCTGAAGCTGATTGCCCACGCCAATGAGTCCTCGACCCACGCGGAGGCGGTGGGTGTCGATAATCCGGTGTACCTTGTTCCGGCGTTTACCGGTCTGGGCGCGCCTCATTGGGACCCTCACGCCCGCGGGGCCATTATGGGCCTGACCCGGGACACGGGGATTGGCGAGATTGTCACGGCGGGCCTGCAATCGGTGTGTTACCAGACCAAAGACCTGGTGCGCGCTATCCAGAATGATGGTGCCCGGCTTGAGTCCCTGCGGGTGGATGGCGGCATGGTGGTGAATGACTGGGTGATGCAGTTCCTGGCGGATATCCTGAATGTCACCGTTGACCGGCCAAGGGTCACGGAAACAACGGCACTCGGGGCCGCCTACCTCGCCGGGCTGCAGACGGGTGTGTTCGAGAGTCTCGAGCAAATATCCGGACTTTGGGCCTGTGAGCGCCAGTTCCACCCCGGCATGCGGCCAGCCCTGCGCGAATCCCTCTATGCCGGCTGGATTGATGCCGTGGAGCGGGTCTGCAATAACTGAGCCTGGTTCAGCCGGTGCGCTCAAAAGCGATCAGGTGATCCGCCTCCACGCGTACCGGTACATGCTCGCCGAGATGGAAGTCCAGATGACTTCGGAACAGGGCCTCGAACTCGGTGTCTTCCGAGCAGCGAAAGCGGTAAAGCGTTGAGGTGCCTGCGAAGGTTTTCTCGATCACCTTCGGTCGAAGATCCGAGCCTGGGTCGTGGACAATGTCATCCGGCCGGATAAGTACGTCTACGAGGGTTCCCGAGGACCACTTGTAGGCCCGGTTGCCGCGAATGGTGCCCAGTTCCGATTCGATGGTATCTGGTCCCAGGGCCAGACCGGGGATGAACCCGCCCTGGCCGACGAAGCTGGCCACAAAGCGGTTTGCCGGCTCATGATAGAGATTGTACGGCACGTCCCACTGCTGGATCACGCCGTCCCGCAACACCGCCACCTGATCGCACATGGCGAAGGCTTCCTGTTGATCGTGGGTCACCAGGATGGCACTGATCCCGAGGGTTTTGAGAATTTCGCGAACGTCCAGGCTCAGGCGCCGGCGCAAATCCGCATCCAGATTGGAAAACGGCTCGTCCAGCAGGATCAGGGTCGGCTCGGGTGCCAGAGCCCGGGCCAGGGCAACCCGTTGCTGCTGGCCTCCGGAAAGTTCATGGGGGTAGTGATCGGCCAGGTCCTGGAGGTGAACGACATTGAGTAACTCCATGACCTTCTGCCGCTTTTCCGCTTTGCCCAGATTGCGCAGGCCAAAGCCAACGTTATCGGCGATTGTCAGGTGCGGAAACAGGGCGTAGTCCTGAAACACCATGCCAATCCGGCGTTTCTCGGGCGGCAGGGTGCGACCGGGCAGGCTTATGGCCTGAGACTGAAGGCGGATTTCACCACCCGTCAACGGCAGGAAGCCGGCCAGGGCCCGCAGGATGGTGCTTTTGCCGCAGCCGCTGGGGCCCAGAAGACAGCCGATGTCGCCGTGGCTCAAGGCAAAGCTGACATCCTTGACCACGGAATCCCCGCCGTAGCCACAAGACAGGTTGTTGACCTCAAGCAGCCAGTCTGCAGGAGATTGCGCGGTCGTACTCATGGAGTCAGTCCAGGTGGTTCAGAATGAGAAACTCAAGCAGGGCTTTCTGGGCGTGCAGGCGGTTTTCGGCCTCGTCCCACACCACCGAAGCGGGATGTTCCATCATGTCTGCGGAAATCTCTTCGCCCCGGTGGGCTGGCAGGCAGTGCATGAACAAGGCGTCTTTATTCGCCACGGCCAGGAGCTCCGGATTGATCTGGTAGCCACTGAACGCTTTCTCGCGGGCTTTCTGTTCGTCTTCCTGGCCCATGGATGCCCAGACATCCGTTACCAACAGGTTGGCATTGCGCGCGGCTTCTGCCGGTTCGCGAAACAGGGTTACGCGATCACTGCTTGCCCTGACCAGGGATTCGGCGGGTTCGTAGCCTTCGGGGCAGGCAACATTCAGGTGGAAATCAAACCGGGCCGCCGCGTTGATGTAGGAGTGGCACATGTTGTTGCCATCGCCGATCCAGGCCACGGTGGCGCCACGAATGCTGCCACGGTGTTCCCGATAGGTCTGCATATCGGCCAGCAACTGGCAGGGGTGGAACTCATCCGTCAGGGCATTGATAACCGGAACCCGGGAAGCGGCGGCAAAACGCCTGACCGTGTCATGGGCAAAGGTGCGTATCATCACCGCGTCCACCATGCTCGAAATAACGATGGCGGAGTCTTCAATGGGTTCGCCCCGGCCAAGCTGGGTGTCCCGTGGCGACAGGAACATCGCGGAGCCACCGAGCTGGGCCATGCCGGCTTCAAAGGAAACCCGGGTGCGCGTTGATGACTTTTCGAAAATCATTGCAAGCACGCGATTTTTAAGGGAGTCGCGAACCTTGCCCTGGCGCCATTCATTGCGCAGTGCAGTGGCATGATCAACCAGGCCTTCCAGTTCACTGGTGGTCATGTCGTTTAGTGTCAGAAAATGTCTTGCCGCCATGAAATGGCCCTTATCTCAACGAACCCCGCGGCGGGCGGGATTGCCTGAACGTTGCCTGAAAAAAACGGGGCATCAAGTCTAGCCCTTCGGGGCAGGTATGACAACGCTGCAACCGGGCCGGAACCCATGGCGTTGTCTGAGGTCATATCACGGTGTTTGGTGCGCGGTTGGGCACCCGTGTACAATGAGTGTCAAGCGAATTGCCGTGTGGCAAGACTGTTCCAACAGAGGTGAATGTTCATGGATATCAATGAAACCATCAAAAGCCAGCTCAACGAAAACCCGGTCATCCTATACATGAAAGGCAGTCCCCAGGCGCCCCAGTGCGGCTTTTCCGCTAAAACCGTGCAGGCCCTGATGGCCTGCGGTGAACGTTTTGCGTTCGTGAATATCCTGGACAACCAGGAGCTCCGTGAGGCCCTCAAGGTATATTCCAGCTGGCCCACCTATCCACAGCTCTACATCAATGGCGAGCTCGTTGGTGGTTGTGACATCATTCTCGAAATGTCCGAGAGCGGTGAACTGGCCAGAATGGTCAAAGAGGCTGCGAAGCAGGCAGAAGCCAGAGAGCGGTCTTGAATCAGAGCCGTTTCGGGGTGAATACCAGTTCAACCTCGAAACGATTCTGGCTGTTTTCCCCTTCAGGAGGTCTGGGGTAGGGGCTTGCCGCCAGGGCCGCCCGGTAGGCGGCCTCATCGATCCCCTCAATTCCCGTTGATTTCAGCACTCTTGCCCGGGTCAGGGCACCGTTACCCAGCAGTTGTAGCTCCACTTCCATTGCCACAGTCCGGGACAGTTCTCTCATTGCCGGGACCCTGACCTGTTCAAGCTGGCGCGCCAGATGTGTCGCCAGGATTACCAGGTATGGATCTTGCTCGGCCGGGGATTTGGTAATGCGGGTTACCGTTGCGTCGGTGGCTTGCACTTCCGGCTGTGCAACCTCCCCGGCGTGGGCGCTGTTACTGGCTGTTGATTTACGGGTGATCTCCGGTGTTTCGGGCTTTGGCTCGGGGGCAGTCTGTCTGGGAGCGTTCAGGGGGGCAGGGCTTTGCCGGGTTACTATCGGCTCCACAGGCTCCGCCGTAAAACGTGGAGTGGGAGGTGCTGGCCGACGGATTGCATCGGATGGTTGGCCAGGCCGGGAAGTCTTATCAGTACCCGGGGGAATCAGCTCAAATTCCAGGCTTTCGCGATGGGCTTCCTGTCGCTCCCTGACCGGTGAAGGAATACCAGAGAGCAAAAGGGTATGAAGCAGTAGCGCCAGGGACAGTGCAAGGGCGATCCGGTATCTTGCCGGAAGGGCGCTGGCTCTGCCTGCTTCGACCATTAATGTCAGGCCGTTTTACTCCGTAAGGTGCCGACAACAGCGTCCAGGGCGCGGTCGATCAAGGCGCCCTGCTCCAGCAGGGTCAGGCGACCACGGCGCATTTCGTGGGCCAGCTGGATCCGTGTTTTCTCGATGACCTTCAGCCCCATCCGGTTGACAAAGACAAAGCACTCGGCTTCCTCGATAATGGCGGAAAGCTTGCAGCGGAAATTGGCGCCATTGACCAGGCGAAATTCAACCCAGTTACCGATTTCAATGCTGTCAATCTGGGCGACGTACTCGGAAACTGCCGCTTCTTCCAGTTCCTGCTGTCTCTCGACCGCAGTCTGGTGAACGGTAGCGATCTCCTCCTCTTCAATCTCTTGCGGGGAGTCCTGCCGTGCTTCTATGGCCGCATTGGTCCGGAACGCTTCGGCCAGCTCATGTTTCAGGTGGCTCATCATTTCGTCCAGCCTGGACGAATTGTAGGAAACCTCCACCAGACCGGATTTCAGGGTTTTCAAAAGGCCCGGCACAACCCGCACCCATTGGTCCCTCTCGTCATCTTCCTGATGGGGGTGCAGGCACCAGATCAGGTCATCAACCACCTTCACCGTTGTATTCCAGCGATGCTCGATGTCGTCCCGGAGGTAGGCGAGAAACATCACCCGACTCCAGCCGTTGATCAGAATGTCGTGGATCGATTCTGGCAGTTTGTAGCGTGATACTTTTTCTTTCAGCAGGTTATCGACGGTTTGCTGTGCTGTCTGGGATTTGATTCGGCCCCTTTCCGATTCCCGGGTCCGCTGCTCAACCAGTGAGGCTTTGCGGTTCTCCCGTTCCAGGAATTGCTCAAACTCCTGGTTCAGTGTCTCGAACAGCGCTATATCGCCATCAAATTCGTTGAGAATCCTCTGAACGATGTTGTGGATCTGGCCGTACAGCTTATCCTTGGTTTTCTCGTCGCTGCTGCTCCATCCAATGCCTGCCCGGGCGAGGGAATTCAGCAGGCGTCTGGCCGGGTGCGTGGCCTGGCTGAAGAAGCTCCTGTCCCGGATGACCACTTTCAGTATCGGAATCTGAAGGCGGCTGATCAGAACCTGAACCGGAGCAGACAGGTTGTAATCATCAAGAATAAACTCGAACAACATGGACACCAGATTGATGAGATCTTCGTCGACCTCGTTCAGTGCCGGTTTTCGGCCATCCCCCGCATCTGCCTTGGCAAGCAGCTGTTGCATCAACTGTCTCAGATCGATAGTGACGGGCTCCCCGTTACTCAGGTCGCCCTGGTCGTGCCGGATACCTGCAAGAGGCAGCGAATTCAGTAAGCTGGCCAGCTCCGAATCACCGACTACGCGAACCTTGGGGTCGGATGACCGGGGCGGAACCCCGGCATTGGCCCGTTGCAGTGCCAGCATCTGCCTGATCTGGTCGAAAACAGCGCTGCTGTTACCGGATTCCCCGGCCATTGTGTGAGTTGCGGAGTCTGAGGCCTCGGATGCCCCCTTGCTGGCGCCTTGTGCCTTTGAAGCACCATGCTGCTGTCCCGCTTTGCCGTGATAACGGAAATTCGGGATGATGCCGGCCTGAATCAGAATGCGGTTGGCTTCGTCCAGCAGCATCCCGAGATTGGAGACAACGTAGCGGTCAAATTGCTTGAGCAGAATCAGGCGTTCCCGGATCTGGATTTCCAGTGCCTGTATCGCCTCGGTAAAGGCGCTGCAAAGAGGTTCTGGCGCCATTGGGTTAACCGGTGATTCGTCGGTAGCTTCCGGATAAACCTGGCTGAATCGGGTCTGCAGCTGAAGCAGTGGACCCTGAAAATGGGCTTTCGCTTTGGTGATCATGGCGTTGAGGGCGACCTGCTCTTCCAGATCGTCGTTGCCGACCAGAGACAGGGTGTCGGCACTGGAATGTTTGCCCTGGTTTTCTTCCTGGAGGGGGCCAGTATGGGGCGGGTTCGCGAAATGCTGGGCGACCATGTTCTGGAAATGCCGCTCCACACCCTTCCGCTTGATGCGGATTTCACGCATTGCCTCGAAGTACCGATTCTGCTCATTGTTGCTGCGTGCATTATTGGCCAGTTCGAACAGTGAGTCGTCGACGGCATCGAAAGCACCCTGCAGCAAATCTCCGAGCCCGGCAACAACCGTGTCCCGGATGCGGGTGACCTCCGCTGGAACCGGTTTGCTGCTCCCGGCTTCCCGATGCTCGCGAAGGTAATGTATGCCAGACTGCTTGTTCATGGCAGACTCCTGTTTTACGCCTCAACCGGATACATGACCGAGCTCAAGATCTTTGTCTTCTCATTATTGGTTAAACTTACCGCATTTTCGCTAAAGTTAACATGACTAAACACTAACGTGGGACCGAATTCAAAAAACATGGGGCGCCCCTCGGGGCACCCCATGCATGTTACTGAGCGACCAGGGATATTGTCGTCAGTTCACATAGACAGGGCCTATACCCATACTCCAGATGACCACGCTGATAGCGAGCAAGGCGACCAACATCACCAGTCCGACTGTAAGCACGGCGGATGCAAACATGAAACCTCGCTCTTGCGGGATTTTCATCAGTATGGGGAGTCCTTCGTAGAGCAGGTAGACTGCATAGCCAGCAGCTACGAGCCCAGCCACCATATTGACCCAGATGTTGGGATACGCAGCGATGACGCCGATCAGGAGGATCGGGGTCGCCGTGTAGGCGGCCAGAGCGACGCCCCTCGGTACCCGCTCAATCGCATCATAGGTGGTGGCAAAAAAATCGATAAACTTGCCCAGCACAAATATGCCCGCGAGCATGGCAACATAGAACAGCACCGATAACTGCAGCGCGCTGGCTGTGGAGAGCCGGGTTGTCTGGCCGTCGCCAATTTGCCAGCCAACCTGGGTGGTTCCATAAAAACCTGCGACGGCGGGTATCAGCGCCAGTAACAAAATGTGACCGGTATAAAGTCTTGTAACAGATTCTGATTCATTGCGTATCGCTTCCCATTCCCTGTCGGGATGGGCAAGCAGGCCGAAAGTGTGTGTCAGGCTCATGGACGAATTCCCTGTGGTTGTTTTTGTGTTGCACGCCTTGTCAGTGTTGGTGCGGAATTGATAACGGTCAAGCCGGTGGTTAAATCTTGATCTTTCAAGAGGGGGTGCCACTATAACTGAAGAATCTATAGCGGCAGGCAAGGGTCGGGTTTGTTCAGGCCAGCGAAAGCGAGCGTTTTTTGCGCTTTTTGGGGTGCACAATAGCCGCTTTCACGACATTGTCCTTGATCTGCAGCACTTCCACCCGGTGTCCGTCCACTTTCAGGCAGACATTTGTGTCCGGGATGTTTTCCAGGGTTTCGGTAATCAGGCCGTTGAGGGTTTTTGGTCCGTCCGTGGGCAGCTTCCAGCCCAGGGTCTTGTTGATGGTGCGCACTGCCGATGCGCCGTCAATGATAAACGTGCCGTCGTCCTGGGGAATGATATCGGGGCTGGTTGCCGCGTAGTCCGTTGTGAAGTCGCCGACAATCTCTTCCAGTATGTCTTCCAGTGTCGCAAGGCCAAGAACGTCGCCATATTCGTCGACCACCACGCCAAACCTGCGCCGGCCTTTCTGGAAATTGATCAGTTGGGTATTCAGTGGCGTACTTTCCGGGATGAAATAGGGTTCCTGGCACAGCTGCATGATCATGGTCTTGTTGATTTCCTCCTGCTGGAGCAGCTTGGAGACGCTCCGGAGGTGGAGTATTCCCTGAATGTTATTGATGTCACCCTTGAATACCGGCAGCCGGGTATGCTGACTGCTGCGTAACTGGCGCAGGATTGTGTCGGTGTCGTCCTCCAGGTCGATACCCACGACCTCGTTGCGGGGCACCATGATGTCGTTCACCGTCACTTTTTCCAGGTCAAGGATACTGACCAGCATGTCTTTGTGCTTGGCGGGAATCAGGGCCCCGGCCTCGTTCACCAGGGTCCTGAGTTCCTCCCGGCTGAGGTGGTCATTGGCAGCGTCCGCGGCGGAAACCCCAAGCAGCTTCAATATGCCGCCGGTAAACAGGTTAACGGCCCAGACAATGGGGTAGAGGATCTTTAATAGCGGCCCGAGTATGTAGCTGGCGGGAAATGCGATTTTTTCCGGGAACAGCGCGGCCAGGGTTTTGGGGGTTACTTCGGCAAAAATCAGGATCACGATGGTCAGCAGGATCGTGGCTATCGCAATGCCGGCGTCGCCCCAGACGCGTATCGCAATAACCGTGGCAATCGACGATGCGAAGATATTGACGAAGTTGTTGCCAATGAGGATAACGCCGATCAGCTGGTCCGTGCGTTGCAGCAAGCCCTGGGCACGTTTGGCGCCTTTATGGCCGGTTTTGGCCATATGTTTGAGGCGATACCGGTTGAGGGACATCATCCCCGTTTCCGAGCTGGAGAAGAATCCGGAGAGCAGGATCAGTCCGACAAGGAGAGTAAACAGCGCGGTAAGCGATGTTTCGTTCAAAAGAGGTGTCCTTATATTACCGACAAGTAGCGAAAATAGGGTGTGGGGGAGCTTTATGTCAAGAGATTGCCGGGCGCATCAGGCCTCAGCCGCCTCTTTGGAAAATGAGTTCCAGCACAAACTTGCTACCATAGAATGCCAGCATCAGCAGCGCGGAGCCCGCCAGTGTCCACCGGCTTGCCGTGATGCCGCGCCAGCCCCTGGTATAGCGCCCGATCAGCAGTGCCACGAAGACCAGCAGGGAGAGCAATGAGAACAGGGTTTTGTGGGCCAGGTCCTGGGCGAAAAGGTCATCGATGAAAAGTGCGCCGGTCACAATCGCGAGTATGAGCATGACAACACCGGCCCACACCATCTCGAACAGCAGCGACTCCATGGTTTGCAGCGGTGGAAGGTTGCGGATCAGCAGGCTGTTATAGTTATGTTTTAACTGGCGATTCTGGAAATAGAGGAGCACAGCCTGGATAGCCGCCAACGTAAAGAGGCTGTAGGCTGTCACGGACAATGCGATATGGGACAGCATGCCGTAGTTCTGCTCCGACACCAGTCTGGACGGTCCATGGGTGACCAGCGCCAGGACGATTGTGAGTGCGGCCAGCGGGTACACACCCAGAAACAGGCTCTGAACCGGCTTTTTCAGATTCAGCCCAAGCAAAAGGAAGACAATAAGCCAGGAAATCAGTACTGAGCTTTTGAAAAAGCTGAAGTCGAAGCCGCCGTCACGATGAACGGTCTGGGCTATCAGTAGACCGTGGCTGGTCAGGGCGAGTACGCCAATCAGAGTGGTGATGGCGAGGTTGCTTTGAACCCGGCCCCTGAAATGCAGGGCTTGCAGCGCAGTACCTACGCTGTACAGAAAAAGAGAGGTGACCGCGAGAATCAGCGTTCCCATGACTTCCTTATTAACCACTGTTCTGACTGGGGATCGGCGTTGGTTTCAGCCGATTTGACCGGGCTGGTCGTTTCAGGGCGATAGTCTGGTTATAATGTCGTGATTATGCAACTGGAATCAAGGGGTAGACACTGGCCCTGTGGTTCATGCACTCAATTTATCCGGGGTACGGAAGAGCAACATGTTTGAGAACCTCCAAGACCGACTTTCCGGCAGTCTGCGCAAGATTTCCGGCCAGGCACGCCTCACCGATGACAATATCAGGGACACCCTCAGGGAGGTGCGGATGGCACTGCTGGAGGCCGACGTTGCCCTTCCGGTAGTGAAGGATTTTGTCGAAGGTGTCCGCAGGCGTGCTATCGGGCAGGAGGTGCAGCGCAGCCTTACACCGGGCCAGGTATTTGTAAAGGTCGTTCAGCAGGAGCTTGAGCGAGTAATGGGCGAGGGTAACGAATCCCTCAAACTGAACGTTCAGCCGCCGGCCGTGATTATGATGGCCGGCCTGCAGGGCGCTGGTAAGACCACCACGGTTGCCAAGCTTTCGCGCTTTCTCAAGGAACGCCAGAAGAAATCCGTAATGGTTGTCAGTGCCGACGTTTACCGTCCGGCAGCGATCCGGCAGTTGGAAACCCTGGCGGGCGAGGTCGGCGTCGAGTTTTTTCCAAGTACCGCTGACCAGGATCCCCTGGATATTGCTGAGGGTGCGATTGCTGCCGCGCGGAAGAAGCATATTGATGTAGTGATTCTCGATACTGCTGGCCGCCTCCATGTCGATGAGCAGATGATGGGTGAGATCGGCAGGCTGCACAAAGCCGTCAATCCGGTAGAAACCCTGTTTGTGGTTGACGCCATGACCGGCCAGGATGCCGCCAACACCGCGAAAGCATTTAACGATGCGTTGCCGCTTACCGGTGTGGTGCTGACCAAAACCGATGGCGACGCCAGGGGCGGTGCGGCCCTGTCGGTCCGTCACATCACAGGCAAACCGATCAAGTTCCTGGGTGTGGGCGAGAAGTCCGATGCCCTGGAGCCGTTCTACCCGGACCGGGTGGCGTCCCGGATTCTGGGCATGGGCGATGTGCTCTCCCTTATAGAGGAGGCGGAGCGCAAGCTGGACCAGAAAAAGGCCCAGAAGCTCACCAGGAAGATCAGGAAGGGCAAGAGTTTTGATCTTGAAGACTTCCGCGACCAGTTGCAGCAAATGAAGAGCATGGGTGGTATCGGTGGTTTGCTTGACAAGCTTCCGGGTATGGGGCAGATGGCCCAGGTGGCCCAGCAGCAGGTAAACGACAAGTCCATGGGGCAGATGGAGGCAATTATTTGCTCGATGACTCCGAAGGAGCGCCGCCACCCGGATGTCATCAACAACTCCCGCAAGCGCCGCATTGCCACCGGGTCTGGTACGCAGATCCAGGATGTGAATCGTCTGCTGAAGCAGCACAAGCAAATGCAGAAAATGATGAAAAAGTTTGGCAAAAAGGGTGGCATGGCGAATATGATGCGCGGTCTGGGCGGCATGATGCCGCCAGGCGGCGGGGGTGGTGGCGCGCCTCCATTTGGCCGTATGTAAAAAGCCTTACAAGGAAAACCGGGAAACAACCGGTTTTCCTGTTTTCTTTGGCGCGTATTTGGCATAGAATAGCGCCCCTTTCGAGTATGGGTCTTCGCATCAGGCGGTGTTCAGCCGGCGCGAATCGTACAAAGTTCGTTCAACAGAACAGGATATTGGTTAAATGGTAACAATCCGTTTGGCTCGTGGCGGCTCCAAGAAGCGCCCGTTCTACCATCTGACAGTCACCGACAGTCGCAAATCCCGCGACGGTCGTTTCATTGAGCGCGTTGGCTTCTTCAACCCGGTCGCCCGTGGCCAGGAAGAGCGCCTGCGCGTAGATCGTGATCGTGTTGACTTCTGGCTTGGCCAGGGTGCTCAGGCCAGTGATCGCGTTGCCCAGCTGCTGAAGGCTGCTGAGTAACCCAGTATTGACGCCGGGGTTGGTGGCATGACACAGAGTTTGCAGGAAACTGTGATCGGCCGGATTACCTCGGTGTTTGGGGTCAAGGGGTGGCTGAAAGTCTTCTCCTACACGGATCCCAAGGAAGGCATACTGAACTATCCGGACTGGACTCTGGATCTGGACGGTAGGCGTATTCCGGCCAGGCTTGAGGAAGGTCGCCGCCAGGGCCAAGCCATTGTCGTCAGGCTGAAAGGAATTGATGATCGTGAGTTGGCGCGCACGTACTGTGGTGCCGAGGTCAGGGTTTCCAGGGCAGAGTTGCCTGAGCTTCCCGAAGGGGAGTACTACTGGTTTCAGTTGGAAGGTCTTGAGGTCTTCACGGTTGAGGATGAGTGCCTTGGTAAGGTGCGCCATCTGATAGAAACCGGGTCTAACGATGTTCTGGTGGTGCAGGCAACGGCAGGTTCCATCGATCAGCGTGAGCGTCTGATTCCTTATCTGCCGGGTGAGGTGATCCAGAGTGTTGACCTGGATGCTGAACGCATGGTGGTGGACTGGGATCCGGAGTTCTGACGGGTGTGGATTGGCGTAGTCAGTCTGTTCCCGGATATGTTCGGTGCGGTAACGGATTACGGGATCACGGGTAGGGCGGTCCGGGACGGTCTTCTGACTTTCCGGAGCTGGAATCCCCGTGATTATACCCGTGACCGGCACCGCACAGTGGATGACCGGCCCTATGGTGGTGGCCCGGGTATGCTGATGAAAATTCAGCCCCTCAGGGATGCCATTCACGCGGCACGGGAGGCGGCGCCTGGCAAGGCTTGCGTGGTTTATCTGTCGCCCCAGGGCGAGACGTTGAATCAGTCCGTTGTCGAGTCGCTTGCGGCAGGAGAGCCGCTGATTCTCGTGGCAGGCCGGTACGAGGGTATTGATGAGCGCCTGATAGCGACGGAAGTTGATCGGGAAGTGTCTCTGGGTGATTTTGTGCTTTCCGGTGGCGAGCTGGCAGCAATGGCGGTTATCGATGCGGTTACACGCCTCATCCCCGGAGCGCTGGGTCATGCGCAGTCGGCAGAGCAGGATTCTTTCGCCGACGGTTTGCTGGATTGTCCGCACTACACCCGGCCCGAGGTTTACGAAGGCCAGGCGGTGCCGGATGTTTTATTGGGCGGTCACCATGATCAGATCCGGCGTTGGCGACTCAAGCAGTCGCTGAGGCGAACCCGGCAGCGACGCCCCGACCTGCTTGAAAAACGGGTGTTTACGGACGAAGAGCGTGATCTGCTGGAAGAGATTTTGAACGAACCGGGTGCCTCTGAATGATCAGGGCATTAACAG
Source organism: Marinobacter sp. SS8-8 (assembly GCF_030540945.1). Lineage (NCBI taxonomy): Bacteria > Pseudomonadati > Pseudomonadota > Gammaproteobacteria > Pseudomonadales > Marinobacteraceae > Marinobacter > Marinobacter sp. SS8-8. Next base: position 360,306 of record NZ_JASSVN010000002.1, on the reverse strand, counting down.
ATTGGGTATCAGGAGCATTACGATGAGCGGCAAGAACAACATCATCAGTCAACTTGAAGCAGAACAGATGACCAAGGAAATCCCTGCGTTTGCGCCGGGCGACACCGTGGTCGTTCAGGTTCGCGTAACCGAGGGTAACCGTGAGCGTCTGCAGGCGTTCGAGGGTGTTGTCATCGGTAAGCGTAACCGTGGCATGAACTCCTCGTTCACCGTGCGTAAGATTTCTTACGGTGTTGGTGTTGAGCGTACCTTCCAGACCTTCTCTAAGCTGATTGACAGTCTCAGCGTGAAGCGTCGTGGTGACGTACGCCAGGCCAAGCTTTACTACCTGCGGGACCTGTCTGGCAAGGCGGCGCGTATCAAGGAAAAGCTGGGCTGATCAGCGTATTGCCGACCACCAGACACAAAAAAGGCAGCCATGGCTGCCTTTTTTGTGTCTGGTGGTCCGTTAGGCCTGCTGTGGGTGAGTCACCGTTTGAGGGCTTGGGCGTGAGATCAGGAGACGAATCAGTGATCGGTCGGTTTGTTGATGCCATCTGGCTTGAGGATGGGCTTGGTGAGAAGACAAGGCAGGCATACCGAAGTGATCTGTCAAGGCTGTCCGAATGGCTGGAGGACCAGCCAGGTCGTCCGATGCTGACAGAGGTGCGCAGAACCGACCTTCTGGCCTGGATGTCCCGGGGGCTTGCGGAAGGGATAAAAAGCTCCACGGCTGCAAGGCGTCTTTCGGGGCTCCGGCGGTTTTACCGGTTTTTGTTGCGGGAAGGCCTGATCACCGAGGACCCGACCCTGCGTATAGACAGCCCGAGCCTGCCGCGACGCCTTCCGGATTCCCTGACCGAAGAGGAAGTGGATGCGCTGCTTTCAGAGCCGGACCCCGGTGTTGCCATCGAACTCCGGGACAAGGCTATGCTGGAGATTCTCTACGGATGCGGCCTGCGGGTGTCGGAGCTGACGGAACTGAGGGTTGATCAGGTGAATCTGCGCCAGGGTGTGATCCGGATTACCGGCAAGGGTGACAAGGAGCGCCTGGTCCCCCTGGGCGAAGAGGCGGTGGACTGGTTGCTCCGGTATATGAAAGAGGCGCGCCCGGAGCTCCTGAGGGGGCGGTCCTGTGATGCGCTATTCCCCGGTAACCGGGCAGCCGCCATGACGCGTCAGACTTTCTGGCACCGTATCAGGCACTACGCCGTGCGAGTGGGTATCCGGAAGCACCTCTCGCCCCATACGCTCAGGCATGCGTTTGCCACGCATCTCCTCAATCATGGGGCGGACTTGCGTGTTGTCCAGATGCTTCTCGGCCACTCGGATCTGTCCACCACCCAGATCTACACCCATGTGGCCCGGCAGCGGCTTCATTCGCTGCACCAGGCCCATCACCCCCGTGGCTGAATGCCGGGTGAACTTTCCCGGCATGGAGGTGTCGCACTGAATTGATTCCCGGCCTGTGCCAATACTGCCCGGGTTGTTTAACCGATGACTGAAAAAGGGTTGTTTGCCAGAATGAATATTAAAAGTCTTATCGTGGCGCTCGGTGTCGTTGCCGGCTTGTTGGGAGTGGCCAGCGTCAATGCCGGCGAAGTCGAGGACCGGATCGCCGAGCGCCTGACTGAGGCGGTACCGGGGCTGAAAGTAATGTCGGTGCGCAAATCCGAGGCGAGAGGCCTCTATGAGGTGCGGAGCAACAACGGCGACACCATCTACACCACCGAAGATGGCCAGTACCTGATGACCGGTGACCTTCTGAAGATTACGGATCAGGGCATCACAAACGTCACCGAAGTTGCCCGTGCCGAGGCTCGCAAGGCGACGATGTCCGCGTTTGGTGATGAGGGTGCAATCCGTTTTCCGGCGAAAAATGAGAAGGCCGTGGTGAGCGTTTTTACCGATATTGATTGCCCCTATTGCCGGAAGCTTCACGATGAGGTGCCACAGCTCAATGAGTATGGCATTACGGTGAATTACTACGCGTTTCCCCGCTCGGGCCCGAACACAGCTTCTTTCAGGAAATACGAGTCGGTCTGGTGTGCAGAGGACCAGCAGGCGGCTATGACATCAGCCAAGGCAGGCAAGAGCATTGATGAGGCCAACTGCGAGAATCCGGTTCAGGAGCAGTACCGGCTTGGTGGCCAGATTGGCGTAACCGGCACGCCTGCCATTGTTCTGGAAGACGGCAATATGGTCCGTGGTTATGTCCCGGCGAAGCGTCTGGCAGAGGGTCTTGGGCTGCTCTGATTGCAGTTCTGGTTGTCAGGGCTTTCCGAAATTTTCAGTATTTGAGTTGGTTCCGGTTCAGGGCTTATTCACTGAGGCCTGAATCGGTATACTGTGCCCCCTTAATAGCCATTCATCAGCACCCCTTCGGGATTAGAGGTGAGAGTTTGAAAGACGTCAGTGTCGGAATCTGCGGACTGGGAACCGTCGGCGGCGGTACCTTTAATGTCTTGACCCGCAACGCCAGGCTCATTGCCGGCCGGGCCGGCTGCAACATCCGGATTACCCGGATCGCCAGTCGCCGGGCTCGCGAGGACATGGACCTCGGAGATGTACCCTTCAGCACCGACATTTACGACGTGGTGAACGATCCCGGCGTGGATATCGTGGTGGAGCTCATCGGCGGTTACGATGCCGCCCGTGAACTCGTGCTGGCGGCCATTCGCAATGGCAAGCATGTTGTGACGGCCAACAAGGCCCTGATCGCCGTTCACGGCAACGAAATCTTCGAGGCCGCCGAAAAGGCGGGCGTCGTGGTTGCCTACGAGGCTGGTGTGGCCGGTGGTATTCCGGTGATCAAGGCTGTGCGTGAGGGTATGGCGGCAAACCGTATTGACTGGATTGCCGGCATTATCAATGGCACCGGTAATTACATCCTCACCGAAATGCGTGCAGGCCGCGAGTTTGCCGAAGTGCTCAGGGAAGCCCAGGATCTGGGTTACGCAGAGGCAGATCCGACCTTTGACGTGGAAGGCATTGACGCGGCCCACAAGCTGACCATCCTCGCCTCGGCCGGCTTTGGTGTGCCTCTGCAGTTTGAAAAAGGCTATACCGAAGGGATTTCGAAGATCACTCCGTACGATATTGCCCACGCCGAACTGCTCGGCTATCGCATCAAACATCTGGGTATTGCCCGCCGCCGGGACGATGGTATTGAACTGCGGGTTCATCCCACCCTGGTTCCCCGTAGCCACCTGATTGCCCAGGTGGACGGCGTGCTGAACGCGGTGCTGGTGGATGGCGATGCCGTTGGCCAGACCATGTACTATGGCCCTGGCGCCGGGGGTGAAGCAACGGCGTCGGCGGTTATTGCGGATATCGTCGATGTCGCACGCGCCGTGGCCACGGAGAGCGGCCAGCGTGTGCCTTACCTTGGTTTCTCGCCAGACACCATGGAGGATCTGGGTGTACTGTCCATGGAAGACATCCAGTCTGCCTATTACCTGCGCATTACCGCTCTGGACCGTCCGGGCGTACTGGCTAAGATTGCCTCGATCCTGAGTGAGCACGGCATCAACATTGAGTCGATCATGCAGAAGGAATCCGAGCTGAAGGATGGCCGGATTCCGGTGATTATCCTGACTCACACGGTTCAGGAACGGCAGGTCAACCGTGCGATCAAAGAGCTGGAAGCCCTGTCCGATACCGATGGCCAGGTTGTCCGCATCCGCGCCGAAAACTTTAACTGACAGGTACGCACGTGAGATACATCAGTACGCGGGGTGAGGCGCCCGCACTGGGCTTTGAAGACGTTTTGCTGACCGGGCTGGCCACCGACGGTGGGCTCTACGTTCCCGAGTCGCTGCCACATTTCAGTCTGGAGGAGATCCGGAGCTGGCGCGGACTTTGCTACAGTGAACTTGCCTTCAATATCATGCATCCGTTTGTGGACGATGCCATTCCCGCGGGCGATTTCCGCAAGATGCTGGATGAAACCTACGCCGTGTTCGCGCACAAGGCCGTTGCACCACTGGTGCAGCTGGATACCAATGAGTGGGTGATGGAGCTGTTCCGTGGCCCGACACTGGCGTTCAAGGATTTCGCCCTGCAGCTACTGGGTCGTTTGCTGGATTACGTGCTGGAGAAGCGCCAGCAGCATGTGGTTATCATGGGAGCTACCTCCGGTGATACCGGCTCGGCGGCCATTGAAGGCTGCCGCCGATGCGAGCACGTGGATATCTTCATCCTGCATCCTTACCAGCGGGTGTCGGAGGTGCAGCGCCGCCAGATGACCACGGTCCAGGGCGACAACATCCATAACATTGCCGTGCGCGGCAATTTTGATGACTGCCAGCGCATGGTGAAGGAGAGCTTTGGCAATCAGTCCTTCCTGGGCGGCAAAACCCAGTTGGTGGCAGTCAACTCCATCAACTGGGCCCGGATCATGGCCCAGATCGTCTACTATTTCCACGCCTCCCTAGCCTTGGGTGGTCCGGATCGCAGCATGGCGTTTTCGGTTCCCACCGGGAACTTTGGCGATATCTTTGCCGGGTACCTGGCAAAGAAAATGGGGCTGCCGATCTCCCAGTTGGTCATTGCCACCAACCGCAACGACATCCTGCATCGCTTCATGAGTGGCAACAAATACGAGCAGCATCAGCTCGAGCACACACTGTCGCCGAGTATGGACATTATGGTATCCAGCAACTTTGAGCGCCTGCTGTTTGATCTGCACGGTCGGGATGGGCTGGCGGTGAAAACCCTGCTGGAAAATGCCGCCAAAGGCCCGGTCAGTATTGAGGATTACCGCTGGAGGCACGCCCGCAAGCTGTTCGACAGCGACGCGGTGGATGACAAAACCACTTGCGACACCATCCACGAAATTTACCAACAGAATGAATATCTTCTGGACCCGCACACCGCCATCGGGGTTCGCGCCGCGCGCAACTGTCGCCGCGATAACACCGTACCGATGATTGCCCTGGGCACAGCCCATCCGGCCAAGTTCCCGGACGCCGTTTCCGAGTCCGGCCTGGGTGTGCAGCCGCCACTGCCGACCCACATGGCGGACCTGTTCGAGCGGGAAGAGCGTTACACGGTGTTGGATAACAACATCGCCGCTGTTCAGGAATTCATCGCCAAGAACTGGAAGAATACCTGACCTGGTATGGCACCCAAAAAAATCCTGCGTCGCCCCCAGCCCGAGACAATCCCGGGCTGGGGGCGAAACCTGCCCCCCTTGCTTCGCCGCCTGTACGCCGCCCGTGGCGTCACCTCCGATGAGCAACTGAGCTATACCCTGAAACACCTGGCTTCGCCCATGTCCCTCCGGGGCATCAACCGGGCCGTTGAGCTTCTCGCCGAGGCCATTGATCAGCAGCAGCGGGTTCTGGTGCTGGGCGATTTCGACGCAGACGGTGCGACGAGCACCGCCGTGGCCATGCTTGGCCTTTCGATGCTCGGCTTACAGAGTATTGATTTTCGCGTTCCCAGCCGGTTCGCAGACGGTTACGGCCTGACCCCGGGTATCATCGAACGTTTGCGTGAGGAAGGCGAGCTTCCGGACCTGATGATCACGGTCGACAACGGCATATCCGCCGTTGAGGGTGTCAGGGCCGCCAGGGAGCTGGGCGTGACGGTGGTGGTTACCGATCATCACCTGGCGGGCGAGGAACTTCCGGATGCCGATGCCATCGTCAATCCCAATCAGCCGGGTTGCCCCTTCCTTAGCAAGAACGCCGCCGGCGTTGGCGTGATGTTCTACGTGCTCACGGCGTTGCGCAAACAGCTCAGGGAAACCGGTCGCCTGCCCAATCCGGAGCCAAACCTCGGCAGCCTGCTTGATCTTGTGGCCCTGGGAACGGTTGCGGATGTGGTACCCCTGGATCACAACAACCGGATCTTCGTAGAGCAGGGTCTGCGCCGTATACGTCAGGGCGAGGCCCGCCCCGGTATCCTGGCGTTGCTGGAAGTGGCTGGCCGGGATCATACCGCCATCAGCTCAACCGATCTCGGCTTTGTCGTTGGCCCCCGCCTGAATGCAGCGGGCCGGCTTGATGACATGAGTATCGGCATCGCCTGTCTGCTGGCGGATAGCCCGGGTGAGGCCCGCCGTCTGGCCAGGGAGCTGGATACCTTCAACCGGGAGCGCCGGACCATCGAAAAAGACATGAAAGCCCAGGCCCAGGATCTTCTGGCTTCCATGTCACTGGACCTTGACGGTTTGCCCTGGGGCCTGGCCCTGTTTGATCCCGACTGGCATCAGGGGGTCATCGGTATCCTCGCCGCCCGCATTCGCGAGCAGACCCACCGACCCACCATCGCCTTTGCCCCGGACGACAACGGCGAAGACATCAAAGGCTCCGCCCGCTCCATCCCTGGTTTGCACATCCGTGATGTACTGGCGGTGGTGGATTCCCGCCACCCTGGAATCATGAAAACGTTCGGCGGCCACGCCATGGCAGCGGGCATGACCCTCGCCAAAGCCGACCTGGACGCCTTCTCCGAAGCCTTCGACCGCGCCGTTCGCGACACCCTTTCGGCCGAGGATCTGGAGGCGGCGATCACTACCGACGGACCTCTGGAGCCAAACGAGCTTTCCCTGGATACCGCCGCGTTACTCAAACGGGCCGGCCCCTGGGGGCAACATTTCCCGGAGCCGCTGTTCGACGGCGAATTCCGGGTGGTGAGTCAGCGAATTGTCGGGGAAAATCACCTGAAACTGGTGTTGCAGCCGGTCGATGGTGGCGGCATTATCGACGGCATTGCCTTCAACACCGGTCCGGAAGTGCCTGATTACACCCGAACCGGTGCCCGGGTGGTGTATAAGCCGGATGCGAACACCTTCCGGGGGCGGACCAATCTTCAGCTGCTGGTGGATTATCTGGAGCCGCTGAGTGAAATTGGGGTCTGACCCCGCGGGGTCAGACCCCTTGTTCAAAGACACCTTTTCCCGCCAGAAAGCCCTGCCTGCGTCCCGCATGCTCCCAATAGCCGGAAAACCACGGCTGATTTAACAAGCGATTTCGGGTAGAATCCCGCCTCTGTTTTTACTCTCCATTTTCAAGAGCGAGTAAGGGTTTCATGGAAATTAATCCCATTGTGACGAAGATTAAAGAGCTTCGTGAGCGCACTGAAGCGCTCAGGGGGTATCTTTGACTACGATCAGCGCAGTGAACGGCTGGTCGAAGTAGAGCGCGAACTGGAGCAGCCGAGCGTCTGGGACGACCCGGACCGGGCTCAGGCTCTGGGAAAAGAGCGTGCGGACCTGGAACTGATCGTCAAGACCATCGATAACCTCACCTCCGGTCTGGAAGACGCTGAAGGTCTGCTGGATATAGCCGCAGAAGAAGAGGACGAAGGTACGGTAGCCGAGATCGAGTCTGACCTCGACGGTCTTGATAAAGAACTTGAGAAGCTTGAATTCCGCCGCATGTTCTCCGCTGAAATGGACGCCAACAACGCCTACCTGGACATCCAGGCCGGCTCGGGTGGTACCGAAGCCCAGGACTGGGCCAACATGCTCCTGCGTATGTATTTGCGCTGGGCGGAGCGCCGGGGCTTCAAGGCCGAGATTGTCGAGCTCATGGAAGGTGAAGTGGCCGGCATCAAGAGTGCCACCATTCACATCCAAGGCGACTACGCCTATGGCTGGCTGCGCACGGAAACCGGCGTTCACCGGTTGGTGCGTAAATCTCCGTTCGATTCCGGCAACCGCCGTCATACTTCGTTCTCTTCCGTGTTCGTGTCACCGGAGGTGGATGACAGCTTCGAAATTGAAATCAACCCGGCGGATCTGCGGGTGGACGTCTACCGTGCCTCTGGCGCCGGTGGTCAGCACGTTAACCGGACCGAGTCGGCGGTGCGTCTGACCCACAATCCCACCGGTATTGTCGTGGCCTGTCAGGCTGGCCGAAGCCAGCACCAGAACAAGGACCAGGCCATGAAGCAGCTGAAGGCCAAGCTGTTTGAGCGTGAGATGCAGGAGCGTAACGCCGAGAAGCAGAAGGCCGAGGACGCCAAGGCCGATATCGGTTGGGGCAGCCAGATCCGTTCTTACGTTCTGGATGACAGCCGTATCAAGGACCTGCGTACCAAGGTTGAAACCAGTAATACCCAGTCGGTGCTGGACGGTGACATTGACAAGTTCATCGAAGCCAGCCTGAAGATGGCGCTGTAACCAGCGCCTTTGCCACGCTAACCCGGACAACCCGATTCCTAGTGAGCCAAAATGACTGATCAGACTCAGAATGCCGCACAGCACGAGGACAACAAGCTGATTGCCGAGCGTCGCGCCAAACTGTCAGAGATGCGCGACCAGGGCAATGCCTTCCCCAACGACTTCCGTCGTGACGCCACCGCCGCTGAGCTTGAGGCAAACTACGGCGACAAGAGCAAGGAAGAGCTGGAGTCCCTGGGCATCAAAGTGGCCATTGCCGGCCGTATGATGCTTGACCGCAAGGCATTCAAGGTGGTTCAGGACATGACCGGCCGTATCCAGATCTATGCCTCCAGGGATGTCCAGAAAGACACCAAACACTGGGATCTCGGGGATATCGTGGGTGTGCGAGGCACCCTGTCCAAGTCGGGTAAGGGCGACCTGTATGTCACCATGGACGAGTACGTGTTGCTCACCAAGTCCCTGCGTCCGTTGCCCGAAAAGTACAAGGGCCTGACCGACACCGAAGCCCGTTATCGCCACCGCTATGTCGACCTGATGGTCAACGAGGACAGCCGCCGGGTGTTCCATGCGCGCTCCAGGATCATCAGCGCCATGCGCCAGTACTTCACCGACCGGGACTTCATGGAAGTGGAAACCCCGATGTTGCAGGTGATCCCCGGCGGTGCCACCGCGCGCCCCTTCGTGACCCATCACAACGCCCTGGGTATCGACATGTACCTGCGCATCGCGCCTGAGCTGTTTCTGAAGCGCCTGGTGGTTGGCGGCTTCGAGCGGGTGTTCGAGATCAACCGGAACTTCCGTAATGAGGGGCTTTCCACCCGCCATAATCCGGAATTCACCATGGTGGAGTTCTACCAGGCCTACGCGGATTACAACGACCTGATGGATCTCACCGAGGACATGCTCCGCACCATCACCTGGAAGGTGCTGGGCACCACCACGGTTGTGAATACCCGAACCCTGGCCGATGGCCGCGAGGAAACCATCGGGTACGATTTCGGCAAGACCTTCGAGCGCCTGACCGTGGTCGATGCCATCCTGCGCTACAACCCGGATATCAAGCCCGGGCAGCTGGCGGACGACGCCAGTGCCCGTCAGGTCGCGAAAGACCTGGGTATTCATCTCAAGGATGGCTGGGGCTTGGGCAAGGTCCAGATCGAGATTTTCGAGGCGACCGCCGAGCATCGCCTGATGCAGCCGACGTTTATCACCGAGTATCCGAAAGAAGTGTCGCCCCTGGCCCGCTGCAAGGACAGCAACCCGTTCGTCACCGAACGCTTCGAGTTTTTCGTGGGCGGACGCGAAATCGCCAACGGCTTCTCGGAGCTGAACGACGCCGAAGACCAGGCCGAACGCTTCCAGGCCCAGGTGGCCGAGAAAGACGCCGGTGACGACGAGGCCATGTTCTACGACGAAGATTACATTATGGCACTGGAATACGGCCTGCCGCCCACCGCCGGCGAGGGCATCGGCATCGACCGGCTGGCCATGCTGCTAACCGACTCCCCGTCCATCCGCGACGTCATCCTGTTCCCGGCCATGCGCCCGGAGCACAAGGCCGAGCCGCGCAAAGACGAGGAATAAGCCATGAGCCCGGTTGAGGTACTGGCCAGCCAGCTCAGGCTCGACAGGGGCTGGAAAGAACATCTCTCGGAGGAATTCCGCCAGCCCTACATGCAGAGCCTGGCGGACTTTCTGGCCGCTGAGGAGCAGGCCGGAAAAGTCCTGTTCCCCGCAAGCCAGCACTGCTTCAATGCCCTGAACAGCACCCCGCTGGACAACGTCCGGGTCGTCATCCTCGGTCAGGATCCCTACCACGGTCCCGGCCAGGCCCACGGCCTATGCTTCTCTGTGCGCCCGAACGTGGCTGTTCCTCCCTCGCTGGTGAACATCTTCAAGGAAATCCAGGACGACCTCGGTATAGCGCCCCCGGACCACGGCTGCCTGCAACCTTGGGCCGAGCAGGGCGTGCTGCTGCTCAACAGCGTCCTCACCGTCGTCCAGGGCCAGGCCGGCGCCCACCAGGGCAAGGGCTGGGAAACGTTTACCGATAGGGTCATCGAAACGATCAATCGTGAGCGTGAGGGCGTGGTGTTCCTGCTCTGGGGCAGCTACGCAAAGAAGAAAGGCCAGCACATCGACCGCATCAAACACCTGGTCCTCGATGGCCCCCATCCCTCGCCACTGAGCGCTTACCGGGGCTTCTTCGGTTGCAAGCACTTCTCAAAGGCCAACGACTGGTTGCAACAGCAGGCCAAGCCCACCGTTAACTGGGCGTTGCCAAGCAAGGCAGAGTTGATCCAGAGATACAAGAAGAGCTGAAGGTATGCCCGAAAGTAGTCTTCGGGATGGGGTCAGGCTCCCAAAACCGTGCGGAGCCAAGGATGGCGGAGCCGAGCGTACAGGGAAGTATTCACAGCGTGTTTTGGGAGCCTGACCCCATCCTGAAGACAGGCGGTCAAACTCCCAGCAACAAATTACTGAAGCAGCGCCATAGCCGCTTCCATCTGGGCGTTCAGATCCTCTTCCTCGCTCATGTCGATATTCGGATCCAACCCAAGGCGATCAAAAGCAGAAATCTTTGTCCAGTCCATCTCCGTCCAGGGGTGCCCGGAGCCGGCAACCAGTTGGAGATTGGCAACCATCACCAGATCCGCATAGTCCGCTGCCGGAACCTCACGGTTGAAGCTGGCGTATTCCAGCGGAACATTCTGAAGATCTATCGGGAAGTCCCACTTCTTGAGGATGGTCGCCCCAATCTTCGGGTGCAGCTCATCGACAACGTTGTCCAGCATGATGCTGCTGATCTGGATATCCTGATCTTCCACGTATCGCAGGATCGGCAGCACACCAATCAGGTGCACCAGGCCTGCGAGAGTGGCCTGGTCCGGTTTCAGCCTGGTGTAGTGCTGGGCCAGTACGTGACAGACACCGGCAACTTCGGTGCTGGTCTGCCAGGTGGCGCGCATCCGCTTGTCGATCATGTCGGAGGTGGCCTGGAACATCTGCTCCATGGCCAGGCCCATGGCCAGATTGCTGGTGTAAGCCATGCCGAGACGACTCACCGCCATATTCAGGTTTTCAATAGCCCGACTGCCCCGGAACAGCGGGCTGTTGCACACCCGGATAATGCGTGCGGAAAGGGCGGTGTCATTGCTGATTACCTTCACCAGGTCGGCAATGGCCGAATCCTCGGATTGCGCAATATCCCGTACCTGCAAGGCCACTTCCGGAAGGGTGGGCAGCACCAGTTTGTCATTTTCAATGGCAGCGTTGAGATCGGCTTTAATGGTTTCGACAATATTCGACATGGTCAGTAGAGGTCCGCGTGTAGGTTCCGAACAATCAGATATGTGAGCTACTGCATAGCAAAATAGCAAATTCCGGGACGTTTGCCTGTCAACTTATGTATCTGATTGTGCGCTTTTTTCCCTTTCCGGCACAGCATAGGGCAGTGTCATCGGTGTAAGCACAGCCTCGGGCAGGCCATCAGGATGCAGGGTATTTCGGGCGGCATCGTGGCGCACGACGGCCAGGAGTTCAACACGGCCGTCACGGTATTTGACTGCGTTCACCACTTCGCCCACCGACCGCTCGCCAGCATACAACGCACAGCCGGGTGCCGGCACGTCTCCGGCCTGTTCGATCCGGAAACGGAACAGGCTTTTCTTCAGTTGCCCGAGAAAGTGCATTCGGGCAATCACTTCCTGACCTGTGTAGCAGCCCTTTTTGAAATGAACGCCGCCCACATGTTGCCAGTTCAGCATCTGTGGCACGAAGGATTCCCGTGTGGCGGCTGTGAGAGAAGCTATCCCGGCAGCAATCTCGGAAGCCCGCCAGTTTGCCGTGGACATCCGGGTGCTGGCGGGAAGAGCTGTCTCATTATCTTCAGGCTGCCAGAATTCAAAGCGGGGTGTGCCTTCGGCGGTTGGCTCTGTTTTTACCAGCAAGCCGTCACTGAGTGCGGTTGAGTCGCCGGGTTCCTTCAGGCTATCCATGGCGTCACCGGCCAGGCTTTCAGCAGACTGGCTGCCCAGAATACCAACGATCCTGGCTTCCGGGACAACGTCCATGGTCGTCCCGCGAAACAGCATCAGGTACTTGCGCAAATGGCTGATGGTGTCCTCCGCCAGATCAGAAGGGAAATCCATCAGTATGTCCTCTCCCGCGCGGACCATGCGGGTCAGGCAATAGGCGCGGCCCTTGGGGGTCGCGGCGGCGGCTCTGGGCGAGTGGTCCGGGGTTACCTCGTCCAGGTTCTGGCTGAACTGGCCCTGAAGAAACTTGTCGGTGCCCGGACCGCTGATGCGCGCAACCACCCGGTCGTTCAGGACCGCCCAGCCGTCGTTCGGCAGGGGGAAGTCTGCAACGGCTGATACAGGTGCGTCTGTGTCGGTCATGGCGTGCTCCGGATCGGTGATTCAGGTGGATGGTCGCCTGGAGCGGCCCAGCCTGAGCCACACCCTGAGGCGACGGAAATCGTCTTCCTGGACGTTACCCGGCCTGTGCGGCGACGGTGCCAGAAGTATTGTGGTGTAAGAACGGAATCTGGTGCCATCCGGGCGCAGTTTCAAGAGTGCCAGCCCGGACCAGATCTGGCTGGACGCTGCGGGCTGCACCGGAATCTGCCGGTTGTCTCCGGTTTTTGCGTACATCTTGCCCTGGTCGATCAGCAGGCCGTTCACCGAATGGCTGCCCAGAAGTAACCCGTTACACCGATACTGCAGCGCTGCTCCCGCCAGAGCAACCGGCACAGCAGCGAGCAACCAGGTTTTGCCGGCCAGTGCCGAGATCACCAGAAAGCCCAGCAGTACCAGCCAGGGTATGCTCGCCAGCACGCCGACCAGCAGGGAAGGTGAGAGCGTCAGCTCAATCCGGCTGGACACGTTTGAGGATGATGCCGACCATGCGTTGAAGGTCCGGATCCTCCGGGCGGCTGCGCTGCATGAACCATTCGAACATGTCGTTGTCCTCGCAGGTGAGCAGTTTTCTGTAGCGCGCCTGGTCTTCGGCGTTGAGGTCGCGGTAGGCCTGCTCCACGAAGGGAATCAGGAGGTTGTCCAGCTCAAGCATGCCGCGACGGCTGTGCCACCACAGGCGGTTAAATTCTGCTTTTTCGGACGGTGCAGATGTCTCTGACATAGTGTTTACCATTGAATCGTGTGTAAAAGCCGGCGTTGGTTCAAGGCGCAGGCGTCCGGTAGGTCGTGGGTACCAGTACGGTATCACGGACTTCATTGAGCAGTCCCGGATAATCCAGCGTGTAGTGCAGCCCACGGCTTTCCTTGCGCTGCAGTGCAGAACAGATAATCAGGTCGGATACAGTGACCAGGTTGCGAAGTTCAAGCAGGTCGTTGGTGACCCGGTAGTTGCTGTAGAACTCCCCGATTTCCGCAGACAGAAGATCGACCCTGTGCTTGGCCCGTTGCAGTCGTTTGGTGGTTCGCACAATGCCTACGTAGTCCCACATGAAATGCCGCAGCTCGTCCCAGTTGTGGGAGATGACGACGTCCTCATCGGAATCCCGGACCTGGCTTTCGTCCCAGTCCGGAGCCTCCGGGGGTGGTGGGATGTCCGCTTCCCGGCGGGTAATATCGGCAGCGGCGGCGCGGCCATACACCAGGCATTCCAGCAGGGAGTTGCTGGCCATGCGATTGGCGCCATGGAGTCCGGTGAAGGCGGCCTCGCCCACCACATAAAGCTGGTTAATGTCGGTTCTGGCGCGTTCGTCACTCATTATGCCGCCGCAGGTATAGTGAGCGGCAGGAACCACGGGAATGGGCTCGCGGGTGATATCAATGCCAAAGCCCAGGCACGTCTCGTGGATGGTCGGGAAGTGGTGCTTTATGAAGTCCGCGGGTTTGTGGCTGATATCGAGATACAGATGGTCAGCGCCCAGGCGCTTCATCTCATGGTCAATGGCCCGGGCAACGATGTCCCGGGGTGCCAGTTCTCCGCGCGTATCGAAGCGGTCCATGAATCGTGTGCCATCGGGTAGCTTCAGCAAGCCACCTTCACCGCGCACCGCTTCGGTGATCAGGAAGGATTTTGCAAGGGGGTGATACAGGCAGGTCGGGTGGAACTGGTTAAATTCCATGTTCGCCACCCGGCAGCCGGCCCGCCATGCCATGGCGATACCATCGCCGGACGCCCCGTCCGGATTGGTGGTGTAGCGGTAGGCCTTGGAAGCGCCCCCGGTGGCAATAACGGTAAACCGCGCCCGGAACAATTCCACATGGTTGTCCTCAAGGTTCAGGATGTAGGCGCCGACACAGCGGTTACCCGGCAGGGATAACTTGCGATTGGTGATCAGATCCACCGCTACCCGGCCAGACATAAGCTCAATGTTGGGCCTGGCCTGGGCCTGGGATGCCAGGGTGGTTGAGACGGCATGGCCGGTGGCATCGGCAGCGTGAATGATGCGTCGGTGGCTGTGACCGCCTTCCCGGGTGAGGTGATAGTGGGCATCCTGGTCCCGGCTGAAATTGACCCCGGAATCAATCAGCCAGTCTATGCTGTCTTTGCCGTGCTCCACGGTGAAGCGGACAGCGTCCTCATGGCACAGGCCGGCGCCGGCATTCAGAGTGTCGGTGATGTGGTGTTCCGTGGAATCCTGATCATCCAGTACCGCAGCAATGCCTCCCTGGGCCCAGAGGGTGGCGCCGCTGCTGATCCCGGCCTTGCTAACCACGCATACTTTCAGGTGCTCTGGCAGATTGAGAGCAACGGTCAGGCCGGCAGCACCACTGCCGATAATAAGAACATCGTATTCGTAGGGCTGTAGCATCGGGTCGTTATCGCAGGCCATAATGTGGACGTGTATTGAACTAAACTTTACGCTTGCTGTCTATTTGGCTTGACAGGGTGAGCCGCCTGGCAGGTGGCACAACCCGTTTCACGAACGGACGCCGGATAGCATCAATGACGCAACGAAACTTGGTACAGGCCGGACAGCTGGCCGTCAAATCAGGGAACCCCGGCAAACAGTCCATGACTCCTGATACAGACAAACAACAGGGTGAGCACTCCGACAGTCAGACGGACCTGCAGTTGGTGCGCAAGGTTAAAAGCGGTGACCGTGCCGCGTTCGACCTGCTGGTGGTCAAGTATCAGTCCAGGGTTGCGTCCATCATCGGCCGTTACGTTTACGATAGCCAGGAAGTCATGGATCTGACCCAGGAAACCTTCGTTAAGGTATTCCGGGCGATCGAACGTTTCCGTGGTGACAGCGCCTTCTATACCTGGCTTTACCGAATTGCCGTGAATACCGCGAAGAACTATCTGGAATCCCGGGGGCGGCGTCCCCAGGGCAGTGCCGATTCGGCTGAGGCGGAGAATTTTGATGAAGGCTCGAGGCTCAGGGATACCGCCTCACCGGAACGACTACTGCAGAGGGAACAGCTCCAGGAGGAGTTGACCAAGGCCATTGCCCAGCTGCCGGAAGAACTGCGTTCGGCGTTTTTGCTACGGGAATATGACGGCCTCAGTTATGACGATATTGCCGGGATACTGGAGTGCCCCATCGGTACCGTGCGTTCACGGATTTTCAGGGCCCGGGATGCGGTTGATCGTCATCTCGGACCGTTGCTCAACCACTCGGTCACGTAATTGAGGTTGCATCCCATGGATGATCGTCTCAGAGAAACACTGTCCGCCATGATGGACGACGAAGCTGACGAACTGTCGGTGCGTCGCCTGTTGTCACACGGTAGCCAGGATGAGGTCCGGGCCCAGTGGCAGCGATGGCAGGACGTTCGGGATCTTCTGCATGATGGCCACTCACCGGCCCATGGAGTGGATGTCAGTGTTGCCGTGCGTGAACTGCTCGATGGTCGCACGTCCGCTTCGGCGCGGTCCCGGGTCCTGCGGCCGAACACGAATGTTCGCCGCTGGCACTGGCCTGCCGCAGCCATGGTTGCCACGGCGCTGCTCATTGGCTTTGGCGCTGGTGCCGGTTGGGATTCTTCTGATGTCGGGCCTCTCCAGCCAGCGACTGCGGCTGCGCCAGAGCCAGAGCCAGAGGTGTCGACACAGGATCAGCCGGTCAGGGAGATTGCACTGCAGGGTCTGGATGATGAGCAGTGGGAGTACATGAGTCGTTATCTGCTGGAACATGCGCAGCACAACAGTGTCGGCGCCGGTCGGGGAGCCGTCGGCTATGCCCGTCTGGTCAGCGCCAATGGCAACGGTTACTGACCCCTGACCCTTGGAGTGAGTGTGATCATACGCAAAGCCCTGAGTGCTGTTTCCCGGAATCGGGCACTGTCATTGCTGATGATCCTGGTGGTCCTGCTTGCCGGCCCAATGCCGGTGGCTGCCGGTGAAGAAGAGGAAGCAGTGGCCTGGCTCAATCGCCTCGGTCCGGCTCTGAACATGACGTCCTACCGCGGCGTTTTCGTGTACGCCCGGGGTGATCGCGTACATTCAATGCAGATTGCGCACCGTTACAATGAGGGTGTTGTCGAGGAGCGCTTGGTTCTGCAGGATGGCGGCAGCGGCGAAATCGTCCGCAAGGGAATGAACGTGGTCTGCGTACTTCCCGAAAGGGGGCGCATCAAACTTGATCAGGTCATTCCATCCGGTCCTTTCGCCGAGGCGTTTACCAGCCAGTTGGTGCCGGTGAGCCGCTGGTATCGTGCTGAAATGAAGGGTGGGGACCGGGTAGCGGGTTACGATGTGGTGACAGTAGCCCTCAGTGCGAAAGATCCCTACCGCTACAGTTACCGGTTGTGGCTGGAGAAGTCGACGGGGCTGCTGGTAAAGAGTCATGTGCGCAATGCCAGGGGTGAGGTTCTGGAGCATTTCCAGTTCACCAGTTTGCAGATCGGCGAAAATATCCCCGACAGTGAGTTTGAAATTCGCACCCGTGGCCGTGAAATTTCCAGGACGCTCGGGGAACCGGCACCCCAGGCATCGGCCGTTCAGCGCATGGATGGCTGGCAGCTTGGCTGGCGACCGGACGGTTTCATGCCGGCTGCGGCTCCTCGTTCCGGCAAGGGGCAGGCAGTTGCTTTCTCTGACGGCCTGGCGGCATTTTCGGTCTTTGTTGAGCCTGCGGGTGCGGTAAACATGCCCACCGGTGCCTCCCGGATCGGTGCCACGACAATCTATATGCACAAGGTCTGGGATAAGGGCAGGGTATTCCTGGTTACGGTTGTCGGTGAACTGCCGCCACAAACCGCTCGCCAGGTTGCCGAATCCGTCCGGATCGAGAACGCACTGGCACTCGGTGCAGGTGGATCGTGATTACGGAAACGGGAAAAGTTGTTGCACTGAAGGGGGGGCGCGTCTGGGTTCAGACCATCCGCGCCAGCGCGTGTAAGAGCTGCACTGCCCGTAATGGTTGCGGGCAGAAAGTGCTGGCAGCCGCAACCGGGGGGCGGGCGAATCAGATTCTGGTGGCGAACACAATGAATGCCCGGGTCGGGGATGAGGTCACCATCGGGATTGATGAGCAGGCACTGCTTGGTGCCTCGCTGGTGGTCTATGCGATCCCGCTGGTTCTGATGGTGGTGGCGAGTGTTCTTGGCCACCATGTGTCTGGCGGGCAGGACAGTGCTGCCATGCTGGCCGCCGCAGGTGGCCTGGCCCTGGGTTTTGTGGCTGTGCGCAAACTGCAGCGCTCTGGCACAACGGACTGCGAGCCCAGGTTGGTTCGGGTTAACCGGATTTTCTCCGAAAACTGTCTATAAATCCTACCGTTTTTTAAGTTGAAATTCGGTGTCCTGACCCGAAAACTACCATAGGGTCTTTGCTGCACAGGGGGAGTACAACATGTCGAGAACAACAGACGTTGCCCAGCGTTCCCGGAATTTTCAGTCCGGCGGCGCACTGGTCATTCTGCTATTGGCACTGTCCGTCATGGTGCTGGCGGGTTGGAGCCAGGCAGGGGTGGCTCAGGGTTTGCCCGATTTTACCGAGCTTGTTGAAGACAACGCGGGCGCTGTGGTCAATATAAGCACGACCAGTGAACCCAGGGCGGGCAACGCGCGCGGTCTGCCTTTTGATGAGCGCCAGCTCGAACAGATGCCAGAATTTTTCCAGGACTTTTTCCGCGGCCCCCAGTCTCCCTTTGGTGGTGCTCCTGGGAACTCCCAGCCTCGCCGGTCCATGGGCTCCGGTTTTATTGTGTCTGAGGATGGCTACGTTCTCACCAACAACCATGTGGTTGAAGGTGCCGATGAAATCATTGTTCGCCTGAATGACCGGAGGGAGCTGCCGGCAACGCTGGTGGGGACCGATCCGCGTTCCGACATGGCGGTACTGAAAATCGAGAATGGTGAGGACTTGCCGGTGGTGAAAATCGGCCGCTCGAAGGAGTTGAAAGTCGGTGAATGGGTGTTTGCCATCGGGTCTCCGTTCGGTTTCGATTATACGGTGACCGCAGGAATCGTCAGTGCTCTGGGTCGTTCACTACCGTCTGAGAATTATGTTCCCTTTATCCAGACCGACGTTGCCATTAATCCGGGTAATTCCGGCGGCCCCCTGTTCAATCTGGACGGTGAAGTGGTCGGCATCAATTCCCAGATCTATACCCGCTCCGGTGGTTTTATGGGTGTCTCTTTTGCCATCCCCATTGACGATGCCATGAACGTTTTCCGCCAGTTGCGCGATAAGGGCGTTGTTTCCCGTGGCTGGCTGGGTGTATTGATCCAGGAAGTGAATCGTGATCTGGCGGAATCCTTTGGCCTTGAACGGCCAAGAGGCGCACTGATTGCCGAAGTCATGGCAGGCTCACCGGCGCAACAGGCGGGCCTGCAGGCGGGCGATATCGTGCTCAGTTACGACGGTGAACCCGTTGAGCTCTCCTCGGACCTGCCGCCAATGGTAGGGCGCACCCCGGTCGGTGAAACGGCCAGTCTCAGGGTGCTCCGTGGTGGAGAAGTCATTGAACTGGGTGTCGAAATCGGCCAACTGCCCGAGGACGGAAGCCGGCAGGCGGCAGCTCCTTCGGATGGCAGTGGCGGCCCCTCCTCCGCACCTCTGGGTATTATGGTGGAGCCTCTGCCCGCGGATCTTGCCGATTCCCTCGGTGTTGACGGTGGGGTGATTGTTGCCGATGTCGCCCGTGGCGCCGCTTATGAAGCCGGTATCCGACCGAGAGACGTAATTACTGAAATCAACCGCAGGAAGGTTGCCTCCGTTGCAGATTTTCGTGAGGTGGTCCGGGCACTGCCTGACAACAAGGCAGTGTCGGTGAGGGTGGTGCGGCAGGGTCGCGCGCTGTACCTGGTGATGAAGCCCTGACCCTGAGGCACTGAACACCAGGCAGTCTCTGGAAGCCCCCGGATGCGTTGAAAACGGCACGCCCCGGGGGCTTTCGTTATACCCGCTGTCATCAATAAAAATGAACGGCCATGGAACGGATAAGGACCCATGATGAAAAGGCAGGAGCTCTCCCTCAGTAAGCTGTTGGAATCTGGTAATGCCTGGACGCCCTCATTGGCTTCCTTATCCGGCAGTGCGAAAGGCCGCTGATTTCCTGGTCATGGCAATGGCGGCCGGTAACCGGTAAAATCACGCGGTTCCCGGATCCGGGTAGCGGCTCTTCCGGGCTCAATCCTTCGTCTTAACTGAGTATTCATTGTCTGTGACTGAACTGAGCCGAATTCGTAACTTTTCCATTATCGCGCACATTGACCATGGTAAATCCACGCTTGCAGATCGTTTTATCCAGATCTGTGGTGGCCTGACTGACCGTGAAATGGCTGAACAGGTCCTGGATTCCATGGATCTTGAGCGTGAGCGAGGGATTACCATCAAGGCCCAGAGTGTCACGCTCAATTACACGGCCCGGGATGGCCAGGAATACAAGCTGAATTTCATTGACACCCCGGGGCATGTGGATTTTTCCTACGAAGTGTCGCGCTCGCTGTACGCCTGCGAAGGGGCATTGCTGGTGGTGGACGCCGGGCAGGGTGTGGAAGCCCAGTCGGTGGCCAACTGCTATACCGCCATTGAACAGGGGCTGGAAGTGGTGCCGGTCCTGAACAAAATGGATCTGCCCCAGGCCGAGCCGGAGCGGGTGGCTGCGGAAATTGAAGACATCATTGGTATCGAGGCATCGGGGGCAGTACGTTGCAGCGCCAAAAGCGGCATGGGCGTTGAAGATGTGCTGGAAGACCTGATCCAAAAGATTCCGCCCCCCAAAGGTGATCGTGGCGCGCCTCTGCAAGCGTTGATCATTGATTCGTGGTTCGATAATTACCTGGGTGTGGTATCCCTTGTACGGGTGACCGAAGGAACCCTGAAAAAGGGCGACCGGATTGTTATCAAATCCACCGGCAAGGCCTGGAACGCGGACAAGGTCGGGATATTCAATCCCAAGCCAACCGATACCGACGTGCTGGAAGCCGGCGATGTCGGCTTTGTCGTTGCCGGTATCAAGGATATTCATGGAGCGCCGGTCGGCGACACCATCGTGCACCAGAAATTCGCTGCCGAAACGCCCATGCTGCCCGGTTTCAAGAAGGTCAGGCCGCAGGTATACGCCGGTCTGTTCCCGGTGAGTGCAGACGACTACAACGATTTCCGGGATGCGCTGGAGAAACTGACCCTGAATGACGCTTCCCTGTTCTTCGAGCCAGAGAGCTCAGACGCCCTCGGTTTTGGTTTCCGGTGCGGTTTTCTCGGTATGTTGCACATGGAAATCGTCCAGGAGCGGCTGGAACGGGAATACGATATCGATCTGATTACCACCGCCCCCACGGTGATCTATGAGGTAGTTACCAAACGGGGTGAGATCCTGTCGGTGGACAACCCCTCAAGCCTTCCGGATATTGGTTCCATTGAAGAAATGCGAGAGCCAATGGTGGAGGCGAACATTCTGGTGCCCCAGGAGCACCTCGGTAACGTGATTGCCCTGTGTGAGGAGAAGCGGGGCGTCCAGAAGAACATGCACTTCATGTCGACCCAGGTTCAACTGACCTACGAGCTGCCCATGGCGGAAGTGGTGATGGATTTCTTCGACCGGATCAAGTCCGCCAGCCGTGGTTTTGCGTCACTGGATTACCATTTTACCCGTTTCCAGGAAGCCAATCTGGTGCGGCTGGATGTGCTGATCAACGGTGAGCGCGTGGATGCGCTGGCACTGATTGTTCACAAGGAACAGGCGCATCGCAAGGGGCGTCAATTGATCGAGAAGATGAAGGAGCTGATTCCGCGGCAGATGTTTGATATTGCCATTCAGGCCGCCATTGGAAACCAGGTGGTGTCGCGGGTTACGGTGAAGGCGCTGCGCAAGAATGTAACCGCCAAGTGTTATGGCGGCGACGTCAGCCGGAAGAAGAAACTGCTGCAGAAGCAGAAGGAAGGTAAAAAGCGTATGAAGCAGCTGGGTAATGTCGAGGTGCCTCAGGAAGCGTTTCTTGCCGTACTGAAAGTGGATAACTAAAAGGCCTCCTGAATGGATATCGATTTTCCCCTGGTACTGGTGGTACTGACCTTTGCAACGGGTCTGATCTGGCTGGCGGACAAGCTGTTTCTTCGGCAGCGTCGCCTCGCCGGTTTTCGTGCCAACGGCAATGCCGCAGGCGGCCCAGCCGTCGAGAACGAAGAGCCCAAAGAACCCTACCTGGTTGATCTCAGCCGCTCCTTTTTTCCGGTGCTGGCGATTGTGCTGGTACTTCGGTCCTTTCTGGTGGAGCCGTTCCAGATTCCGTCCGGCTCCATGCTACCAACGCTTGAGGTCGGGGATTTTATTCTGGTGAACAAATACGCCTACGGGCTTCGGTTGCCCGTCTCGGGCACCAAAGTGCTTACCGTTGACGATCCCCGGCGGGGCGATGTCATGGTGTTCAAGTACCCGAAAGATGGTGAGACCAACTACATAAAGCGGGTCATAGGTGAGCCAGGTGACCGTATTCGTTACAAAGACAAGCAGCTATTTATCAATGGCGAGCTTGTGCAGACCCGGTTTGTCGCAAGACTGCCGCCCGTGGAGTTGCGCCGGGAAGATCTGGGCGAGGTTGAACACGACATCTACCTGACCCTGGGCCGCGTCGGTGAGAGCGGTGAAGGGGAATGGCAGGTGCCCGAGGGCCACTATTTCGTCATGGGCGATAATCGCGATAACAGCAACGACAGCCGCTACTGGGGCATGGTTCCTGACGAGCTGGTCGTCGGCAAGGCCTTTGCCATCTGGATGCACTGGAAATCCCTGACCAGCCTGCCATCCTTTGATCGTGTGGGCGGAATCGAGTAACTCGGACTATCTGGAGTGCAGGCATAATGAAGAAAAACAATCTTTCCGGCATGGGCCGTCAAAGAGGTGCCTCGGCATTGACGATGATGGTCGTGGTGCTGTTTTTCGGTGGTTTGCTGACCCTGGTGATCAAGCTCGGTCCCATTTACCTGGACGACATGACCATTCAGGAAGCGCTGGAAAGCCTTGATGGTACCGAGGGCCTGTCGGAGATGGGGGTTGCCCAGGTTCGCACGCTGATTAACAAGCGCCTGAGTGTGAACAATGTCCGGGGCTTTGATGCCAAGAATATCACCGTCGAGAAAAACGGTGAGCTCGTTATTATCAATGTTGATTACGAAGTGCGCAACAACCTGTTCAGTAACGTGGATACCGTCGTTCACTTCAAGCATGAATATGAGATGAAGGGCAAGTGAGTTCACAACCGGATCTGGATCAGTTGCAGCGCCGCATCGGCTATCAGTTCCAATCGCCGGAGCGGCTTTTGCTGGCGCTTACCCACCGGAGTTACGGAAACCAGAATAACGAGCGCCTTGAGTTCCTCGGTGATTCCATTGTCAACATGGTCATTGCCGAATACCTGTTCCTCCATTTTGAAAAAGCCCGGGAAGGGCAACTGAGCCGGCTTCGTGCCCGCATGGTCAAAGGTGTCACGCTGGCGGAAATCGGCCGGGAGTTCCAGCTCGGCAATTACCTGCGTCTGGGGTCCGGGGAACTGAAAAGCGGGGGATTCCGGAGAGAGTCCATTCTGGCCGATACGGTGGAATCCATCATTGGTGCCATCTATCTGGACAGCGATTTCCACACCTGCCGTGAGCAGGTGCTGCGCTGGTTCGAGCACCGCCTGGACAAACTGGATCTCCAGGACACCCAGAAAGACCCGAAAACCCGTCTGCAGGAGTACCTTCAGTCCCGGCAGTTTCCGCTGCCGCGGTACGATGTGCTTTCAGTGGACGGCGAAGCCCACAACCAGACCTTTCACGTATCCTGTGCGCTGCCTTCGCTGGACCGAAAAACCACCGGGACCGGCAGCAGCCGCCGCGTGGCGGAGCAGCAGGCAGCCCGTAACGCCCTGAAAGAACTGGGCGTGGAGGACCAGTAATGAACGATATCACCCGTCCGGAGAACCCGGACAGTCGCTGCGGTTTTGTGGCCATCGTCGGTCGTCCGAACGTGGGTAAATCCACGTTGCTGAATCATCTTCTCGGGCAGAAACTGAGCATTACCTCCCGCAAGCCCCAGACCACCCGGCATCAGGTGCTCGGCATCAAGACCGTGGGGTCAGTCCAGGCGATTTACGTGGATACGCCGGGCATGCATGAAGAGGAACCCAGGGCCCTGAACCGCTATATGAACAAGGCAGCCACGTCGGCATTGATTGACGTGGATGTTGTGGTGTTCGTGGTGGATCAGCTGGCCTGGACCACCGCCGATGAGCTGGTGCTGGAGAAACTCGACAAGCTGAAATGCCCGGTTATCCTGGCGGTCAACAAGGTCGACAAGATCGAGAAGCGGGAAAGCCTGTTGCCACACCTGGATATGGTCTCGAAAAAGCGCGAGTTCGCAGAGATTATTCCACTTTCAGCCCTGAAAGAGATCAATCTTCAGCCTCTGGAAGAAGCCGTCGGCCGTTACCTGCCGGAGAGTATCCATTTCTATGGCGATGACCAGATCACTGATCGCAGCGAGCGCTTTCTTGCCTCGGAAATTGTCCGGGAAAAGATCACCCGCCAACTGGGCGCGGAGCTGCCGTACTCAGTGGCGGTAGAGATTGAGGCGTTCCGGCGCGAGGGGAAGACTCTTCACATCTCTGCGCTTGTCCTGGTAGAACGTGAAGGGCAGAAAAAGATCATGATCGGCGACAGGGGCGAGCGGATGCGCCGTATCGGCCAGGAGGCGCGTGTCGATATGGAGCGCATGTTTGACAGCAAAATCATGCTACGGCTCTGGGTGAAGGTAAAGCGTGGCTGGGCAGACAGCGACCGGGCCCTCAAGAGCCTGGGCATGAACGACCTCTGAGGCGGGTATGACAGGGCCTGAGTTGCAGGAGCCCGCCTATGTCCTTCATCGCCGCCCATGGCGGGAAACCAGCCTCATGGTTGATGTGTTCACCCTGAATCACGGCCGTATGACCGTGATCGCCAAGGGCGCCAACAGCGCCAAAAGCCCCCTGAAAGCCCAGCTCCAGCCATTCCGGCCGCTGGTTATGAACTGGGTCGGTCGGGGTGACCTGAAAACTCTTACCCAGCTTGATGTACGCAGTGGCCCGGCGTTGAGCCGGACGATTTCCCTGTACAGTGGACTTTATCTGAATGAGCTGCTGCAGCGGGTTCTTCCGGCTTCTGATCCACACCCGACCCTGTTTGCAGCCTATATCGATGCCATCGGCCGCCTCTCCGGCACAACCGATGTCGAGCCGGTGCTGCGTCGGTTCGAACTGGCGTTTGCTTCTGCCCTGGGCTACGACTTTGCCTGGGATATTGCCACCGATACGGGGCAATCCATCGAGGCCGGTCAGCAGTATTGTTATGATCCGGAACAGGGCATTGTGTCCGGGGTCTCGTCCGGCGTACGCCTGCAAAATCTGCCGGGGGACGTGTTATTGGCCCTGGCCCGGGAGGATTTCGAATCCGGCGCCTGCCGCCGGGTGTCCAAGCGGGTTATGCGTGTGCTCACCGACTACCTTCTGCAGGGGCGGCCCCTGAACAGTCGCAGCCTTTTCACTCACCTTCGGGGAGAATCACATGAATCCTAGAGTTTTGCTTGGCGTCAATATTGATCACGTTGCCACCCTCCGGCAGGCGAGGGGGACCCGGTATCCAGACCCGGTGCAGGCAGCGCTGGTGGCCGAGGAGGCGGGTGCCGATGGCATCACCATCCATCCGAGGGAAGATCGGCGCCATATCCAGGACCGGGACGTACTGCTCCTGAAAGAGGTACTGCAGAGCAAGATGAACCTCGAAATGGCCGTTACCGATGTCATGCTGGCGTTTGCCGAGCAGGTGCGGCCGGAGTGCGTGTGTCTGGTGCCTGAAAAACGGGAAGAACTGACCACCGAGGGCGGTCTCGATGTCGATGGCCAGGAATCCAGGGTGGCGAAGGCCTGTGAACGCCTCGCCCGGATTGGCGCCGAGGTGTCACTGTTTATTGATCCGGATCCGGCGCAGATTGATGCCGCGGTTCGCTGTGGTGCCCCGGTAGTGGAGCTGCATACCGGCGAATATGCCGAAGCCGGCACTGCCGAGGCCGAGGATGCCGCCTTCAGGACCCTCGCCGATGCCGCCGCCTACGCGCGCAAGAAGGGGCTGACTGTGAATGCCGGCCATGGCCTGCATTATCAAAACACCGAGCGGGTGGCGGCTATTCAGGGCATCAACGAACTGAATATTGGCCATGCCATTATCGCCCGGGCCGTCTTCACCGGCTTGAAAGAGGCCGTCCGCGATATGAAAGCCATTCTTGATCAGGCCCGGGGCCGGGCCTGATCAAGAGATTCCGGCCGCCTGGTGCCGTTCGCGAAACCGCTGCTGCCAGTCGGTCTGTTCGCTCCAGATCTGCAGGCGCTCCATGGCGGAAAGCAACTGGTCTTTGCGGTGTTCCAGATCGGGTGCGGAGCACTTGATGGCGGTCTCCAGCCGGCTGGCTGCGGCCCGGAGTTCCGGAACACCGCAGTAGCGGGTGGCGCCATGGAGCTTGTGAACACATTCCAGCAGTGCATCCATGCTCCGGTTTACCCAGAATTCCGATACCCGCTCCAGATCAACGTGGACCTGTTCCAGCAGCATGCTGAACAGTTCTTCTGCCAGGTCCGCTTTGCCGGCCGCCAACTGAATGCTTTCATCAATACTCACACAGTCCTGTTGCATCTGGCGCGTTGACGGGCGTAGGGCGCGGCGGGTGTCCCGGACTTCCGGTATCCGGAGGCGCCCCGGGCCGGCCATGCTCGGGCAGACATAGCCGGTGTACTCGTAAATGGTTTCAGTGAGCTGGGTGCTGCTGAGGGGTTTCGGCATGTAGCCGTCGAATCCCCGCCTGGTCAGCCTTTGCTGTTCGTCGGCATGGGCTGTGAGCGCAATGATCGGCGTGCGGTGGCTGCCGGTATCCATCTCCCGTAATCTGGCTGTCGTCTCCACGCCATCCATGCCAGGCATCTGAAGGTCCATGAAGACCAGGTCGAAGGGTTTCTGTCTGGCCTTGCTGAGGGCTTCAAATCCGCTGGAGGCCCCTTCGGCTTCGAGCTGGCAGTCTTCAAGCAGGGTAAGGACCAGTTTCAGGTTGGCGTCGTTGTCATCCACGGCGAGTACCCTGGGCACGTTGCCAGTGGACAGTGGATATCCGGCAGTTTCAACTTCCACAGCAGTGCGTCCCGCCGAGTGGATGCCATGTACCAGAAGCAACAGCTCGTCGTACAGGGCGTCCCGGCACACCGGTTTGGTCAGGTGGCTGCTGGCCAGCCCGGAGAGCGGGGTGTCATGGCTTTCGAGTGTTGGTGTCAGTAGCAGGGTCCGGCAATCCCGTTCAATTTCCAGGGTGCGCACGAGCCCGCAGTACTGGCTGGAATTGAGCAGATGGCGGGTAATGCCAATGATGGCTGCGGCATAACCGGCCTGGCTTTTCTGGGCTTCCCTGACCTGCTCCTGCAGGGCGCCGGGGGTTTCCACACGGTCAACCACCATGCCCCAGTCCCGTAACAGGTGTTCTACTGCCAGGCCCGTGGTCTGCTGTTGCTCCAGATAGATAACCCGCTCGCCTTTCAGGGCATCCCTTGGTGCGACGGCCTCGCCGCTGGTGGCGAGCTCCGGAGTCAGGGTAAACCAGAAGGTTGAGCCCTTGCCCAGTTCGCTCTCAAGGCCGATCTTGCCGCCCATCTCCTCCACCAGTCGTTTGGAGATGGCAAGGCCCAGACCGGTACCGCCATACTGGCGGGCCGTGGACGCGTCTGCCTGACTGAAGGCATTGAACAGGGATTGCTGCTGGGCCCGGGAAAGGCCCACGCCGGAATCGGAAATGCTCAGGCGGAGGGTGACCCGATTGGTGTCTTTCTCTTCTTCTTCCAGGCTCGCGCGGAGCACCACTTCACCCGTCTGGGTAAACTTGATGGCATTATTGACCAGGTTGGTGATGACCTGTTTGACCCGCAACGGATCGCCCATGATGTTGTCCGGCACATCGTTGTAGACCAGAGGCACCAGGTCCAGGTTTTTGGCGTGAGCCGCGGGCGCGAGCATGACCATGACATCTTCCACAATGTCCCTTAACTGGAAGGGTACACGGTCGAGTATCAGTTTGCCGGCCTCGATCTTGGAGAAATCCAGAATGTCATTGATGATGGTGAGCAGTATTTCAGAGGACTTGCGGATGGTGCTCAGGTGGTCCCTCTGCTGTCTTGGCAGCGCGCCTTTCAGCAACAGTTCGGTGAAGCCGATAATGCCATTGAGCGGGGTGCGGATTTCATGGGACATATTGGCCAGGAATTCCGACTTGATCCGGCTGGCTTCCAGAGCCTCCTTCCGTGCGAAGTCCAGTTCAATATTCTGGATCTCGATGGTTTCCAGGGTCTCACGCAGGTCTCCGGTAGCCTGATCGACATTCTGTTGCATCTCGGCCTGGGCTTTGCTCAGCTCCTCAGCCATGGCATTGAGCCCGGATTCGAGCTGCTCGAATTCAGGGCCGGCGCCGGTATGGATACGGGTGTCCAGCTTTCCTTCCTTGAGCCTGGCAACGGCTGCATTCAGTTCAAACACCGGATTGGTGAAGGCCCGGCTGAGTCTCAGGGCAATCGCCATACTGAGAATGACGCCGCCCAGAACCAGCAGCAGGGAGATCAGCAGAGCCTTGTAGGTCTCCTTTTCGGTGCGGACGTGGGACATCTCCACGACAACCCAGCCCAGGGGCTCCCGCAGTCCGGACACGGATTGGCGGGCATCCGGGTCCATCATGCTCTCAATCATCAGGTCCTGAAGGAAGACGGGGGTAATAAAGCGGGTGCTGTTCTCCCGGGAAATTCGTGTGGCATGTTCGGCGGTCAGCTCTTCGCTTTTCACGGTATCGGAACTGCCAGGCCCGGTATGCAGCAGTTGTGAGCCGTCGCTGCCAAAGAAAGTGATTGAGCGGACATCCTGTTCTTCGAGAAGGGCATTGGAGAGGCTGCTGAGCAGACTCCGGTTAGCGGTAAACAAACCGTACTCCGACCCTGCCGCCAACTGGCGTGACAGAGATTCACCCCGGTCCCTGAGCAGACTCTCAATATTGCTGACCCAGCTGTAAGTGAAAAACAGCCCCAGCATCAGGGTGGTCAGAAGGGTGGGAACCAGGGTTACCACCAAAACTTTCTTGCGAATGCCCCAACGTCGCATACCGTGTTCCTGAATTTGCCTTTTTCCGCACGCACGTACGGAAAACGTCCATGTTAAGAATAGATCATCCGGACGCGGATAACTGTGGTATCAGTCCCGACAGCACCGGAAAATCCCGTGGCGGATATAGCCACCGGTCATGGATATAGCAAGAAGCTGTATTGGGAGACCGGAGCAATAGCGCGTATCATGCGAAGCCAAAAGTGTACCACAGGGTTATCGTATGCATTTTCCCACCATTGAAGATTATGTCGGGCGCACTCCTCTGGTTCGCCTGCAACGTCTCCCCGGTGAGACCAGTAACATCGTTCTGGCCAAGCTGGAGGGTAACAACCCCGCCGGATCGGTAAAGGATCGCCCGGCCATCAGTATGATCCAGGGGGCCGAGCGCCGTGGTGAAATCAAGCCGGGTGATACTCTGATTGAGGCGACCAGTGGCAATACCGGCATAGCCCTTGCCATGGCGGCCGCGATCAAGGGCTATCGTATGGTACTGATCATGCCGGCCAACATGAGTGAGGAGCGCCGGGCCTCCATGCGGGCCTATGGCGCGGAGATTGTCACGGTTACCAGAGAAGAGGGCATGGAAGCCGCCCGGGACCTGGCCCTCAGGATGGAGGCCGAGGGCAGGGGCAAGGTGCTGGACCAGTTCAGTAACCAGGATAATCCACTGGCGCATTACCGCACGACCGGACCCGAAATCTGGGAGCAGACCGAAGGGCGTGTCACGCACTTTGTCAGCTCCATGGGCACCACTGGCACCATCATGGGCGTTTCCCGGTATCTCAAGGAGCGCAACCCTGATATCCGCATTATCGGTCTGCAGCCGAAAGAGGGCGCCTCGATCCCCGGAATCCGGCGCTGGCCCGAGGCCTACCTGCCAAAAATCTACGATGCCACCCGGGTGGACCAGGTGCTGGACATCGGGCAGGAAGAAGCCGAGACCACCATGCGGGCCCTGGCCTCCGAAGAGGGTATCTTTTGCGGGGTATCCTCGGGCGGGTCCATTGCCGCCGCTCTGAAACTGTCACAGCAGGTTGAAAACGCCATCATCGTAGCCATTATCTGTGATCGCGGTGATCGCTACCTGTCGACCGGCGTGTTTCCCGGCGCCTGAATCCGTTTATACCAAGAGACCCGAATATGAGCAGACGACGCAGGAAGGCTCTTCCCAAAGAGCCTGTGCGCTGTGGCATTGAATCCCTGAGCCACGACGGCCGGGGGATCGCCCGTCGGGACGGCAAAATCCAGTTTGTGGATGGCGCCCTGCCCGGAGAGACGGTGAGTGCCAAAGTGGTGTCCAGTCGCAGCAAATTTGATGAACTGCGCGTCGAACAGGTATTGGAAGCTGCGCCGGAGCGCCAGGCACCGCCCTGCGAGTTCGCCGACCTGTGCGGCGGCTGCAGCCTTCAGCACATGAGTGGCGACGCCCAGATCCGGTTCAAGGAAGATACCCTGCGTGAACATTTTGCCCACTTCGGGGGCATTGAACCCGAAGAGTGGATCGAACCCCTGCGCTCGGAAAGCAGCCTGGGTTATCGCCGTAAGGCGCGCCTTGGGGTCCGTTACGTGAAGGCCCGGGAATCCGTTCTGGTGGGTTTCCGGGAGAAGCGCAACAGCTTCCTGACCGACATTGATCGCTGCGCAGTGCTGGATCCGCGCATTGGAGAGCGGGTGCTGCCACTGCGCGACATGCTCCACGACCTGGACGCCTACAACCGGATTGCCCAGGTGGAAGTGGCCTGTGGTGATGATGTGGCTGTGATGGTTTTCCGAAACATGGATGAGCTCTCGGCGGGTGACCGGGAAAAACTCATTGCCTTTGGTCAGGCCCACGATTTGCATATTTACCTGCAACCCAAGGGGCCGGATACCGTGCACCGGATCTGGCCTGAATCTGCTGGCCGGGATGACGAACGTCTGAGCTACCGGCTGGAAGAATTCAAACTGACCATGAAATTTCATCCCATGGACTTTACCCAGGTCAATGCAGGCATCAACCGGGCGATGGTACACAGGGCTGTCGAGTGGCTGGATGTGCAGCCAGAGGAGCGGGTGCTGGATCTGTTCTGCGGTCTTGGCAACTTTACCCTGCCGCTGGCCAGGAAGGGGGGGCAGGTTGTTGGCGTGGAAGGCGATGAGACCATGGTCGCCCGTGGCCGGGAAAACGCGGAACTAAACGGTCTGGATAATGTCGCTTTTCATGGCGCCGATCTGCATGGGGATTTCACGGGACAAAGCTGGGCAAAGGAAGGGTTCGACAAGATCCTGATTGATCCGCCCCGTTCCGGTGCCGGGGAAATCTGTACGTACCTGACGGCATTCGGGGCCCGGAGGATTGTCTATGTGTCCTGCAATCCGGCCACCCTGGCGCGGGACGCGGGGGTGATGGTGGGCAACGGCTATCGTCTTGTGCGCGCGGGTGTGATGGACATGTTTCCCCACACCACCCATGTGGAATCCATCGCACTGTTCGAACGGGATTCCCGCTGAAGATGTCGTGGCCAGTCAGGGATGGCTGCGTGAACCATCAGGAACAACAAGACTGTTATGGTAAAAGTTCGCGAAGACTACGCAATGACCGGCGACGGCCAGGTAGACATTGAGGGCTGGGTGCGCCAGATTGCCTCGCAAACACATCTGGACGACGTTGACCAGTTCCGGCGAGCCTGCGAAAAGGCGGCTGAGATTGATCTGCAGGCGTTCCGGGAAGATCGCCTGTGGGCGCCCGGCTCCAGCAGTTTCCGTATCGGTATTGAAATGGCCCAGGTGCTGGCGGAGCTGCATCTGGACCAGTCCAGCCTGGTGGCCGCGATTCTGTATCGAGCTGTTCGTGAGGAGCGGGTTCCGCTTGCAGATATCCGCAAGGAATTTGGCGATGAGGTCGCCGCCCTGATCAATGGCGTTCAGCAAATGGCGGCGATTTCCTCCATTCATCACCCGCTCAAGGGCAATGTGCTGGGGCAGAGTGAAGGCCAGCTGGACAACGTTCGCAAGATGCTCGTCACCATGATCGACGACGTGCGCGTTGCCCTGATCAAGCTCGCGGAGCGGACCTGCGCCATCCGGGCCGTCAAGAATGGCACCGAAGAGAAGCGCATGCGCGTTGCCCGGGAAGTGTTCGACATCTATGCTCCGCTTGCCCACCGTCTTGGCATAGGCCACATCAAATGGGAGCTGGAGGACCTGTCCTTCCGCTACCTGCACGGGTCCGCCTATAAAAAGATTGCCAGGTTGCTTGATGAAAAGCGCCTTGATCGGGAGGGCTACATCAGGCGGGTGCTCGAGACCCTGCAAACAGAACTCAAAGCGTTCGGCATTGAGGGAGAACTCTCGGGCCGGGCCAAGCATATCTACAGCATCTGGCGGAAAATGCGGCGCAAGGGTATCGACTTTTCCCAGGTGTACGACGTGCGTGCTGTCCGAATCCTGGTGCCGGAAGTGCGGGATTGCTATGCCGCGCTCGGGATCGTTCATACCCTGTGGCGTCATATCCCCAACGAGTTCGATGACTATATTGCCAATCCCAAGGAAAACGGTTACCAGTCGCTGCACACGGCGGTGATCGGGCCGGAAGGCAAGGTCGTGGAAGTCCAGATCCGTACCCACAAGATGCACGAGGAGGCGGAACTGGGTGTGTGTGCCCATTGGTTGTACAAGGGCACGGACAAAAGCAACAAGTCCACCGGCTACGATGCCAAGATCAACTGGCTGCGCCAGGTTCTTGAATGGCAGGAAGAGCTTGGTGACCTGTCCGGGCTGGCGGACCACCTGAAATCCGATGTGACATCGGACCGGGTGTACGTCTTCACGCCCGAGGGCCATGTGGTGGATCTGCCCCAGGGTGCGACCCCGGTGGATTTCGCCTATCGGGTTCATACCGAGATAGGCCACGCCTGCCGGGGAGCGCGGGTCAACAGCCGTATTGTGCCGCTGACCTATCCGCTGAAAACCGGGGATCAGGTGTTCATCCTGACCTCCAACAACCCGGCCCCCAGCCGGGACTGGCTGAACACAAGCCTCGGCTACATCCAGACCTCCCGGGCCCGGGCCAAGGTAACGCACTGGTTCAAGCAACAGGATCGTGGCCGCAATATCATTGATGGCCGGGCCATCCTTGAGGACGAATTCAGGCGCCTGTCGCTTTATGATGTGGATCTCGGCGAGCTGGCAGAGAAAGTTAACTACCACAGTGCGGAGGACATGTTTGCCGCCACTGGTGCCGGCGATCTGCGCCCGACCCATGTGGCCAACGTGGCCCAGCAGATGCTGGAGCCGAAATCCGAGCAACTGGACCTCAAGCTCAGCACCCAGCGGCGCAAGCCCTACGATACCGAATCTGACATTCAGATCGTGGGTGTCGGCAAGCTCAAGACTCAGGTGGCAAAGTGCTGCAAACCCCTGCCAGGTGACGAGATTGGCGGTTATATCACGGTAGGTCGGGGCGTGACGGTTCATCGTCAGGACTGCCTGACTTTCCTGAACCTGCGTGAGTTTGAGCCGAACCGGATCATTGAGGTGAGCTGGGGAGGCCGGCCGGCGGCGGTCTATCCGGTTGATATCGAGATCGAAGCCTATGACCGCTCGGGTCTGTTGAGGGACATCACCCAGGTGCTGTCCTCGTCCAGGAGTGATGTTCTTGCGTTAAACACCCTAAGCAACAAGGACGAGAATACGGCCACAATGACCGTAACCGTGGAGATCTCCAGTCTGGAACAACTGGCGCGATTGCTGGCGCAGATCCGGAACCTGCCCAATATCATTGATGTAAGGCGTAAGCGCGGATGAGCTACACCATTGATGACCTTAAAACCCTCATGGCCCGGCTCCGGGACCCGGAGACAGGTTGCCCATGGGATACCCGGCAAACCTACAGGACCATTGTGCCTCATACCCTTGAGGAGGCCTATGAAGTCGCCGATGCGATTGAGCGCGAGGATTACCCGCATCTGAAGGATGAATTGGGTGACCTGCTGTTCCAGGTGATCTTCTACGCCCAGATTGGCCGGGAAGACGGGCATTTCGATTTTGATGGTGTGGTTCATCACCTGGTCCGGAAACTGGTGCGCCGGCATCCACATGTTTTTCCGGAAGGAACCCTGGACAGTCGAATCGATCCGGACAACCGGCCGGATGAGGCCTGGATCAAGGAAAGCTGGGAGCGCATCAAGGCCGAGGAGCGGGCACTGAAGCCGGCACCGGATGCCGGCGCACCGGAAAGCCGGCTTGATGGCATTGCCCGCACCCTGCCGGCCATGGCCCGGGCTGAAAAGCTCCAGAAACGGGCGGCGCGCCACGGCTTTGACTGGCCGGATATCGCCCCCGTGTTCGACAAGCTCCATGAGGAAATTGACGAGCTCAAGGAAGCCTGGGAAGCGGCGCAAACCGGCGCTGGTGATCCGGACGCCGTTGAGGATGAGCTGGGCGATCTCCTGTTTGTCTGTGTGAACCTGGCACGGTTCATGAAGGTTAATCCCGAGCAGGCTCTCAATCGGACCAACCACAAGTTCGTTGCCCGCTTCCGGGCAATTGAAAAAGTGCTTGAGCGTGAGGGCCGCGACATGGACGAAGAATCACTGGAGGCGCTGGATGCCGTCTGGAAGGCGGTCAAAGGTGTGGAGCGGGGAGGAAGAGAGGACTGAACAGGGCGGATCGGTAAGTACAATCCGTTACCAATTTTCTCGCCCCCGGACCGACGGCTTCGTCTACACTTCCGGTAGCGGAGGCACTGATTTTGTGCGCCGTGCGCCATGAATAAGATGCAGGAGTGAAGGCACCATGAAAATCAAAGATCTGGTCAACTACTGGGACAAGCATGCTCGTGGTCGGCTTACCCGGGACGCCTATTTCATGGCGTTATCTGACCAGCATCACAAGCGCCTCGAAAAGCTCGCAGCGCTTTATCCAATGAAGTCGCCCCAGGACCTGATGCGGGACCTGATTTCCGCGGCA
Source organism: Marinobacter sp. SS8-8 (assembly GCF_030540945.1). Lineage (NCBI taxonomy): Bacteria > Pseudomonadati > Pseudomonadota > Gammaproteobacteria > Pseudomonadales > Marinobacteraceae > Marinobacter > Marinobacter sp. SS8-8. The sequence goes on along the minus strand of NZ_JASSVN010000002.1, from coordinate 325,679 downwards.
CTGGACGAGATGGAAACCAGTTTTCCCTACGTTCAGGGAACCCGGGTGGTGGCTTATGACGAGGACGGTTTTGAGATCTACGAAGATCAGGGCCTGACTCCGAAGTTTGTCAGCCTCAGCCAGAAGCACATTCAGCGCATCAAGGCCCGTCAGCTGGAATCAGTAGCCTGACGGGCAGCACATTGCCCGTCGTTACTTACTTTTCCTTCCCTTCCAGTTTGTCTTTCAGAGGGCTCTGGCGAACCAGATCGTCCAGGGCCGCGCCAATCATGTCGTTCAGGATGTCGCTCTCGCTACGGTCCGGGTAAAGCTCGGCTAGTGCGGCTACTCGTGCGGCATCTTCCAGTGGCAGGCGCAGGTTGTAGTCGTGGGTGCGTTCCACGGGTATTTTTTGCGTTTCCCAGTGTTTGGGCAGATCAGTAACCTTCATGATGACTCCTTGCAGCTACAGGCTTGAATTGCCAATAGACTTTCTCGACTGTTCCTTAGTATCGTAAGTTTACTTTGCCTCCGTCAATTCAAAAGGATGCCAATGTGACCGAGCTACATCCCGATCTCCGAGAAAACGTGCGAATGTTGGGCGAGCTGCTGGGCCAGAGTATACGACGACACCCCGGGCAGGATTGTTATGAGCTGATCGAGGAAATCCGGGCCGCCGCAAAAGCGGATCGCCTTCAGGAAAGCGGGTCCGGCCAGCGGCTGGTGAGCTTGCTGGGTAAGCTGCGGGATGACGAACTCCTGCCGGTCACCCGGGCCTTCAACCAGTTTCTCAACCTCGCCAACCTGGCCGAGCAGCACCATGGCATAAGGCGCAAACAGGGGCGTCAGTCTGATCTGATGGTTGAATCCCTGGGTGAGGTCTTTGATCGGCTGAAAACCGGAGGTGTCAGCCCGGAGGAGCTCCACCAGCGGGTGGCCGATCTGCGGATCGAGTTTGTGCTGACCGCTCACCCCACCGAAGTGGCCCGCCGCACACTGATTATGAAATACGACGAAATGTCGGATTGCCTGGCGAGGCTGGATCATGACGACCTGATGCCCGCGGAGAGGGAGGAAATTACCAGCCGCCTGTCCCAGCTGGTTACGGAAGCCTGGCATACCGACGAGATTCGCCATGAGCGGCCAACGGCCGTGGATGAAGCCAAGTGGGGTTTTGCGGTGATCGAGAATAGCCTCTGGCAGGCGTTACCACAGTTTCTGAGAAGTCTCGACGCTTCGTTGCAGGGGGCCACGGGTAGAGGGCTGCCCTTGCAGGCGTCTCCTATCCGGATTGCGTCCTGGATGGGGGGGGACCGCGATGGCAATCCCAACGTCACCCATAAAGTGACCCGCAAGGTTTTCCTGCTGGGCCGCTGGATGGCGGCGGATCTTTACCTGCGGGATATCCAGGCATTGAGAGCCGAGCTGTCGATGTGGCAGGCGAGTGATGAACTCAAGGCCGTTGCCGGTGATTCCCGGGAGCCCTATCGCCATGTCCTCGCCGAACTCCGTGACAGGCTGATTAAAACCCGCGACTGGGCCGAGGCGAGCATTAACGGTGAACCGGCAGATGCCACCGGTATTCTGTTCGAGAACGAGGACTTTACCGGGCCCCTGGAGCTTTGTTACCGGTCTCTGGTTAATTGCGGCCTGGAGACGATTGCCAACGGCCCGCTGCTGGACACCATTCGCCGGGCCCACACCTTCGGCCTGCCACTGATTCGGCTGGATATTCGCCAGGAAGCGAGCCGTCACGCCGAAGCCGTTGCAGAAATGGTGGATTATGTTGGTTTGGGAGATTACCTTTCCTGGCCAGAACAAAAGCGCCAGTCGTTTCTGGTGCAGGAACTCCAGGGTCGGCGACCACTGGTACCCCGCAACTGGGAACCCTCGGAGTCGGTTGGGGAGGTGCTTGCCACCTGTGAAGTTGTGGCCCAGCAAACGCCGCAGGCTCTGGGTTCCTATGTGATTTCCATGGCCAGCAAGCCTTCCGATGTGCTCAGCGTCATTCTTCTGCTGCGGGAATCGGGAATGAAGTACCCGATGCGGGTGGCGCCCCTGTTTGAAACCCTGGACGACCTGCGTGGTGCTCCTGAGAGTATGGCCGCCCTGTATGAGGTGGAGTGGTATCGGGAGTACTGCCAGGGACGCCAGGAAGTCATGATTGGTTATTCCGACTCCTCCAAGGATGCCGGCCAGCTCATGGCCGCCTGGGCGCAGTATCAGGCCCAGGAAAAGCTCACCCACGTTGCAAGCCAGTATGGTGTGCACCTCACCCTGTTTCACGGCCGTGGCGGCACCGTGGGCCGTGGTGGTGGCCCGGCCAACCGGGCCATCCTGTCCCAGCCGCCGGGTTCGGTAAACGGCAGTTTCCGGATTACCGAGCAGGGTGAAATGATCCGTTTCAAGTTCGGTTTGCCCAGGCTGGCGGTGCAGAGCCTGACGCTCTACACCACGGCGGTCATTGAAGCGACCCTGGCACCGCCACCGAAGCCGGAGGACAACTGGCGGGAAACCATGGACTGGCTCACGGAGCGGTCCCTGAAGGCTTATCGGGACCTGGTCCGCGACAATCCGGACTTTGTGCCTTATTTTCGCCAGGTAACGCCGGAGCAGGCGTTGGGAAAACTGGCCCTCGGAAGCCGGCCGGCGCGAAGAAAGGCGACCGGCGGCGTGGAAAGCCTGCGGGCCATTCCCTGGATTTTCGCCTGGACCCAGATGCGACTGATGCTGCCCAGCTGGCTTGGCAGTGATGTGGCACTGGAAGAGGCGGCTCGGGATAACCGGCTCCCGGTCCTCAGGGATATGATGCATGGCTGGCCTTTCTTTCGAACCTATGTGGATATGCTGGAGATGGTGCTGGCCAAGGCAGATTTGCGCATCGCCAGCTATTATGAGCAGACGTTACTGGACGATGACAAGCTCAAGGCCCTCGGGGAAAGCCTGAGAATGCGGCTTCAGGGCTGCATTCATCGGCTTCTGGAGCTCAAGGAGCAGAGCGACTTGCTGGAAGGTGAACCAGTGTTCGCTCACTCCATGCGGGTGCGTAATCCCTACACGGACCCTTTGCATTACCTGCAGGCCGAGTTGCTCCGGCGTGACCGGGAGGGCGAAGGCAAGGGCGAGGTGCCGGAGCTGGTGGAGCGTGCCCTGAAAGTCACGATGGCGGGCATCTCGGCGGGCATGCGCAACACCGGCTAAAAGTGCTGGAAAAAAGAGGCCGGGTAGCCCGGCCACCGACGCTGGATAACAGGAGTAGGTTGTGGCATTGGCTGCACGATTGGCGCGTTTTCTGGCCCGCAAGGGTATTGATTTTCAGGAGTTGCCGATGGATCAGGTAACCAGCCTGGATTCAGCGGTTATTGCCTCGGGACTCCCCCAGGCCGATTTTATCCAGGCAACACTGCTGGTTGATATCGGCGGTGTGGTGATGGCTGTCCACAAGTTTGACAGCACTCTTGACCCGGATGCGGTCTACCAGTTGACCGGTCGCCGATTGCAGCCCCTGACTGCCCGCCAGACCCTGCGCCTGTTCGGGGACTGCGACCCGGGGTTCACACCACCCATTGGCCAGGCTTATGAGCTTCCGGTGGTGGTGGATGACGATGTCGCCAGGGCCAGGCGGGTGTTTTTCTCCAGCGGCACCGGTCACTCGCTGGTGGAGATGGATGGTCGGTCCCTCATGCTCGCCCTCGCTGGCGCCAGGGAGGGCCATCTGGTTATCCGCGGGCCGGGCAACGGTAATCGTGAGGCGCTGACCCTGGAGGAAGTAGCCGACAAACTCCAGAAACTTTACCGCCTGCCACCGATGCCGGCCCTTGCGCTGCGCATTCTCCGGCTGACCGCAAATACCGACGCCACCGCTCGGGAGCTGGCTGAGCTGATCGAGTTTGATCCGAGTCTGACGGCCCAGGTCATGCGTTACGCCCGATCTGCACTGTTCAATTACCCCGGCCAGATCAATTCGGTCCAGGAAGCGGTAACCCGGGTGCTCGGTTTTGATCGTGTCGCCCACATTGCGCTCGGTATCGCGTCTGTCCGCGCATTTGAGGTACCCCGCCAGGGAATGCTGGGCATGGATAATTTCTGGCGCCACTCGCTGTATTGCGCGTTCCTGTGCCAGAGCATTGCGCCAAGGTGCGGTGGCGAGAAAGGCCTCGCCTATCTGTGCGGACTGCTTCATAACTTCGGTCTGTTGCTGGTTGGGCACCTGTTTCCCGCCGAATTTGACGAGCTGAATGAGCTCCGTGAAATCAACCCTGAAACCAGTATGCAGTCCCTTGAGCAGCAGGTATTCGGCCAGGGGGACGGGCAGGAAATTCTTGCCGTGGGCCATGGTGCCATTGGCGGGATTCTCCATCGCCTGTGGCAACTGCCGGACCCCGTCATCAAGGCAGCTGGCATCCATCAGCAGCCCGGCTATCACGGAGAGCATGAAAATTACGTGTTGATGGTGCAGCTGTCGAATGCCTTGCTCAAGGAGCGTGGGATTGGTGATGAATTCAATCTTGACGACGTGCCAGCGCTGTTGGAGGGGCTGGGGCTGCAGCCAAATGTGCTGGATGAACTTACGGCGGAAATGGATCGGGTGGCTCCGGATCTGGACGCCCTGGCCAGCTCCCTGTCATCCTGACACCCTGGCGTTGTCCGTTGGGAAAGGCGCACTTCCGGTGCATGATACGGAGGTCGACTTTCTCTGACGTGGTTGACTTCGTATAATGCGCCCTCGCCGATTCCGGCTGACCACCTGTTCCGGATGGGAGAGGCTTTCGCAAAGGCAGAGGTTTTTGCCACAGCTTTTCAAACGATAATGACTAAAACGGGAGCACAGCGTTATGCGAATCATCATGTTAGGCGCGCCGGGCGCAGGTAAGGGAACTCAGGCCCAGTTCATAACCGAGCGGTTTGATATTCCCCAGATCTCCACCGGTGACATGCTGCGGGCGGCGGTTAAGGCCGAGTCGGGGCTGGGTAAGCAGGTGAAGGAAGTCATGGCGACTGGCGGCCTGGTGTCTGACGACATCATCATCGCGCTGATTGAAGAGCGCATCCAGCAGCCGGATTGCAGGAACGGTTTCCTGCTGGACGGTTTTCCACGCACCATTCCCCAAGCGGAGGCCCTGAAAGATCAGGGGATTGCCATTGATTATGTGGTCGAGATTGCCGTCGACGACGAAGAAATCGTCAGCCGTCTGTCCGGCCGCCGGGTTCACGAAGGCAGTGGCCGGATTTACCACGTAAAATATGATCCACCCAAGGTGGAAGGCAAGGACAATGAAACCGGTGAGCCACTGGTTCAGCGTGAGGACGACAAGGAAGAAACGGTTCGCAGACGTCTGAAAATCTACCACGACCAGACTGCACCGCTGATAGGCTACTATCTGGACTGGGCGTCAAAAGAGCCTGCTTCGGCACCGAAATATGTTCGGGTGGAAGGTGTTGGCAGCCTGGACAGCATTCGCGACCAGATCCTGTCTGAACTCACGTAAATCCACGGCATCCTGACCTGAGGTTTTCACGCCCGTGAAACTGCTGGCACTGGATACGTCATCAGAGGGCTGCTCCGCAGCCCTTCTTGTTGATGGCGAGATCTCAGAACGTTTTGAACTTGCCCCGCGCGGCCATACCCGTCTTTTGATGCCGATGGTGCGGGAGCTCCTTTTGGCGTCGGGCCTGGTGCCCGCGGATCTGGATGCCCTGGCGTTTGCCTGTGGCCCCGGTTCCTTTACCGGCCTGCGAATTGCAACCGGGGTGGTACAGGGGCTGGCATGGGGGCTGGATATTCCGGTGGTACCGGTTTCTTCTCTTGAAGCCGTTGCCCTTGGCGCGATCAAAACCCTCAATATTCCCGAGTACAGTGGTATCGCAGTGGCTTTTGATGCCCGCATGGGGGAGGTCTACTGGGGCTGTTTCGAATGTCGTTCTGGCCTTCCGGTTTTGCTGGGCGAGGAGCAGGTTTGTCCCCCTTCAAAGGTTGCTCTCCCATCCGGGCTCGATCACTGGTACGGCGTTGGCCCGGGCTGGCAGTATCGCTCCGGGATGCCCTCGGCAATAACCGGACAGGCAGAAACGGTCGATGAGGCACTGGTGCTTCGTGCCTCCTGGGTTGCACGGTTGGCCGTTATCAGATATCGGCAGGGTAAGGCGGTTCCGGCGGAACAGGCCCAACCGGTGTATATCCGGGACGAAGTGGCCTGGAAGAAGCTGCCCGGTCGCTAGTCAGTTCGATCATCCAGGCCTGAGTGAATACTGAACAGCCGCCTTTTCTTCCGGTCGGGAATCTTCCATACTTCCAGTTCAGGTTTTCCTGTCAGCGGACCAGTGGTATCTGAACATGATTGGTGGCATTAATCCGGGCAACACTTTCGCTTCTCAGGCGGGCAGCAACAGCCAGGTCCGCGAGCGCAGTGATGTCGCACGCGCTCCCGCTTCGGCGCCAGAGAAAACGGGCGATTCTGCTCGCCGTGCTCTTGCCGATAGCCGCCAGGGTGTGGCCAGTGAGCGAACCCCCACCGAAAGTCTTGAGCGTCGGGTCGAGGCCAGACGCGCCTCCGAAGACATCCGTCTTGAGCGTTTCCGGGCGGGTGAAGTCTCCTTGCCCGCCGCCCGGGCGCTGTCCACGTTTGCTTCCGTTGCGGCCGCCGGCCAGGACGCCGGCACCGGCGGCAGCCTGGCCGGAATCGATATTCTGGTCTGATGTCTGATCCTTCTTTTTCTTCTGTAATGCCCGCCGACTGGCAACAAACCATTGCCATTGCCCGAAGTCCCCTGGGGGACAGGGTTCAGGCTGAGTCCCTGGCCGAGTCTCTGTTGCTGGAGAATCTGGGGGTGGTGCTGCCAAGGAATGTTCGCGGCCTCCCGGTTCTGTTGTTCCTTGATGAGCAGGGCCTGGGCCTGCAAGTTACCGGCAAGGGAGCGCCCGGGCCGGTGCGCGCGGAATTCGTTACCGGCAAGATGGGCTACCGGCGTGAGCATGGTGGTGGGGCCGGTCAGTTGGTCGCCAGGGCTGTCGGCCTGCAGAAAACCCGCGCCCGTCTGCATGTTGTTGATGCCACGGCAGGACTTGGCCAGGATGCGTTTATCCTCGCCAGCCTTGGGTGCCGGGTAACGTTGTTTGAGCGCAATCCGGTTATCCATGCGCTCCTGGCGGATGGTCTGGCCCGCGCCGCCCTGAACGTGGATTGTGCGATGATCGTCGAACGCATGCAGTTGATGGAAGGCAGCAGTATCGACTGGCTTGAACGGGCCGGCGGTGAGGCTGCGGATGTAATCTATCTGGACCCGATGTTTCCGCACCGGGATAAGTCGGCCCTGGTTAAAAAGGAAATGCAGATATTCCGGACGGTGGTCGGCGACGATGACGATTGCGCACGCCTGCTCACGGGAGCCCTTGAGTGCGCCCGTCACCGGGTGGTGGTCAAGCGGCCGCGGAAGGCGCCGGCGATTGCCGGGCCGGATCCAACCACACGGATAGAGGGCAAAAGCAGTCGCTACGATGTCTATTCCATCAAGGCCCTGCCTGCCCAGTGAGCCCTTAGCCTGAAAAAAAGCCGCTGGTTAGCCTGTGGCGCGCCCCTCAGGCTCCCATCATCGTGACCTGCTGAATCGCCTGCCGCTTCTCAACGCTCAGCACCAGCCGTGCGTCCTCTGCCACCTCATCTAGCCCCTCGCCATAACACAGCAAGCCGTTATCATCGGTAGTGATCACGCCGTTCTTCTGCATGTTGGCTATGAAGTTCCGGAACAGGCTCTTGTCGAAGAACTCCGGTGCATTCAGGCCGAACAGGATCGACATGCGTTCGGCCAGCAGCGCGCTCTGCTCTTCCAGTTCTGTCGCACCGATCTTGCCCGACCCGTATTTCCGGAGGATGCCGAGCGTGATGTGGTAGCGCTCGACGGTCTGGATGATAAAACGTGACAGCACCCGCAACCTCAGCATGGCCTCGGTGCCTTCGTCTGGCCGGCCGATCCGTTCGCCGTCCAGAGGCTTTAGCAAACCCTGGGCGATCAGAACATCGATCCATTGATTGATGACGGTTTCAGTCTCATCCGACCGGAACTTCAGAAACAGCTCGGATTGCAGATAGGGGTAGGCCACGCTGGCCAGGAACACGATCTTTTCTCGTCTAAGGGAATCCATGTTCTCAAAGAGGCTGGCAATCAGTGAAGGCAGTGCGAACAGGTGCTGGATATTGTTGCGGTAATAGGTCATCAGAATGGCATTGCTGCCTTCCAGGGCGATGATGTCGCCCAGCTTCTGGGGCTGGCGGCTAATCAGTCCCATGCCCTCGCAGTAGGCCACCCAGTCTTTACCGCTGCCTTCGGGCAGGGTGACCGTCGCGGCATAGGGAAAGGCTTTCAGCAGGGCGGCGTATTGATCCATCAGCCTGATTAACTGGCCTTCGTCCATCGCAAGGCGCTCGGCCCCGAGCAAAACCGTTGCGGCCATGCCAATCGGATTAACCGCGACAGAGGCATTGATGCTGGAGGCTACCCGGAATGCGAGTTCGGATACGGCAGTGTTGAGCCAGGCCGGGCGGTACCCGGCGTCGTAGGCTTCCTCGCGCCAACTGTCATGGACATCATCCAGAACTTCGGAAAGGTGAATGGCCTCACCGAAGTTGACCGCCACGCGACCGAAGGAATGGCTGAGTTTACGCGCCGTTCTGGCCAACGCGAAGACACTTTCTTTTTCTTTTTTCTTGCCACGAAGTTCGCCCAGATACGAGCGGCCCTCCATAACCTTTTCGTAGCCAATGTAGACGGGGACGAACACGATGGGCTTGCGGTGATCCCGAAGGAAACTGCGTACGGTCATCGCCAGCATTCCGGGACGGGGTTGCATCATCCGGCCTGTGCGGCTTCGGCCACCCTCGACAAAATACTCCACCGAGTAACCCCGGGAAAACATGACATGCATGTATTCGTTGAACACGGTAGCGTACAGCGGGTTGTCCTTGAAGCTGCGGCGCATGAAAAAGGCGCCGCCCCGACGCAGAATGGGGCCCACGACAGGCATATTGAGGTTGACCCCTGCAGCAATGTGCGGCGGCATCAGGCCGTTTTTGTAGAGCACGTAGGACAACAGCAGGTAGTCGATGTGGGAGCGATGGCAGGGTACGTAAACCACAGCATTGTCCTGGGCGACGTCTTTCACCACCCGGATGTTGTTGATAGCAATGCCTTTGTAGATCCGGTTCCACAGCCATGACAACACCACTTCCAGGAAGCGAATGGTGACGATGGACATGCTGGCGGCAATTTCATCCGCGTACTTGTAGGCCCTGGTGCGAACTTTCTCCGGGGGGATGTCGTCTCTGGCGGCCGTTTCCCGGATCGCTTCTTTTACTGACGGGGTCCGCACCAGGCCTGCAACAAGGGTGCGGCGGTGTGACAGGTCCGGTCCCAGCACGGCCTGGCGTACCCGGCGGAAGTGGGTTCTGAGTATCCGGGCCAGTTTCCGGTTGGCGCGCCCTTCGTTATGCCGGTATTCATCAATAACCTGCTTGAGCGAGAGGGGCTGATTGAACTGAACGTAGGTGTTGCGGCCGTGAACCATAATGATCAGAAGCTTCTGCAGCCTGCCGGCAATGGACCAGGTGTCAGACAGCAACAGCTTTACCAGGGATTTCTCCTTGTCCGGGGAGCGGCCCCAGAACAGGGAAACCGGAACGATCTGGACATCCTGATCCGGGTGTTCGAGGCCGTAGTGAACCAGAGCCTGGAACTCGCTGGTAGGCGCCGGCGCCTGGCGCCCCCGGAAAAAACCACCAATCCGGTGATACAGAAAGAAGAAAGAATGCGACGGTCCGTTTTTAACCGGCAGAGCTTCCGCCGCTCCGGGTAATCCTGCCCGGATAACTTCCTGCTCCAGGACCAGTCGACCGGAAAGGGAGCTGTACTGCAACACGTAGCATACCGGCTTGTCCGGGTCCAGGGCGAGGGCGTCAACGCTGTTGCCGCTGACATCTGTCCGGACCCAGATAAACAGCATCTTGCGAAAAAGGGTCAGGATCAGGCTGCGAATGCCCTGGTAAAGACGCATAAAGTGCAACTCCGTTGAAAAGACAGGTGCCAAGTTTACTTGGTTGAGTATAGGGCGGAAAGCCGAGGTTGCATTCTTGGCCAGCAAGGCAATGTGGTACATTTCAGCTTGGTCTTATAATCACTCAGGCAGCACATCAAACGGTGGTCTTGATGACTCAGTGGAAACCCGGCTGGACAAACAGGCCGCCGGAGCAGAACGACCTGATTCTGGCGCTTGCGGGGTCAGGCGTGGTGAAGCCCGATAACGGCTGGCTGCATCCCCGGGACAGCGCGCTGTTCGGGGATATCCTGCCCGGTGCCGTCTCTATGGGAACCTTCGACGGTTGCGATGTATTCGTCACTGAGTTACCGGAAAGCGCGGTTGGAGAACAGCAGATCATTCCCCTGAGGGAGGCCCTGCTGATGATGAACGATGCCCCCGCGGATATGCTGAGTACCGGTTTCCAGGTCTGGCAGTGGTGGCGCGACCACCAGTACTGCGGGCGCTGCGGTGAGGAAACCGGTTTTCATCCCCGGGAGCGTGCCAGATGGTGTGCCGCCTGCGGGATTTCCTGGTACCCGAGGCTCGCCCCCTGCGTTATCGTTGTTATCCGTCGGGATGACCGACTGTTGCTGGCCAGGTCGTCACGGGTCAAGCGCCACTTCTACAGCCTGATTGCCGGATTTGTTGAGCCGGGGGAAAGTCTGGAAGGGGCTGTTTGCCGGGAGGTGAAAGAGGAGACCGGCCTGGATGTGACCAATATCCGGTACCACGCATCGCAGCCTTGGCCTTTCCCGCACCAGCTGATGGTTGGGTTTTTTGCGGATTATGCCGGAGGCGAGCTGGTGTTGCAGGAAGACGAACTCGCCGATGCTGGCTGGTTTTTACCGGGTGACACACCGCCGGTGCCGCCGGAAACCACGATTTCAGGCCGTCTGATCCGGGCTATGGAGAAGGAAATTTCCCGGGGAGGTATTCCGGTTTGAACGAGCAGGCGTCTCCCAGGGTTCTGGTATTCGATTCCGGCGTCGGCGGCCTGAGTGTTGCTGCCTGCATTCACCGGTACCTGCCGGGCGCGGACCTGATTTATCTGGCGGACAACGCCGGATTTCCTTACGGTGACAAGTCGGAACCGGTCGTGATTGAACGCTGCTGCACCCTGATTGCCCGAGCCCTTGAGCAATATCCCGCCGATGTCATCGTGGTGGCCTGTAACACGGCCAGTACTGTGGTATTGCCCCATCTGCGTGGGAGAATATCGGTGCCGGTTGTGGGGGTGGTGCCAGCGATCAAGCCCGCGGCGGCGAAAACCCGGAACCGGCGTATCGGGCTCCTTGCAACGCCGGCCACAGTTCGCAGACCCTATCTGGACAGGCTGATCGAGGAATTTGCCGGTGATTGCCGGGTGGAGCGTATCGGGCATCCCGGCCTGGTGCGCTGGGCGGAAGAGCTGGTTGCCGGCGGTGTGGTACCGGCCCGCGAGCTGGCAGATGCCATGGAGGCATTTCGTGAAGCAGAGGTGGACACGGTGGTGTTGGGCTGTACCCATTATCCCCTGTTACTGGAGAGCCTGAAGCGGAGCCTGCCGGCGGTTCGGTTCTGGGTGGATTCGGGAGAGGCGATTGCTCGGCGGGTCGCCTGGCTGCTGGAACAGACAGGCCAGCTTGCCGTCGCCGAGAGAGCCATTGCTCAGCCGGCACACTTGCCGGTCACTGCCGCCCTGTTTTCCGGCCCGCCCCCGGAAGGAATCGCCGGTTTCATGTCCGGGCTGGGCCTGCCGCCCCGGCAGGTGTGCGAAGGCTGGCCCGACCAGCGCCCGGTGGCTATAGAAGCCGGGTCAGCTTGAACATGGCGAGAAACTCCAGCGCTGGAATCGACCGTTTATGGCAACAGTAGGTCTTGAAGTTGTCTCCCCGAAAGCGTGACTTGGTGAACTCCAGCCCTTTGAAATTGTAGAGGAAGTTGCCTTTCTCATAGAGTCCGTGCAGCAGGCGTTTGAGCAGGCGGCTCTCTTGATGTTCGGTCGCCGGATCGAGCGACAGGGGAATCAGCCCCAGATCCAGATAGGGCACGCCCTCGGTCTTGAAAGCGTCGATGGCATGGGCCATCAGGGTGTAGAAAATGCCCTGGCGAAAATCGGCATTGGCCCGGGAAATATTGGGCACATAGCTGATGATCTCGTTGTTGCGGTAAATCGGATCAAAGTAGATAAAGCCGACTGCCTTGCCATCCTGATAGGCGTAGAAGTGCCGTTCATTCTCCCGGTATTCCATTTCCATGGGTCGGATCAGGAAGCGGATCTCATTGCTTTTACACTTGCGGGTGCGTATCCAGGCCTCGGAGATCTCCCGGGTATGGTCGTCGCTAAAGCGCTCCTTGACGGTAATGCCGTTTTTTTCCGCCTGGTTCAGCGCGGTTCTGAGCACCTGTTTCTTCTTCCCGCTGAGGGACCAGCGGGCAAGATCGATGCGGGATTCGCTGCCGAACTGGGTGCCATAGAGGCCAAAGCGCAGATGCAGAAAATCCACCACCGGCTTTGATACCTGAATGTAACTGGCGTTCGGGAAGCGGCGATGAAAGCTCTCCAGCAGTCGACCGAAATCGTCCGGCGCACAAACCGGGTCCGAGAGGACAAAAGTCCCGCCCCATTTCCGCATGTAGGCGATATAGCCAATGCCCGGCACATCAAAATACTGCATGCCCGGCTGCAGAGTCGAGAAGGACTGGGAGTGGGTTCCGAACTTCTTCAGATAACCAACCCGCTCGCTGAAGGTGAACGAACCGCTATCCAGTGTGGCGATTCTGTCGAGTGCGAGTATCTGATCCGACATGCTGCTGCTCCCCGATTATTTTTGTTGGCGACTCCGAGCGACGCTGTTCAGGCCTGCTTGCGTCCGAGAATGGACCAGTAACAGTCCATGTTCAAAAGCTTGAAATGCTTCTTCTTGGTGACCTGGAGGCCCAGGCGCTGCATGTGCTCGGGGTAGTTGTAGATCCTGTGGAATGCGTTATTGGCAAACAGCCAGAAGATGAATACGGCCATGTACCAGTAAAGCTTCTTGAATATCCGGGAGAAGATGTTGCCGGTGGGGTAGCAAAAGTCGCCGACAACCACTCTGGCGTCTGGCTTGCCAAGACGAATGAGGTGCTCCAGGACCCGGACCATCATGTCTTCATCAAATACGTTGAGGAAGAAGTTGGCCACCACCATGTCGTACCGCTCGAACTCGTCCACGTTCATGATGTCGCTGTGGATGCGGCGGATAGTCAGGTGGGGGGCCTCCTTTTGCTGGGCTTCGCCAAACTTGCGCAACATGGTTTCCGACAGGTCTACCACGGTAACGTCCGCGCCCAGTTCAGCTGCACGAATGGCATCCCTGCCATGGCCAACCCCGGCAAACAGGATCCTGTCTCCGGGTTTGACGGTTTCAACGTCCAGCATGGCCGTTTTACAGCGGTGTATGTTCTTGCCGCTGTAGAGATTGCTCAGAAAATCGTAGACGGGGCCAATGTACCTGTACTTGTCGCGCATGATGACTGCTGCCTGTTCTTGTTCCTTGGATGCCGCCACCGTTGTTGTCGTTTTTGACCCGACAGACTGTCGGACATTTCGGTGGTCAGCGCCTGATGGATTTGAGCTTAGAGAACAGGGTGGGAGAAATATGTGCAGTAATGCGCATTTCCGGATACACAAAGTAACGTACTGCAATACTTTGCAAACCAGATCGCGGTTTTATATCGGAGTGTCCGACAATAAATAATCACCTATCCGAGCGAGGCTGCCCGGGCCTTGGTGATCCCGAGGATTTTTGAAATCTCGGTCGCGGGTCGTGCCGGCCCGTAGAAGAAGCCCTGAACCTGATGGCAACCGAGACTTCTGAGGTACTCAAGTTGTTCGTCGGTTTCCACACCTTCCGCAATAATATCGAGCTTGAGGCCATGTGCCATGGCCACTATGGCATTCACGATGCAGGCGCCGTCGTCGCCGCTGCGAATGGCCTTTATGAAGGACTGGTCCACCTTCAGGGTATGGATGGGCAGGCGATGCAGGTAGTTCAGGGAGGAGTAGCCGGTGCCGAAGTCATCAATCGCAATCCGCACACCGAAAGAGGCCAGTTCCCGGAGTTTCTGGCTGATCTGCTCCAGGTCATTCATGATCACGTTTTCGGTGATTTCAATCTCCAGGTTGCCGGCCGGGAAGTTGTGAGTCTCGACCTGCTGCATCAGGGTTTCCACAAACCGGGAGTGCTCCACCTGAATGGGTGACAGGTTGACCGCCAGGCGGAGGTCTGGGCGTCCTGAGCGAATCCATTGCCCGACGTCCTGGCAGGCCTGGTCGAGAACACGCTCACTGAGCTGGCCAATAAGCTTGGTTTCCTCTGCCAGCGGCAGGAAATCCCGGGGGTAGAGCAGTCCCCGTTCAGGGTGCTGCCAACGCACCAGTGCCTCAAGCCCAACGACCCGGTTGCTGGTCGAGCACATCTGGGGCTGGTAGAAAACCCGCAATTCGTCACACTCCAGCGCCTGGCGCAGATCCCTCTCCAGGTTCAGCCGGTTGGCCGTGTCGATGCTCATGCTTTCGGAATAGAAACGATAGCTGTCCTTGCCCTTGGCTTTCACGTGGTACATGGCAATATCGGCGTTCTGGATCAGTTGGTCCATGGTTTCGCCGGCCTCCGGGAAGATGGAAATGCCAATGCTTACGCCAACGAACACTTCATGATCGCCCAGTTGGAAAGGTGCGCGCAGAGCATCGATCAGTTTTTTTGCAATTTGCCTTGCATCTTCGTGATTGTGGATCGAGGGCAGCAACAAAGTGAATTCATCACCGCCGAACCGGGACAGGGTGTCACCCTTGCGCAGGCATTTTTCCAGCCTGTGGGTCACTGCCTGCAGCAAACGATCCCCCATGGCGTGCCCCAGGGTATCGTTGATTACCTTGAAACGATCCAGGTCAAGGAACATCACCGCCAGTTTCTGGCCGCCGCGTTTGGCATGGGTGATCGCCAGTTCAAGGCGATCCTTGAACAGGGCCCGGTTTGGCAGGCGGGTTAGCAGGTCGTGGTAAGCCTGGAAGTTGATGAACGCCTCAGCTTCTTTCCGTTCGGTCACATCCCGGGCGGTACCGTAATATCGGGCACCGTTGCCATTGCCACCGCCCTGGGTGGCCCCGGAATGGGGCCAGGTCTGCGGGTCGATGGCGAAGGCAGTGATCTCGAAGTGGCGGGTTGCCCGGCGGCTGCCACGGGTTTTCAGCCGGACTTCCAGGGTCCTCGGGGTGTCTGCGGTGATATTGGGACCCTTCAGGGCCATGGTTCCCCGGGCAACATCCCGGTCGTCGAGGATATGCCGGAAATGCTGCCCACAGAGTTCCGATGGCTGATACCCCAGCAAGCTCTCCACCTTGCTGTTTACGAAACAGAAATGACCTTTTTGGTCGAGCATGAAGACGATATCCGGGGAGCTGTTGACGATATACCGGTGCAGGGCTTCGGATTTTTCCAGTCGGAGCTGGATGTGTTCGTGGGCCTTGAGGAGGGACTTTTTGCCGATGACGCTTTCGACCGTTGCCAGTAATTCCTCGGGATCAAAGGGCTTGCGGATATAATCCAGGGCGCCCCGCCGGAGTGCCCGGCTGACTGAGCTGAAAGAGCTTTCGCCGCTGATAACGATCACGCCGCATTCCGGCTGTCCGTTGGCAAGGTGGGCCATGACATCAAACCCGTTCACCTCCGGCATCCGCAGATCCAGCAGCGCCAGGTCGAAGCCCTGTCGGTCGATCAGTTCGCAGGCCTGCCTGCCACCGTGGGCCTCTGATACCTTGTAACCACGACTGCGCAGCAGCGATGCCAGGGTGTCCAGCAGGCGGGGTTCGTCATCTGCCACCAGTATCCGTGCCGTTAACCCGTCACGGAAAGGCTGATCAGTGAGTTCAGGAGCCATCGGTTCGTGTCCGTTGTTTCTGCGTCAGTCGGTCTCATTTTTTTTATGGCTGGCCGCGGGAAACAGAATCCTGAAGGTGGTGCCTTCCTGCCCCGTGCGACAAGCGATGATGCCCTCCATGTCATCTACAAGCTGTTTCACAATACTCAGGCCCAAACCGCTATGGCCCGCTTCTTTTGTGGTTCTTACCGGTGAAAACAGGGTGTCCCTGATCTCGCCGGGTATTCCGGTGCCTGTGTCCGTGATTTCCATTTCCACCCAGGTGCGCTGATTCTGCCACACCGGGCATGACGTGCGGATCTCTACCATACCACCTTCGTCCGGAAGACTCTCGGCTGCATTGCGGACCAGGTTGATCACGATCTGGCGAATCCGGGCGGTGCCGGCGGCAACCAGCGTTGGCTGGTTGCACAGTTTCAGTGTCAGTTGACGGTTTTCGGAGCTGAACAGGCTGTCTTCCAGAATCCGGGCGAGGCTTTCCAGCTCCGCATTCAGTTCAACGACGTCGGCATCGTGTTCCGTGGGGTCCGTGTGACTCATCCGCAGCAAAAGATTTCCGGCGCGGTCCAGCTCATCCCGGATCACGTCCAGTTCCTGCTGAACGTCGGTATCCTCCAGCCGGCCTCTGAGCCGATAAATGTACTGCCGGATGATGGTCAGGGGATTGCTGACCTCATGGACCTGTCTGAGTAGCCGGTCACGGGCTATTTCCCGGTCCAGCCGTTTACCGTCAGTCCCGGCCTCTGCGTCCGGGAGTGGCCGGTTTGCCAGTGCAGCGGACAGCTGGCGGGTGAAAATGGCTGCCAGTTCCAGTGTTGTCGGCAATTGTTCGTTGTCCGTGCCCAGGGCAAAGACTCCCGGACAGATGTCGCCGCTGATGACCGGCACAGCCAGCAGAGATGGGGTGTGTAACAAGGATAGCAACTGCCTGTCCAGCACCGTTGGTGAGCGCTCCCCGAGGCTGACGGGCAGTCCGGAAATAAAGGCCTCGGTCAGTACGCTGCCGCCTGGTTTGGCGGTCACGGCCAGATCCGGGATATCGCCAATTGTACCGGACAGAAGCACCAGGTTGTCCCCGGTGTGGCCGAAGCACAGGGCGGGCAGGCCGGTAATCAGAGTCAGGCTGTTGACCGTTTCGGCAAGGATGTCCTTGGTTTCACCGGTGACATCGGCAAGATTGATTGCCTGGCTGGCCATGGCCTGGCGCAGAATGGTCTGCTTCAGTTGCCTGGACGCGCTTTCGCCGTTGTATTCCTCATCAAGGGGAATACCAAGAGACGCTGCCATTCCGGATACTTCATGTCCGATCCGGCGGTTGATCTCACGGGTGAGTTCCTCATTCAGCCCGAATACCGTGCCTGCCGCCGCAATGCCGGCGGCATCGGAAAGCGCCAGACGGGTAGCCAGACTGATCAGCTTCACCAGATGCCCGGCATCCCGCAGCTCCGAAGGGAGAGCCTGCTGGTACCGCATGGCATCGGCGGCCATCGGCCCCAGGCCCCAGGAAGAGACAAGCCTGGCGGCAATATCGGATTGATGATCAAGATAGTGTTGCTTCGTTTCGGTTGCTGGCGTTTTAATAGCGATCAGTTCACCGATGTTGTGAAGCATGCCCAGCATGAATGCTTCGTCCGGCTCCGGGTAACGGGTGAGGGTGGCAAGCGCCTGAGCGGTCAGCGCTGTCGTCAGTGAGTGCCGCCAGAAATCCCTGAGTTGCTGCCACTCGTCGCCCCCGAGTTCAAAGATTAGCTGGCGCAGGGCAGCGGTAAGTACGAGTGTATGGAATCGCCGGGTACCCAGCCTCAGCAATGCCTGGTCCACCGACCGGATTGGTGTGGAAGGGCCGTAAAGCGCGGAATTGGCAAGTGCGAGTATGCGGGCGACGAGGGCGGTGTCGGCGGAGACAATCTCGCTGATGGCCCGGTAGCTTTCATCCCGATGACAGGCATCCAGCGCCCGCAAGGTCACTTCCGGAAGGCTCGGTAACTGTAAATCAGGCGCAATGTGCATGGGCTTACCTGCCGTGCGGCGTAACAAGCGGTACTTGACGAAGCGATCACTCTTGTCCGGTAAGAGCTTAGACAATAAACCGTCGTTATTAAATACTTGTTGCTGTTTTTTTAAGCAATATATTATCTGATTCGTGATATGTGTAGAATTTTGACAGGTTAAATAGCCTGTAACCGTAAAATCAGGGACCGAGATTGCCGGTGAAGACTGCCAGAGAACCTGTAAAGCACAATCCGAACCAACCCCGGACCATCGCCATCACCGGCGGCAAGGGTGGGGTGGGCAAAACTTCGGTCGCCCTGAACCTGGCTCTCACCCTCGCGAGGCAGGATAGGCGGGTCTTGCTTCTGGACGGTGACACGGATCTGGCCAATGTCAGCATCATGGTGGGTCTGTATCCCCGGAAAACCCTTGCCAACGTCATGGCCGGGGAATGTCGGCTGGAAGACATCATTCTTGAGACCGACTACGGCCTCCACATTGTTCCCGGGGCCTCCGGGGTTCAGGAATGCATGGACATGGGGCCAGCCGAGAGCCTGCGCGTTCTCCGGGCCCTTTACAACCTCGAAAACCGGTACGACTATGTTATTACCGATACGGCGGCGGGTCTTCAGGCCGCGGGGCTTCATATGATCGCGGCCACGGAGCTGGCCTGCATGGTGGTAACCCCGGATCCGGCTTCCCTGACAGACGCCTTCTCCCTGATCAAGGTTCTTCGGCGCAGGGGCTACAACCGGATCCCGAGTATTCTCGTCAACATGGCCCAGGGGGCCAGTCAGGCCCGCTCCGTGTTTCAGCGCCTTGATGCCGCCGCACAGCGCCATCTGGGGTTTTCCCTGCATTACATGGGCGGAATATGGCGGGACGAAACTCTCCGTCAGTCGGTTCTGAACCAGAAACCCGTTGCATTGCTGCCGGTGTCAGACCCATCCTGCCGTCAGTTCCATACCCTCGCGGATATGGTGAATGTGCGGCTGTCCCAGCTTCCCGAAAAAAAGGCCGGTATCGCGGCGTACTGGCACAAGGTGTCTCGCAGGGGGGCGGAAGTTACACCTGCCCCGGTTGCCGCGCCCGGGAAAACGACTGAAGAGGAAGCTCCAGATGCTAAAACGCAGTGTCTGGGCGCGGTGAGCCAGTTGGAGTCGGTGTTCGCCCGGGCGCCTGTTGATCCGATGCTGCGTTATGAAGCATTTACCCGGCTTTTTGCACTCCTGGGGAGCACATTGGACAGCGACGTGATTGAAATTGTCCAGACTGGACTGGGATCTTTTCAGTGGGAAAACCTCGATCCGGAACACAAGCGCCATCTGGCGACGCACCTGCGGGAGCTTGCCGACCAGATTTCGCCCCCTCCACAAGGAGCAAGGAAGCCGGAAGCCGCGTCTTCAATCCTGCGCGAGCCCTTTTATGATCGCATCAGCTTTGGAGAGCAGGATCGCCTGGTACGCGTGCTGAAGGAGCAGCCCGCGGATATTTCCCTGGATCAGCTTCTGCGGTCACTCTCGGACAATGATCAGGGCCGCTCCTGACACGCAGAAAACCTGCCTCCTTTTCCGTCATTTTATTAACACTTTTTGTAGCGTAACTTTGCTGTGTGTCACCAATCTGTCACCAAAGTTGTGCAAGTATTGAGCATAAATCTGAGTCGTGGCCCGCAATATGCAGTGGCCTGTTGTACCTGATTCGCAAACTTTCCTGCCGGCAGGTATGCACCGGCGATGAATTTGATATAGAGAAGGAGTTCTCCCATGGCAACACAGCAGTTGAATCCCGGAACATCATCGAAAGTCCTTGAACGGCTCCGAGGAAAGCAGGTGCTGATTACCGGCACCACCGGCTTTCTCGGCAAGGTGGTTCTGGAAAAGCTGATTCGTGCCGTTCCCGATATCGGCGGCATTCACCTGCTGATCCGTGGTAATAAGCGCCATCCGGATGCCCGGGGGCGTTTTCTTGATGAGATTGCCACATCGTCGGTATTTGATCGTCTTCGCCAGGAGGACCAGGAGGCCTTTGAATCCTTCATTGAAGATCGAGTGCATTGCGTTACCGGCGAAGTCACCGAACCATTATTCGGTTTGTCGGCTGATCGCTTCCGCAAGCTGGCCGGCGGCATTGATGCCGTGATCAACTCGGCCGCCAGCGTCAACTTCCGTGAAGAGCTGGACAAGGCCCTGGCGATCAACACCCTGTGCCTGGAAAACGTTGCCGAGCTGGCGCGGCAGAACAAGTCGCTGGCGGTGCTTCAGGTGTCCACCTGCTACGTGAATGGAATGAACGCCGGCCAGATTACCGAATCCGTCATCAAGCCTGCAGGTGAATCCATTCCCCGCAGCACCGAAGGCTATTATGAGATTGAAGAGCTGGTCCGGCTGCTGGAAGACAAGGTAGCCGATGTCCGGTCACGTTATTCCGGAAAGATGCTTGAAAAGAAACTGGTGGACCTGGGTATTCGTGAAGCCAATCACTATGGCTGGAGCGACACCTACACCTTTACCAAGTGGCTCGGTGAGCAGCTTTTGCTGAAAGCCCTTTCGGGGAGGGCGTTGACCATTGTGCGCCCGTCGATCATAGAAAGCGCTCTTGAGGAGCCCGCGCCTGGCTGGATTGAAGGTGTAAAGGTGGCAGACGCCATTATCCTTGCCTATGCCCGGGAGAAGGTCTCCCTGTTCCCCGGCAAGCGTTCCGGGGTTATTGATGTCATTCCGGTTGACCTGGTGGCCAACGCCATCATCCTGGCTGCCGCCGAGGCGATGGGTGAGTCCCCGCGCCACCGGATTTACCAGTGCTGCAGTGGCTGCTCCAACCCGGTTTCCCTGGGCGAATTCATTGATCACCTGATGGCGGAAGCCAGGGCAAACTACGCGGACTATGACCAACTGTTCTATCGGCAGCCGACCAAGCCGTTCATTGCCGTGAATCGCAGGCTCTTTGATGCGGTCGTGGGCGGAGTGCGCATTCCCCTGAGCATTGCCGGGAAGGTGCTGAAAATGTTGGGTCAGAACCGGGAATTGAAAGTACTTCGGAACCTCGATACCACCCGTTCCCTGGCAACGATTTTCGGTTTCTACACGGCACCGGATTACATCTTCCGCAATGATGACTTGCTGGCCCTGGCCTCGCGCATGGGTGAGCTGGACAAAGTGCTGTTCCCGGTGGATGCCCGCCAGATCGACTGGGCAGTTTACCTGCGCAAGATCCACCTTGCCGGGCTCAACCGGTATGCCCTGAAGGAGCGTAAGGTCTACAGCCTCCGTTCGGCCAAGGCCCGAAAGAAAGCGGCGTAAAAAACCCGGGCCCGGTCGCCAGGGCCGGGCCGTTGGCTGGCCCTGCCTGTTTTCCTCGCCAGTTTGCCATTGGCCCCGATGGGGCTATCCTTCAAGAAGATTCTAAGAAGTTTCTTGTTCGGTGCAAATAACCCCTGTTTTTTTGTGGGTTAGCGGTCGGTTTTCACCAAAAGTTCAGGCGCATTAGGACGTTAGTCTAATTCATTGTCTGGTGGCACACATGTTGAACTACGGCTATCCGTCTACAGAGGACCGGAAAGGTCCCAGCGCTCAGAATTCCAATACCGACAATGACAACAGGCTCTGACAAAGGGGGAGCACAATGACAGATAAACAGGTATATCCGGTTAGCCCGGAGGTGGCCAAGCGGGCCCTTCTGAACCGGGAACAGTATGAAGAAATGTATCGTCAGTCAGTTGACGACCCGGACACCTTCTGGGGTGAACACGGCAAACGCCTTGAGTGGATCAAGCCTTACACCAAGGTGAAAAACACGACCTACGATTACAACAATCTGTCCATCAAGTGGTTTGAAGATGGCCAGTTGAACGCATCCGCCAACTGCCTGGACCGCCATCTGGAGAATCGTGGCGACCAGACAGCCATCATCTTTGAGGGTGATGATCCTGCCGACTCCCGCAATGTCACCTACCGCGAACTGCATGAAGAAACAAGCAGGTTTGCCAACGTCCTGAAAGGCCTGGGCGTGAAGAAGGGCGACGTTGTGACCATCTACATGCCGATGATTGTGGAAACGGCAGTTGCCATGCTGGCCTGCGCCCGCATCGGGGCGATCCACTCGGTGGTCTTCGGCGGTTTCTCTCCGGAAGCGCTGGGCGCCCGGATTGTTAACGGGAAATCCCGCTTCGTGATCACGTCCGATGAAGGTGTTCGCGGCGGCCGCAGGATTCCGTTGAAGAAGAATGTGGATGCGGCCCTGAAGAACGAAGGCGCCGCCAGCGTTGAGAAGGTGGTTGTTGTTACCCGCACCGGTAACTCCGAAGTGCCCTGGAACGAGGGGCGCGACGAACGCTATGAAGACCTGATGAAGTCCGCATCGGCGGACTGCCCGCCGGAGCCCATGAACGCCGAGGATCCGCTGTTCATGCTGTATACCTCCGGCTCCACTGGTGCGCCGAAGGGCGTTCTGCATACCACTGGCGGTTACATGGTCTACGCGTCCATGACCCACGAGTACGTGTTCGATTATCACAAGGGCGATGTCTACTGGTGTACGGCCGACTTCGGCTGGGTGACAGGCCATAGTTACATCCTCTATGGCCCGCTGGCCAATGGTGCCATCACGGTTCTGTTCGAGGGTGTGCCCAACTACCCGGACAGTTCCCGCATGGGCCAGGTAGTCGACAAGCATAAGGTGAACATTCTCTATACCGCTCCGACCGCGATCCGTGCCCTGATGGCGGAGGGTGAGTCCTGCATGGACGGCACCAAACGCGATAGCCTGAAACTGCTGGGTTCCGTGGGCGAGCCAATCAACCCGGAAGCCTGGGAGTGGTACCACCGCGTGATTGGTAACAGCAAGTGCCCGATTGTCGATACCTGGTGGCAGACCGAGACCGGCGGCATCCTGATTTCCCCGCTGCCCGGTGCCGTTGACCTTAAGCCGGGCTCCGCCACCGTTCCGTTCTTTGGTGTCCAGCCGGCACTGGTGGATAACGACGGCAATATCCTGGAAGGCAAGACCGAGGGTAATCTGGTTATCCTGGACAGCTGGCCAGGCCAGATGCGCACCATCTACGGCGACCATGAACGCTTTATCCAGACTTACTTCAGCACCTACAAGGGCATGTACTTCACCGGTGACGGCGCCCGTCGTGATGAAGACGGCTACTACTGGATCACTGGCCGCGTGGATGACGTTCTGAATGTGTCCGGCCATCGTCTGGGTACTGCGGAAGTTGAAAGTGCCCTGGTGGCCCATGATAAGGTTGCCGAAGCTGCGGTCGTTGGCTATCCGCATGAGATCAAGGGGCAGGGCATCTATGTCTACGTAACCCTGGTTCACGGCGAGGAGCCCTCAGACGAACTGAAGAAGGAACTGGTGCAGTGGGTGCGCAAGGAGATTGGCCCGATTGCCTCTCCGGATGTGATCCAGTGGGCGCCTGGACTGCCCAAGACCCGCTCTGGCAAGATTATGCGCCGGATTTTGCGTAAGATTGCCTCCAACGAGCATGATCAGTTGGGCGATACGTCTACGCTGGCAGATCCGGGTGTAGTGGATGACCTGATCAGCGGTCGTGCGAACCAGTAACGCCTGTGTATTACCAGGCCATGTACCTGCAAGGAACCTGTTGAATGGCACAAACAATTATCGTCGCTGATGATCACCCACTGTTTCGTGCAGCATTGAAACAGGCGGTCAGTCAGGCGGTACCGGATGCGGAGACGGTTGAAGTCGACAGCATCAAGGCGCTGCAGGCGGCGGTAGAGTCGCACCCGGACACGGATCTGGTTTTGCTGGATCTCAATATGCCGGGTGCCCATGGCTTCTCGGGGCTCGTGTTCATGCGCGGGCAGTACCCGGGGCTGCCGGTCGTGGTAGTGTCAGGTTCCGAGGAATTGCAGGTGATGCGCCGCTCGATTGACTACGGGGCTTCCGGCTTTATTCCGAAGTCGGCGCCGCTGCCCACCATCACTGAAGCCATCCAGGCCGTCCTGGAAGGGGATGTCTGGTTGCCGGCAGGTGTGGCGGACAAGATCGAGCGAATGCATTCCGATGCCACGGATTTTTCGGAAAAACTGGCATCGCTGACGCCGCAACAGTTCCGGGTGCTTGGCATGCTCGCCGAGGGGCTTCTGAACAAGCAGATCGCCTATGATCTGGATGTTTCGGAGGCTACCATCAAGGCGCATATCACGGCGGTATTCCGGAAGCTCGGGGTCCGCAACCGGACTCAGGCGGTGATCGCGATCCAGCAGATGGAAATTGATCCTTCGGATCAGTCGTTGTCCGGTAGCTGATCCGGCTTTTCGGTCTGAATAGAAAACGGGAGCCCTCGGGCTCCCGTTTTCTTTTTAGCATTACTGAACTCATTGATTGAAGAGCGATAACCCTTGAGAGTGTCTGGTCTGGGAACTATATTGGCGTTCTGCTCATAAGGAAAACCGGAGATGTTCACCCCTCACCAAAGCACCTACTTTGCTCATTGGCTGACACAATCCGGCAAAATCGAAAACCAGGTCTTCCGGGCCATGGCCTCTGCCCGTGTGGATATGAACCCACACCAGATTGATGCCGCCTGTTTTGCCCTGAAATCGCCATTAGAGCAAGGTGTACTGCTCGCAGACGAAGTGGGCTTGGGTAAAACCATTGAAGCCAGCCTGGTGATGGCGCAGAAATGGGCAGAGTGTAAGCGGAACATCCTCCTGATTGTGCCAGCCTCATTGAGAAAACAGTGGAGTCAGGAACTCAGGGATAAGTTTGAACTGCCATCGATCATCATTGATGGCAAAGTCGCTGCCAGCCTTAAAAAAGAAGGAAAAACGAATCCCTTCGACCAGAACGGACAGATCGTTATCTGCTCGTATGAGTTTGCTGCTCGCCAGCAGGATGGTGTGCGTTTGGTAAGCTGGCACCTTGTTGTTTTCGACGAGGCCCACAAATTACGGAACCTCTATCTGGCCAGCGGCAGCAAACGGGCGAAAGCGCTCGTCGAGGCCACTGAACTCGCGGACAGCCGTGTCCTGCTATCAGCTACTCCGATTCAGAATAACCTGATGGAACTCTACGGCCTGAGTCAGGTTATTGATCCCCATTTCTTTGGTGATGAAAAATCCTTTCGCGCGTTATACGTGAATCGGCAAAGGGACCAAAAGGCGCTTGAGGACCTGAAGCGCCGTATTCGCCCGCTTTGCCATAGGACTCTGCGGCGACAGGTGCAGGAAGAAGGCGGTATCAACTTTACCAATCGCTATTCCATCACTCAGGACTTCACGCCGTTGCCTGAAGAATGGGAGCTTTACCAGAAACTCTCTCACTATCTTCAGTGCTCTGATAACGAAGCGATTAATCCTCGTGCTCGCCACTTGGTGAGTATGGGCTTACGAAAAATTCTGGCGTCTTCATCCTTTGCAGTTGCTGATACCCTCAAGGGCATGATTGAACGGCTTGAAAAAAAGCAGCGGCTTGATGAAGAAGTTCTTTCTGATATTGAGGAAATCGATGATTGGGCGGAGTCTGAAGACGAGGAAATTTCATGCGAAAATGACAACGTTGAGTCAGCAGCGCCTTCCGATAAGCTGAGCCGGGAGATTGCCCAACTCACCGAGTTCCGAGACCTCGCCAACAGCATCACCAGCAACGCCAAGGGGCAGGCCTTGCTTACTGTGCTGGAAAAAGCCCTCACTATGACGGAGCGCCTGGGCGGGCAACGCAAAGCGGTTGTCTTCACCGAGTCCTGTCGAACCCAGCAATACCTCCACGAGCTGTTGGAGAGCAGTGGCTACGCGGGGAGAACTGTTCTGCTGAACGGCTCCAACAACGACGCTCGCTCCAAAGCCATCTATCAGGCATGGCTGGAAGAACACAAAGGTTCTGCGCGAATCAGCGGCTCGAAGCCCGCTGATATGAAAGCCGCACTGGTGGAGCGGTTCCGGAGTGACAAGGCCGACATCTTGATCTCCACAGAGGCCGGTGGTGAAGGTATCAACCTTCAGTTTTGCTCCGTGCTAATCAACTATGACCTGCCCTGGAACCCCCAAAAGGTGGAGCAGCGGATCGGTAGGGTCCACCGCTATGGCCAGAAGAACGATGTGGTGGTGGTCAATTTTGTGAACCGCAAGAACCCGGCCGACCGACGGGTATTCCAGCTTCTGGATGAAAAGCTCAAGCTATTTGAAGGCGTGTTCGGCGCTTCCGATGAAGTGCTCGGCGCGATCGAAGGCAGCATTGACATCGAACGACGCATTTACGAAATCTACCAGAAGTGCCGTACCGATCAGGAAATCGAGTACGAGTTCGACCAGCTCCAGAAAGCCCTGGGGGAAACGCTGGCGACCAGGGAGACGGCTGCACGGGAAGCTTTGCTGAACAACTTCGACCGGGATGTGGTATCAACCCTTAAAACCCGCCGTGATCAGAGCAACGACTTCCTGCAGGAATACGAGCAAGTGCTCCTGGATCTCGCCCGAGCTGAATTGCCAGAAGCTGAGTTCAATACCAACCACTTCTACCTGAGGGGGCAGCGTTATGACTTGAGCTGGCCTCTCGCGGAACAAAACGACTCGGAGTTTTTCCGTTTGCAGGCCACTGAGCATTATTTGGCGTGGGATCTGGTACACAGGGCCAGGGCCCGCGAACCGGAGCCTGCGCACCTGGTGTTTTACTATGACCAGCTCCATGGCCAGTATGCGGCACTCAAGGAGTACATTGGTCAGTCGGGTGTTCTCACTGCCTTCGAAATACGGTTTACCTACAACAAGGGAAAAACAAAAAACACCCGCCTGGTTGTGCTCGCTATAACGGATGATGGCCAGAAACTGACACTGGAGAATGCGGACCATCTGATGTCCGTGCCCGCCCGCGAAGAGCCCCTCGCAGATGTGATTCCGGCAGAGCTCTTTGCAAGTTGGCAATCGCAGGTTGTCGAAGAAACCGAAGCCGAAACAGAGGCCGAGCTTGACCAGTACCTGGAGCAGGAGTCCGAAAAGCTCGAACGCTGGGCTCAGGATCGCCGTAAGGCACTCATGGCCACGGTCGATGAACTGGATGAACAGATTCGACTGTATAAGAAAGAGGCGCGCCAACTGGCCTCCACGGCCGATAAAATCCAGGCTAAAAAAGAGCTTCGCAAACTGGAACGCAAGCGTGATGACGCTCTGGCAGAATACCACCAATCCAAAAAAGCCATTGAGCAAGAGGAAGATCGCCTGTTGGATGAAGTGAGCGAAAAGCTGGAACTGACTTGCGAGATCAAAGAGTTGTTTTCCGCCCGCTGGACACTCACTCACTGATACAGGCCAGAGATCATCATGGACAGAGAAAAACTGGTTAAAGATCTGTTGTACCAGATTCGCCTGGGCGAAGACTCCGGTTATGAGTTCAAGCGCGTTGAAATCCGGGGCAACAAAATCAAAGGGCCGGACCAGAAAGATCTGGCCGACGAAATGGTCGCCTTCGCCAACCAGAAAGGTGGCTACCTGATTCTGGGTGTGGATGACAGAACCCGGGCGATCACCGGCATCCCCACAGAGTTGCTTGAGGCGGTACAGAAACGAGTCAAAGACGCCGCTACCGACAACGTAGAACCGCCGCTGCCCATTGCCACCCGGCTGTTGGAACTCCCGGACGAACACGGCGACATGAAAAACGTGCTGCACGTGGATATCGAAAAAAGCCTGTTCGTTCACAGCAGCAACGGGCGCTATTTCCATCGTGTGGCCGAGTCCAAGCAGCCCATGAAACAGGACTACCTGGCCAGACTCATGATGCAGCGCAGCCAGTCCCGGCTGATCTGGCTGGACGAGCGCCCCGTACCTGGTAGTGGCTACGAAGATCTGGACCCAAGCCTTTACCGCAAGTTTCTACGCGAAGAAGGCCAGCCGGAACGAACCCAGCTTCGCAAACTCCGTATGCTGGTGGAGGATGATGAGGGTAATGAAAGGCTGAGTGTTTCCGGGGTGCTGTTAGGCACACCGAGCCCGGTCAACTGGCTCCCCAATGCCTACATACAGGCAGTCTGCTATTCAGGTGAAGAACGGGATGCTGACCAGCAAATTGATGCCATGGACTATAACGGCCCGCTGGATCAGCAGATCAGCGGCGCCCTGGCCTTTGTCGAAAAAAACCAGCGTGTGGCGGCCCGTAAGCTGCTGGGCCGGGAAGACATTCCCCAGTACAGCCTGACCGCCATCTTCGAAGCGCTGGTCAACGCCGTCGCCCACCGGGACTACGACATCTACGGTGCCCACATCCGCCTGCATATGTTCGCCGACCGCCTGGTGCTATGCTCCCCCGGCGCCCTGGTCAATACCATGGAAGTGGATGAACTCATGGCCCGGCAGGCCTCCCGTAATCAGCTGATCACCAGCCTGCTGGCCCGCTGCCCCTACGAACACCCTACCATTAACCGCTCGCGGATGATGGATAAACGGGGGGAGGGGGTGCCGGTTATCCTCAATGAATCGGAAAAACTGTCTGGCATGCGGCCGGAATACAAGATGGCCGGAGAAGAACTTCAACTCACTATTTATCCGGCGAAGAAGGAGCCTTACCGCCCATGACACTGGAAGATCGAGCCGTCAGACTGTCAAAGCCAGACCTGATTCGACTGCTTAGCGCAGTATACGGAGTAGAAGCCTACGTCGATGACATCAACCAGCTCAAGACCAACGCCGTGAAAACCTTCGAGGCCTTTAACCAGGGCAAGGAAAAAATCGACCAGATCGATTTCAAAACGGTTTGATTCGCATTGCAGGATACAGGAGCGCCCATGGACATTAACGCAAGCATCATCGACCAGAGACTGGATGGCATCGTCGATGCCAACAGCGATCTGTTGCCACCGGGTAAAGACCCGCAGAAAAAAAAGTCCGCCGCCTTTGTGTTGCTTAGCGCCGCCACGGCTCTGGGTATTCCTCTGGAAGAGGCAGCGGAGTACCTCACCGAAGGTGGTGGCGATGCAGGCGTGGATGTGCTCTATGTGGGCGATGTGGAAGATGGCGAGTTTCAGGTCACCTTGTTTCAGGGCAAGTACAAACATAAAGACCTGAGTGGCGCGGCCCATTTCCCTGAGAACGGTGTGAAGGCAGCCATTCAGACGATTGGCACCCTGTTTGACCCAGCCAAGGTGCTGGATATGAACGACCGACTGAAGCCCCGGATAGAAGAAGTGCGTTCCCTGATTCGGGATGGGTATATTCCTGTGGTGAAGATGGTTCTCTGCAACAATGGAGACCGATGGAACGATAGCGCTCAGAAACTGATCGAAGCCGCAGGTTTTTCAGACTCGCAGGTTAACTGGGTGCACCTGAATCACAACGACATCGTGAGGGTGTTGCAGAACCAGAAGTCGGTGGACGATTCCCTGCCACTGCGCGGTGAAGCCGTGATTGAAGACTTCAACTATCGTCGAGTGCTCATTGGCAAGGTGGCGATTCAGGACATTGCCGACCTGTTCAATCGCCATGGTGACCAGTTGCTGGAGCGCAACATTCGCCGCTATCTTGGCATGAACCGTAACCGGGTGAACACGGCCATTCACGATACCCTGGTGGACGATAACCGGCGCAAGAATTTCTACTTCTTCAACAACGGAATCACCATGATCTGCCGGAAGTTCCGCCACAATGCCCTGCAAGGGCGGGACTACCAGCTCAAGCTGGAAGGCATTCAGATCATCAATGGTGGGCAAACCTGCAAAACCATCCAGCAGACCCTCAACGACCCCGACCTGTTAAGGGACTTTTCGGAGACTTACGTGCTGCTGCGGCTTTACGAACTTGCGGAAGATGATAAAGAGTTTGTGCAGGACATTACCTACGCCACCAACAGCCAGAATCCGGTAGACCTGAGAGACCTGCGCGCCAACGACGAGCAACAGCGCCGGCTGGAGCTCGGTATGAAGGATCTGGGCTTCAGCTATCGCCGCAAGCGGGACGATACCTCGGTAAAAAGTGACGAGTTGACCAGCTCCGTGGTGGCCGAAGCGGTGCTGGCGGTTTGGCGCCGCAAGCCTTTTCAGGCCAAGTTTCGCCGCAAGGAGCTTTTCGGAAAGCTGTACGAGGAAGTCTTCGACAACCTCAATTCCGCACAAGCGATCCTGGCCGCACTGATTTTCCGTATGGTGGAAAACGAACGCAAACGCCCGGAGCAGGACCAACCTCCGGTATTCCTGCCTTATGCCTCTCATTACAAGGCCATGCTGGTGGGGGATTATCTGCTGGAAGCTGAGGGCGTTGCTCTGGCCGAAGTCAGCCACCAGAACTATCAGGCGTTGCTGGCCTGTCTGAATCGCCGGTTTGACGAATTCCAGCATCGTGCCCAGGATCAGATTGCCGAGGCGCTGGCAGCCTTGTATGGCGAAAGGGAGATTTCCCTGCAACAACTCTCTGCCACTTTCCGCCGTGGTGATTTGATGCAATACCTGACCCCAGCCGAGGAAGCCGGAGCTGTTCATTGAAACTGAAGTTCAACCCCAATCTGGATTACCAGCAGGACGCCATCGAATCCACCCTGTCTGTGTTCGAAGGCCTTTCCACCGCCGGCGAGCCATACCGCAAGCTGGGCATCGCCAACACCCTGGCGCTCGATCCGGACAAGCTGCTGGATAACCTCCACCGGGTGCAGGAGCAGAATTTCATCGAGAAATCCCCGGGCCTGTTCGAGGACGGGGACGATTACCCGTTCCCCAATTTTTCGGTGGAGATGGAAACGGGAACCGGCAAAATGGCAAGCTGGCCCGCTGGTTTGAAGATGCCTACAAAGAACTGGCTGCCAGCCCATTATTCAGCGACTTGCCCAAACGGCAGGTGGAGCAGGTACATGATGGCTATTTCGCCGAGGTGAAGAAGCGGGGCAAGGTGGTGGAGCTGAAAGACACCAGCGGCACCACCGCAAGCGACGCGGAAGTCTACGAACTGATCATGAAAAACAAGGAGCGTTTGCTTGATGATACTGAGCCGCTTCGTTTTATTTTCAGTCATTCGGCTTTGAAAGAGGGCTGGGACAATCCCAACGTGTTCCAGATCTGTACCCTGCGTGAATTCGGCAGTGAAAAGGAGCGGCGACAGACCCTGGGCCGTGGTCTCCGTTTGTCGGTGGATGCCAACGGCGACCGGGTATTTGACCCTCAGGTCAACCGCCTGACCGTGGTCGCCAGCGAATCCTTCGAGGAGTATGCCAAAAACCTGCAAACGGAAATGGAAAAGGATATCGGCGGTGGCTTCAAGTTTGGCCGCGTACCCGCCATCGCCTTTGCACCGCTGGCGGTCAATGACACCGAAACCCTGGGCCAGGAAAAGTCCCGCCATCTTTGGCAGGCCCTGAAGGCAGAGGGCTACCTGGATGCTAAAGGTGACCTCACAGCTCGTTTCCAGCCGGACGACATGTACTTCCAGCTTCAAGTGCCGAAGGAATACCAGCTGTTGGAAAACGAGATTATCGACCGACTGCGCAGCTTTATGTTTGCAGGCCGGGTGCAGGATGCCCGCAAGCGCACAGCTGTTACCTACAACAAACGGGTGGAACTAAACCCGGATTTCAAGGCACTTTGGGACAAGATCAGCCAGAAAACCCGGTACGCCATCCGGTTTGATACTCAGCAACTGATCGACCTGGCCAGCCACAAGCTCCAGAACATGCCCGTGGTCAAGCCGGTGACGCTTACGATTGATCATACCCAGGCAAAACTGACCGATGCCGGCTTTGGCAGTGATCGGCAGATTTCCACCCCCAAGGAACGGTATGTCAGCTCCCACCAGGTTTTGCCAGACTTGATTGGTGCCTTGCAGGAGCGCACGCACCTGACCCGGGGCACGTTGCTGACGATCATCCGGAACAGCCAACGGCTGGGCGAGTTCAAAGGCAATCCTCAAGGCTTTATCACCGAGGCCGCGCGGCAGATCCAGAAAGCACTGGATGAATTACTGGTGGATGGTATCCGCTACGAAAAACTGGCCGGCGAACACTACAAAATGGATCTATTCAACGAGCCGGAACTGGAAGCTTACCTGGACCGTTCCTATCAGGTGCAACATGGCAATCAGGGCGACCAGGTCCAGACGCCTTATGATTACATCGAGTGTGATTCTCATATCGAGCGCATGACTGCCCAGTCGCTGGACGGTGCCGGGAACGTCAAATTTTTCTGCAAACTACCCCGCTGGTTTACTATTCCCACCCCGGTGGGCGACTATAATCCTGATTGGGCTGTGGTGCTGGACGAAGATCGCAAGGTGTATCTGATCCGGGAAACCAAGACGACTCACGACAGCGATAAGCGCCGGCTGGAGGAGAATCTGAAGATTCTTTGTGGCGAGGCGCATTTCGCAGCTTTAGGCGACGTAGACTACAAAGTTGCGGTATCGGTGGCGGAGGTTACCGCGGTTTAGTAGAGCGGTATCCTGAGAGCAACTGTATGAAAATCAGGTTTGTCGGATTACGCCTTTGGCTGATCCGACCTATGGTTGAACATATCTCGGGGGAGCCAGGAGGTCGCCCCGGCTCCGGATTCAGCGATACGTCAGCTACCTGCTCCCGGCGTACCCCAGTTCCTTATCCACCAGGTTGAACAACTCCTCGCCTTTGTGCCAGCGGTCGAAGTTCTCCAGGAACTGGTCGGTCAACGCCCGTTTCCAGCCGATGAAGTCGCCGGCCATGTGGGCTGTCATGGTGACGTTTTCCATGTCCCAGAGCGGGTGATCTTCCGCCAGTGGTTCTTCCTCGAAGACATCCAGTCCGGCGCCGGCAATCTCGCCATTTTTGAGGGCCGTGATCAGATCATCGGTTTTGATGATCGGGCCGCGGCCGATGTTGATCAAGCGGGCGGATTTTTTCATGGCCTTGAAGGCTTTCTCGTCAAACAGGCCTTCGGTCTGGGGTGTCAGAGGGGCGGCGATCACCACAAAGTCCGCGTGCCCCAGTTGTTCGTACAGATCGTCATTGCCGTGCACCGCCACGAAATCGGGATCGTCCTTTCTGGGCTTGCGGGCAATGCCGTGGGCCTTCAATCCTGCGGCGCCTACCAGGCGGCCGATCTGGCGGCCGATGGAGCCTGCGCCAACAACCAGAACCTGCTTGCCCTCTGCGCGTTCTGTATCTCGATGCTCCCACTGGTGTTTCATCTGTAGTCGAATCGAGTTCGGAAAATCCTTGGCGAACATCAGGATGGTGCAGAGCACGTACTCGGCAATGGTGCGGTCGAAAATGCCGCGGGCATTGGTGACGGTTACATCATCCTTGATCAGGTCCGGGAACATCAGGGCGTCAACGCCGGCACTGGTGGCATGGATCCATTTTAGCTTGTCGGCTGTGTGCCAGGCGGCGGCCAGGGCTTCGGTGCGGAAGTCCGTCACCATCATGATGTCGGTGCCCGGAAGCGTCTCGCGAAGGGTTGGCTCATCGCAGGCGAAGCGCACATTCGCGCGGGCCCTGAGTGCGTCCATTCCCGGCGGTTCCTGTTCTCCCGGCGCGGTGAGAACGGTAACAACAGGTTTGCTGTGCTGAGTCATTGAGCCTCCGCTTTTTGTGATGAATGACGATGTGTAACGGGTGATCGCCCTTGGGGGTAATGACAGTCTGGTCGGCAGGTCCTGCCCGGTCAACTTGCGGGGCAACAGGTTTGCCTTTGGCGGCGGTGATGGAGGTATTTTCACCTACATTCACGTACCTCATCTTTGTGACGTTTTGTCTTGTAGAGCCCCGCCATACTGACTAACCTGCAGGGGTGGATTTTATTTGCCCCGTTTGCAGGAGGTGCTTATGGCAGAAGCCGCCAACAAAGAAACCGGCCAGACCAAACCGCGTAGAGTGAAGTACCGGAAAACCAAGGCCAGTTGGAATCCTGCCATGCAGGCAATCCCGGTGCCGGGTATCCGGCGTATGGTGAACATGGCGGCCACCATGAAGGATGTGATTCATCTTTCCATTGGTCAGCCGGACCTGCCGACACCCAAGCATATTATCGATGCCTACATTGATGCCCTGAACGCAGGCCAGACCGGCTATACCATGGATGCCGGGCTGCCGGAGCTGCTGGTAGCGCTTCGCGACTACTATGGCAAGCGCTACAACCGGAAGCTGACCCGGGACAATATCCTGATTACCAGTGGTGCCACCGAGGCCATGTATCTGGCGATTTCCGCGACCTCCGCGCCGGGCAGGCAGTTTATCGTAACGGACCCGTCGTTCCTGCTCTACGCCCCTCTGATCCGGATGAACGGCGGCGAGGTGAAGTTTGTGCCAACCCGGGCGGAGAACAATCACCAGTTGGACCCGGACGAAGTCATCCGTGCCATGGGTTCACGCACCTTCGCGCTCATCCTGAACAACCCCAATAACCCGACCGGTGCCGTTTATCCACGCAGCACCGTGGAAACCATTCTTGAAGAGTGCGCCTACCGGGGCATTCAGGTTTATGCCGATGAAGTCTACGACCACCTGATCTTTGATGATGACGACTTTGCCAGCGTACTCAACTGCTCGATGGACCTGGACAACATCATGTGCATCAGCAGCTTCTCGAAAACCTACAGCATGGCGGGGCTGCGGGTCGGCTGGGTGATTTCCAGCCAGGCGGCCATCAAGTCATTGCGGCGGTATCACATGTTTACCACCTCGGTGGCCAACACGCCGTCCCAGTTCGCGGGGGTGGCCGCGCTGACCGGTGACCAGCAGTGTGTGCGGGACATGGTGGATATCTACCGCGAGCGCCGGGATAAAGTGGTTGAGCTCATTGACCAGACTCCCTATATGACCGGCTACAGACCCGGCGGCGCCTTCTTTGCGTTTCCTGAGTTGCCACCCCATGTGGATGGTTCGGACCTGGCCCTGCGGATGCTGAAGGAAACCGGCGTGTGCGTGGTGCCGGGTGATGCCTTCGGGGAAGGATGTACCAACGCCGTGCGGATCAGTTTCTCAACCACCTGTGAGAAGCTGGAAGCGGCCTTTGATCGAGTCATCCCATGGATGGCCAAGCAACACTTCTGAGGTGATGCCATGTCAGCCCTGGACTCGGTATTGATTCAGTGCCCGTATTGCTGGGAGACGCTGGATATCAGCGTCGATCCATCGGTGCCTGAACAGGAGTATGTCGAGGACTGCCAGGTCTGCTGCCGGCCTATCCTGTTGCGCGTGGCTTTTGACGACAATCTGACTCCCCATGTCGGGGCCTGGGCTGAAAATGAATAGAACTCCTCTGAATGGTCTCTGGGCCCTTCTGATTCTGGCGCTGGCACTGACAAGCGGCTGCGCCAGCATGTCCCCCTACTCCATTTCCGAAGGCGAGCTGGAGAGGCACCTTCAGGACGTGGTCAGCGAGTTTGACCGCCAGCAATTGAGCAGCGGTTCGCCACTGAGCCTGAGCCTGGACGACGCCGACATTACCCTGGGGCCGGATGGCCGGGACGTAGCGGTGATCAATGTGCGAGGGCAGGTGGCTCTGAATGCACTGATGGCGAAGTTACCGGTGGATATTGCCCTGAAGGTGGAAGGTGCCCCGGTTTACGACAGTACGGAAAAGGCGATCTTCATCAGGCGGCTGCAGTTGCTGGAAAGCAGCATTGATTCGCCATTTTTCAAGGGTGACCTGAAGCCGGTTACCGACACGGTGATGCGGCTTGTCGCCCAGATGCTGGAGACCATGCCGGTGTATCGGCTTGACGAGGCCAATCTTGCCCAGCGAATGTTTGGCATGATGCCCGTGGATGTGCGGGTGGCGCCGGGCCGGCTTGAGTTTGTTATGGCAGACGAGTAAATGCGTGGCCAGGCGCTCGGACCTGACCACAAAAAGGCAGATTTCCTGATCGGGAAGACAGTTTCACGCAGACAGGCGCCTGCAGATCGCCGCCCCTATCTCACGGGTGCCCCGCCGTGTTCCGGAGTTCTCTGCGAGATCTGCTGCAACCGCATCGAACAACTCCTTGCCTGCGGCAGCAATTGCCGGGTCTTTGCGACCGAGCCATTCAAGCATGCGGGCAGTGGTGAACAGCATGGCGGTGGGGTCTGCCAGGCCCTGGCCGGCAATGTCCGGCGCACTGCCGTGCGTGGGCTCGAACATGGAGGGCATGTCCGGGGCGGTGGGGTTCAGGTTGCACGAGGGCGCCACGCCCATGCCACCTGAAAGCACGGCGGCCAGGTCGGTAAGAATGTCGCCCTGCAGGTTGCTGGCAACCACCACATCAAAAGCCCAGGGGCTCTGCACAAATTTCATACAGGCCGCATCCACCAGCTCATGGTGGGGCGCCACATCCGGGTATTCCCTGCTGATCTCTTCAAAGGCTTCCGTATACATGTCGCCCCAATAGCGCAGGGCATTCCGCTTGGTGACCAGGCATACCTGGCTTTCGCAGGTGCGGCCATCCAGCGTGCGGAAAGTCCGGGTCCGGCCTTCGTTCACCCGGTCTGCGGCCCGGCTGCGGGCCTGTTCAAAGCCATACCGGATGATCCGGTCGGTGGCCTTGCGGGTAAATACCTCCATCTGGGTCGCCACTTCATCGGGAGTGCCCTTGCGCAAGCGGCCACCCTGGCTGACGTATTCCCCCTCGGAGTTTTCCCGGATCACCAGCATGTCGATGTCCCTGGCGCGTTCATCGGCCAGATACTGACGGGCACCGGGCAGCAGCCTCGCGGGACGCTCGCAGACCCATTGGTCAAAGCCCTTGCGCATATCCAGCAGCGGCGCCAGGGAGATACTGTCGGGCAGCAGGTAGCGGTCCGGATCATCCATCGGGCCCGGGTCGCCCAGGGCACCCAGCAAAATGGCATCGTATTCCTGCAACTGTTTCAGCGCGTCCTGCGGCATGGGTTCTCCGTGTTCCTCATGCCAGGCATGGGAGGGCCAGGGGAATCGCGTCCACTCAATGGCAAGGCTGTGCCTGGCGCGCAGGGTTTCCAGGCAGCGTACAGCCTCAGCGACAACTTCGGGGCCAATGCCGTCGCCCGGGGTTACTGCGATACGGGTAGGTTGGGCCATTCGGAGAACTCCTTTTGAGGGCAGACACGTAAAAACGACAAACCCCAGTTTAGTCATGTCAGCAGGGGATGCCAGCGTTTCACACGCTTTAATCAAAAGTGGTTTTACCAGGCGAGGGATCGAGGCTATAGTGGATTGAAAATACGTCTTGTTGACGCCACATTATCGCCAGATTTGAAGGTCAGGAGTTGAAGGAGCCCCCGTGGACTTTCTTAAGCTGGTTGAAATGGCCTTGATGCGTAATATTCACTAGGAGCCTAACAAACAGGTCATTGTGGAGCCGGAGTTTCCGGTGTGAGTCCTTTGTAAACTGACAGGATCGACCCCTTTGCTCTACCGAATGATCACCATTGTTGGCGGGCTGGTTTTTGTCATCATCCTGTTCGCCCTGATCTGGTTTTTCTGCAAGAAATTTCTGGAGCACCATGGCGTGACGGACCAGGTGAAGGACCGGGCCATGGTTCTGGCTACCTGGACCTTTGCCGGTATCAGCGTAGGGCTTGTTTTTGCGGTGGTTGGTGCGTTTGTCTTGGGCCCCTGGGCCTTCTACCGCACCCTTCGGGGTCATGGTGTTGAAATATCCGATGGCGCGGCAGTCTGGTGGGGGCTCGGAATTGTTATAGCCTCCCTGGGCATCACGGCTGTGGGATTTTTCGCGTTTCTGATGCTGGTTGGTGCCTATTAGCCTTCAGCTGATGGCTTTCAACTGCTCCCGGAACCAGATCAACGCCGGCTCTCTCTCATAGGCTTTATGCCAGTATATATGCACGTCGATAGACGGCAGGTCTGCGGGCGGGTCCATGATCCGGATGTTGGCCCGCTCAGCAATGATGCGGGCGTAAGCTTCCGGCATGGTCAGCAGCAGATCGGTGTCCTCAACAACCCGGCAAGCGGCGTAGTAGTGCTGGCACCTTAGCCGGATACTGCGCTGGACCCCCAGCCTCGACAGCTCAAAGTCCTCAATTCCGGGGCCCTCGGTACGTGACGACACCAGCACGTGTTTCGCGGAGAGATACCCGTCCATATCCAGAGTCTCCGACGCCAGCGGGTGTCCTTTACGGGCGAGAACCACCAGGCGGTCACGGCGCAGCAACTCGTGGGAAGTCTGGTTGCTGACCGGCAACAACACATCCACGGCAAAATCCAGTTTGCCGGCCGCCAGTTGTGTCTCCATATCGCGTCGCGCGATCCGCTGGCTGACGATCTCGAGTTCCGGATAGGCGTCCAGGCGTTTCATCAACCGGGGCAGGAAGGTGGATTCGAGAATGTCCCGTAACCCGAGCGAATAAGTCTTGCGATGGGTTGCCGGATCAAAGGCATGAAACTGGTTTACCGCGCCCTGGATCTGGGTCAGGCCCGGCCGCATGGACTCCAGGAACCGCCTGGCCAGCGGAGTGGGGACCATCTGATTGCCCTGACGGGTAAACAGCGGGTCATCAAAGTGGTCCCGGAGCCGGGACAGCGAGTGGCTCACGGCCGGCTGGGTCAGGTGCAGCGCCCGGGCGGCGCGGGTCAGGCTACCCTCCCGGTAGATGGTGTCGAAAACGTGCAACAGGTTCAGGTCCAGGCGATTCAGGGCCATGGTCAGGGTCCGTTTTTTGTGTGAGTTTGAATAAGCGGGGCTAATAATAAACGATAAGAATAATTCAGTCGCGTAATAGTCAAGTCGCCTCTAGACTGGTCCCAAGGTGATTATTTCCTGCACGCCACCGTGCAACAGTCAGTGAGGATACGGCGATGGATTTCAGTATTTCCGAGAAGGGCCAGGATTATCTCAACCGCGTGAAACAATTCATGGAAGATGAGATTTTTCCCGTTGAAGAGCAGTATCACAAGGAGCTTGCTTCCCTGGATAACCGCTGGGTTGTGCTGCCAATCATCCGGGAGCTGAAAGAAAAGGCCAAAGCCCAGGGCTTGTGGAACATGTTTTTCCCGGACGAGAAATACGGTTGTGGCCTGCTGAACTCGGACTACGCCCTGATTGCCGAGGAAACCGGACGCAGTTTCATCGCGCCGGAGATCTTCAACTGCAACGCGCCGGACACCGGCAATATGGAGGTGCTGATCCACTACGGCTCTGAAGAGCAGAAAGCCGAGTGGCTGCCGCGGTTGCTGAGCGGCGAGATCCGCTCGGCGTTCTGCATGACCGAGCCTGCCGTTGCTTCGTCTGATGCCACCAACATGGAAGCAACCGCGGTTGTCGAAGGCGACGAGGTGGTTCTGAACGGACGTAAATGGTGGAGCACCGGTATTGGCCATCCCGATTGCAAGGTTGCCATTTTCATGGGCCTGACGGATCCGGACGCCCACAAGCACCGCCGTCATTCCATGGTGCTGGTGCCGCTGGATACCCCGGGGGTAAAAATTGAACGAATGCTGCCGGTGTTCGGTGAGTACGATGAGCCCTACGGCCATGGTGAGGTGCTGTTTGATAATGTTCGCCTGCCCAGGAGTGCGTTCATTGCCGGCCCCGGTCGTGGGTTCGAGATTGCTCAGGGCCGCTTGGGGCCAGGCCGAGTACACCACTGCATGCGGGCCATCGGCGCGGCAGAACGCGCACTGGCACTGTTGATCAAGCGTGCAACCAGCCGTGAAGCCTTCGGCCGCCCGATTGCCAAGCTGGGGGGTAATCCGGACATCATTGCCAATGCCCGTATGGCCATCGAGCAGGCCCGCCTTCTGACCCTGAAATGCGCCTGGGCGCTGGATACCAAGGGCATCATGGGAGCGCTGCAGGAGGTCTCGATGATCAAGGCGGTGATTCCGTCCATGCTGCA
Organism: Marinobacter sp. SS8-8; assembly: GCF_030540945.1. NCBI lineage: Bacteria > Pseudomonadati > Pseudomonadota > Gammaproteobacteria > Pseudomonadales > Marinobacteraceae > Marinobacter > Marinobacter sp. SS8-8. Next base: position 286,009 of record NZ_JASSVN010000002.1, on the reverse strand, counting down.
GACCATTGTTGATCAGGCCATTCAGGTTCATGGTGGTGCCGGTGTCAGCGATGACGACTTTCCGCTGACGCAATTGTTCGCCTATGCTCGTGTTTTGCGTTTGGCTGATGGGCCTGATGAGGTGCATCGCGCCATGGTGGCCCGGTTGGAACTCCGGAAGTACAAATCCTGATCAGTATTCGACATTTGGTGCCGGGATCGGGTGGGGACAGGTTTCTGAAACTGTGCGGAGCCATGGATGGCGGAGCAGAGCTTACATGGACGTATTCACAGCGTGTTTTGGAAAGCTCTACCCGGTAGCAGCTCTTGCACCGAACGTGACATAAAGCTAGCGCGAACTAAAACGGAGAGAACCACGCATGACACAACGAGTATTCATAACCGGCGGAGCCAGCGGTCTCGGTCGGGCGATTGCATTGCGGTACGCCAAAGAAGGCGCCAGAGTCTGCATCGGCGACATTAACCCGGAGCAGGGGGTTGGCGTTGAGAAAGAGATTACCGCAGCCGGAGGCGAGGGCTACTACGTCGAGTGCGATGTTCGACGCCTGACCGATTTCGAAAAGGTCCGCGATGATCTCGTGAAGAAATGGGGTGGCGTTGATGTGGTGGTGAACAACGCCGGTGTGGCGTCTGCCGGTTCCATCGAAGATACCGCCATGGCGGACTGGGAGTGGATTCTCAATATTAACGTGCTGGGTGTCGTTCGTGGCTGCAAGGCGTTCACGCCCCAGTTCAAGAAGCAGGGTTCCGGCACATTTGTGAATATCGCCTCCATGGCGGGCCTGATGCTGGCACCGCTGATGGATAGCTACAACGTTTCCAAGGCCGGGGTTATTGCGCTGTCTGAGACCCTGAGCCAGGAGCTGCGGGACGACGGCATCCATGTAAGCTGTGTCTGCCCGGCGTTTTTCCAGACCAATCTGGCCAGCAGCATGCGCTCGGACCTTCCCGGAATTCAGCAAAATGTGAACAAACTGATGAAGCGTTCCAGTATTACCGCTGGGGATGTGGCTGAGGACGTTGTAAGGTCAGTGCAAGACAAGAGCTTCTGGGTGCTGCCCCACGCCAAAGAGCGCCGCATGTGGATGCTCAAACGCCATGCGCCATGGGCATTTGACTGGCTGATGCATCAGGAAAGCAAGCGCTGGATGAGCAAGATGGGCGGTAAGGCCAAGGCCTGAACCCAACACATGAACAAGAGGAGAGCCCTGAATGACCCAGATTGATGAGGCGATGGATATCCGTGAAGGCGAAGAGCTGGATATAGCCGCCGTAGACCGGTTCATGAAACAGGCCATTCCTGAGCTCGCAGGCGAGCCGGACATTCGCCAGTACCCAGGCGGTGCCTCTAACCTGACCTACCAGGTGGATTACGGCGACCATTCCTACGTTCTCCGTCGGCCCCCGTTCGGCAAGATCGCCAAATCGGCCCACGATATGCTGCGTGAGGCGAAGGTGATGCAGGCTCTGAAGCCGGTCTATCCTTACGTGCCCGACATCATCGCCATCTGTGATGATCACGACGTTCTGGGTTGCGATTTCTATGTGATGGAACGCCTGAAGGGCATCATCCTGCGCCAGGATTTTCCGAAGGGTTTTGAGCTCAGTGAGGCGGACACCCGCAAGCTCTGCCTGAACGTGATTGACAAGCTGGTGGACCTGCATCGGGTGGATGCCGGGGCGGCGGGCCTGGACAAGCTGGGCAGGGGGGCAGGTTACGTACAGCGGCAGATCGGCGGCTGGAGTGATCGCTTCCGCAAGGCCCGCACGGAGGATGTGGGTGATTTTGAGGCGGTGATGAGCTGGCTCAACGACAAGATGCCGGAGGACATTGCCCAGGTGGTGATCCACAACGATTTTCGCTTTGACAACGTGGTGCTGAACCCGGACAACCCGTTTGAAGTGATTGGCGTCCTGGACTGGGAAATGGCCACCATCGGCGACCCGTTGATGGACCTGGGAAACAGCCTGGCCTATTGGGTCGAGGCGGACGATGAGGGCCCGTTCCAGATGCTGCGCCGGCAGCCGACCCATCGCCCGGGTATGCTGACCCGCCGGGAAGTGGTGGATTACTACATGGAGCAGTCCGGTTTCAAAGCCGATAACTTCGATTTTTACGAGATCTATGGCCTGTTCCGCCTGGCGGTGATCATCCAGCAAATTTACTACCGTTTCTATCATGGCCAGACCCGGGACAAGCGGTTTGCGGCCTTTGGCCATGCCGCCAATTATCTGGAGACCCGCTGCCAGCGACTGATCGCGGAGCGCTCCCTGTAATGGCAACGATCTATCTGGTGCGCCACGGCCAGGCCAGTTTCGGGAAAGAGAACTACGACCAGCTGTCTGCCACAGGCTGGGAACAGGGCCGGGTGCTTGGCCGCTGGTTTGCCGGAAAGGTCGAGCCTGTGGCGGTTTTTGGTGGCGATCTGGAACGACATCGTGAAACGGTCGAGGCCATCGCGACGGGATACGGTCCCGGGTTGCCGGATATGCAGGTGGTACCGGGTTTCAACGAATTCGACCACATCACGGTAGTGGCCCGTTACCGCCCGGAATGGAGTGACCGTGCGGTGATGGCGAGGGATCTCAAGGCCTTCCCGAAGCCGGCCAGAGCCTTCCAGGAGGCCTTCGTGCAGGCAGTGCGCCGCTGGGTATCCGGCGAATTCGACCATGAGTATGGCGAGATCTGGCCGGATTTCAAGGCACGGGTTCTGGTCGCATTCGAGGAGATGATCGATTACGCCGATGGCGGCGATGTGCTGGTGGCAACCTCTGCTGGTCCGATTTCGGTAATTGCCCAGCACCTGCTCGGGCTGGACGATGCCAAAGCGCTGGGGCTGAACGAGGTAATCGCCAACACCAGCACCACGCGGGTCCTGTACTCAGGCCCCCGGCGCAGCCTGGCCGTGTTTAACAACTACAGTCACCTGGAAGCGGACAACCCCGCCCTGGTGACATTCCGATAGTGAATCGAGGTGAACGAATGAGCAGCAAGAACCTGTTTGACCTGACGGGCAAGGTTGCCCTGATTACCGGCGCCAGTCGTGGCATCGGCGAGAATATCGCTCGCACCCTGGCTGATTATGGTGCCCACGTGATCGTTAGCAGCCGGAAGATTGACGGCTGCGAAGCGGTCGCCGCCAGCATCCGGGATGCTGGCGGCAGCGCCGAAGCCCACGCCTGCCATATCGGTGAAATGGATCAGATCGAAAGCATCTGGGGCCATATCGAGCAGACCCATGGCAAGCTGGACATCCTGGTTAACAATGCGGCGGCGAATCCCTATTTCGGGCCTGTGGAGGACACCGACCTCGGTGCGTTCAATAAGACCGTGGATGTGAATATCCGGGGCTACTTTTTCATGTGTGCCCGTGGTGCCCAGATGATGAAGAAAGCCGGTGGCGGCTCCATCGTGAACGTGGCCTCGGTGAACGGTGTGAACCCGGGGCACTTCCAGGGCATTTACTCAGTGACCAAGGCGGCCGTGATTTCCATGACCAAATCCTTTGCCATGGAACTGGGACAGCAAAAGATCCGCGTTAACGCGCTGTTGCCGGGTCTCACCGATACCAGGTTTGCCAGCGCCCTGACAACGAACGAGGCCATCAAGAAACAGGCCATGGCCCACATCCCCATGAAGCGGGTAGCCGACCCGAATGAAATGGCGGGTACGGTGCTGTATCTGGTTTCTGATGCCTCAAGCTACACCACCGGTGCCTGCATCAATGCGGACGGCGGCTACCTGACGGTCTAGCGTAGCACCGGGGTCAGATGAAAGCTTTCATCTGACCCCTCCTTCACTCATCTGCATCTTTAGTTGCTCAAATGATTCAGGGGCAGAATTAACGGATGCGGGAGGAAGTTCGGCCATTGCTCCAGCTGAAGTGGATCCCTAGGGCAATGGCATCTACACAGCCATTGCCAGAGATAATGACGACTGATGGAGCGGATTTTATTGAATGCTGGTTTTCGAAGCGCCCGAAGCCGCGTGTGAAATTGCTGTTCCCGTTGGCGGTCTGAAGTGCAGTGAGTACAGAATCCGGTCCAGCACCGCCTGGCCGTTCCAGGCCGGGTCGTTATTGACCATACCTACCACCGCCCAGGTGGTGTTGTTGGCGTCGCGGGTAAAGCCGGCAATGGATCTTACGTTTTCGAGATACCCGGTTTTGATTCGTCCTTCGCCATCCATGCCGGTATTGCGAAGCCGGTGCACCATGGTTCCGTCCATGGCAATAATGGGCATGGAAGCCATCAGGTCTGCCGAGTAGGCGCTGTTCCAGGCGTGTTGCAGTATCTGGGCGCCCTGGCGGGCGGTGATGCGGCCGTGCCGGGTGAGCCCGGCACCATTGTCGATCACCATGCCTGCGGTATTAATGCCTTTGCCTTCCAGCCAGTCATAGACTACCCGAATGCCGGCAACGCGGTCATCGTTTTCATCTTCCATGCGGTTTTCGGCGCCAATGGTGAGCAGCAGTTGACGTGCCATGACGTTGCTGCTCCATTTGTTGATATCCCTCACCATGGTCACCAGGTCAGGCGAGGTGGTTTTCATCACCAGCCGTGCATCTTCCGGTGTAACGCCATTGAGGTTGCTGCCGGAAACTACGACCCCCAGGTCAGCCAGCAACGAACGAATCAATGAGGCGCTGTACTGTTCATGGGGCAACAATGACAGGTAGGTGGCGGTCCGGCAGCCCTGGGGCAGTTCGCCGGTCACCCGGACAGTCACCCGATGGTCTTCATGAATAATGGGCTCCCACTCGAAACTTCTTCGCGATGGGCAGGGCCCTTCCTCCATGGCAACCACTCGGTTGTCGATGAGGACTTCGCCGAGTGAAGGCGTACTCCAGGCCTGGGTGCCACGTTCATCGGCACGCACCTGGAAGTGCATCAGGTTCAGGTTTGTCAGGTAGGCAGAAGGTTCCACCAGGAAGGGTGCGTGGCGATTGTCGCCGTTGTCTTCAAAGGACGGAAAGCCGCCATCCACTTCAAAGTAGGTGCCATCCAGAATCAGGTTTCCATCGATCCTGATGATCCCCATGCTGCGTAGCTCGCCCAGTGTTGTCCAGAGCCGTTCGATAGTGAGTTTGGGGTCGCCGCCAAAGCGGACATAAAGATTGCCTTGGAGGGTGTCGCCCACCATGACGCCGTCAGTCAGGAAATCCGTATCCCAGTGGTGATTGGGGCCCAGGATTTCCAGCGCCGCGAAGGTTGTCACCAGTTTCATGATGGAACCCGGGCTCATGAGCGTATCGGCATTGATGTACTGATTGATGCCAGGGCCGTTCAGCGGAATGGCGGCCATGCTCATGGCGTCTTCATTGTGCAGGGACTGGACTGCATAATCCTTGAGTTGGCTCGCCCAGAGACGATTGCCGGAGAAATCGGCATCATCGTTTCCCGAGGCCATAGCGGCAGGCGTCGCCGCCAAGACACAGGCTGCCATGGACGCCAGCACAGAGCGTCTGAATTCAGGACACATTTTTTCCGTACTTCCAGAGCGTCTCATACCCGCGGCTACCATGATCGCCATCCAATGAGTTCTTATAAACCAACAATAGCCCATCCTGGCCGGTTGTACTATGCAGAAAAGCTCTACATGACGTTAAAAAATAGCAGTAGTGTCGTTGTTTGTATTGAACTTTTGTGACGCCATGTAAGCGCCCTTGTGAATCATGGGGTTAGGTTAATAAAAATTAATAAGCTCCGGGAAGTCGCCCGGGAGCCAATGGAAAATCGTCAGATTGCGTGATAATGGCGTGGTCTCCAACAGAAGGTTTGTTTATGTCAAATATGCTGTCTCACAATGTCCATGTGCTGGGCTCGGTTGCCACGTCTTCGCTGACCGCCTGGCGCGGGTGCCTGGTGGTAAAAAACGTGCCTCAGCCGGAAAAGCCGATCACGCTGTACGACATGGAGGGCTGCCCCTACTGCCGCCGTGTCCGTGAAGTTCTGACTGCCTTGAATCTGGATGTCGACATCCGGCCTTGCCCGAAAGGCGGCTCGGTATTCCGGGCCCAGGCGGAAGCGCTGGGAGGCCGGCAACAGTTTCCGTTGCTGGCGGACCAGAATACGGGCACGGTGATGTATGAGTCTGAGGACATCATCGAGTATCTGTTCCGGCAGTATGCCGGCCAGCCGGTGCCGACCTACTACCGTGGCCGGGTCTGGCAACCGGTTGTGGGCTCGGTGGCCTCTGTAGCCAGCGCCATGAGGGGGCTTCGGGTCAGCCCCGGGAAGCGACCGGAGCAACCACTGCACCTTTGGAGCTTTGAGGGCAGCCCGTTTTCGCGTCTGGTGCGTGAGCGGCTGTGTGAACTGGAAATTCCCTATACCCTGCACAACCTGGGCAAGGAGCACTGGACGGAGATCGGGCCGGCGAAGCAACGCATCAAGCCGGGGCCCTATACGCCGATTCCCGGTGGCAAGCGGGATGCGTTTTTCCAGGTACACAAGCGGGTTCAGGTGCCTTATCTTGAAGATCCCAACACCGGGGAAGGCCTGTTCGAGTCTGCCCGCATTCTGAAATATCTGGACGCCCACTACGGGAACTGAGCTGCGTCGAAGACTGTCAGCTCTGGAGTGGTCGCATGGGCGGGTCATCCCTTTGCCAGACACGCCGTAAATACTTCCATGTAGGCTCGGTCGGGCCATCCCTGGCCCTCCACGGTCTGTCAAAGGGATGACCCGCCCACGCTTAGGCACCCTGTGCTATTCGCGCGGAAATTCTTTGCGGCGGGAGCGGAGACATGACTGACTGGTTCAGTAGACGACAATTCCTCATCAGTGCGGGTCTTGCCGGGCTCGCTTTGACATCTCCGTTGCTGTTCGCAAACGCTTCGAAAGCGCCATCTTCATCTCCCATCATGCGCCGGATTCCCGGCACGGACGAATCCATCCCTGCGATTGGTATGGGCACCTGGATCACCTTCAACGTTGGTGGCGACGAGCAACTGGTCGCGCAACGCACTGAAGTTCTCAAAACCTTTTTCGAACTCGGCGGCACGGTTGTCGATGGCTCGCCGATGTACGGCAGCGCAGCGGATGTTATGGGTGAAGCGTTGGATGCTCTGGACGCCCATGACCGGATTTTCGCAGCGACCAAGATCTGGACCGGCGATGAATCGGAAACCCGGCAGGAGGCGGCCCGTTCGAGCAGGCGCTGGGGTATTGATCGATTCGACCTGTTGCAGGTGCACAACCTGCTGGGTTGGCAGGGGCATCTTGAAACCCTGAAGCAGATGAAGGCGGAGGGAAAGGTTCGGTACATCGGAATCACCACGTCCCACGGTCGCCGGCATCGGGAGTTTGCGCGGATTATGGAGCGGGAACCGCTGGATTTTGTGCAGCTGACTTATAACGTTCTGGATCGGGAGGTTGAGGACCGGTTGCTGCCGCTGGCCGAGGAGCGGGGAATCGGGGTGATCGTTAACCGGCCGTTCCGGGGCGGTTCGCTGTTTCGTCGATTCCAGTCGGAGCCTTTGCCCGATTGGGCCGGGGAGGCCGGTGTTGGCAACTGGGCGGAGTTTTTCCTCAAGTACATCATTTCCCACCCAGCGGTGACCTGTGCCATTCCGGCGACCAGTAAGGTCGGGCACATGAAGGAAAACATGGGGGCGCTGTATGGCAAATTGCCTGATGCCGATCTGCGCCAGCGGATGGTGGATTACGTGAGGTCGCTGTGAGTGGTGCAGACTGGCTGAGCTATTCGCTGCAGGATTTCGTGATGTTCGGGCCGCAGGTTTTTCTGCGGCTGTTTGTCCGGATCAACCAGGATCTCTGGCCCTGGCAAGTGCTGGCGGTGGTTGTCGCTATTGGCATTCCTGTGCTGCTTTTCAGACCGAGACAGGAGGCGCGGCGTTTGGCTGTCGGGCTCATGGCGGTGGCCTGGGCAGCCAGTGGTTACGGATTTCTGGTGGGCTATTTCGGCCCCATTTACTGGCCAGCAGCGTGGTTTGGCTGGGCCTTTGTCGCCCAGGGGGGGCTGCTTGCCGCCGCGATGTTTTTCGGTGGCGTTCATGGCTACAGGCTACCTTCTGACCGGTTCGTCGTTCTCTGGCTGATTGCGGTGTGTGGTTTGCCATGGTGGGTCGTGGCGGAGTCTGGCCAGTGGCAGGCGGTCGCGCTGTTTGGCGTCGCTCCCGGCACTACCGCAGCGGCCGGTGCCCTCGTTGTTGCACTGATGACCGGGCCCTGGCGTTGGTTTTACCTGCCTGTGACGGTGCTGTGGAGTCTGTTCAGCGCAGCCATCTTCTGGGTACTGCAAACCTGGTGGTTGCTCGTCACTCCTTTGGCTGCGCTGTTGCTGCTTGGCGCCGGATTCTGGCTCAGTCCCAGGCCGGAGCAAAACCTGGATTAGCGATACGCTCGTTGCGGTCCAGGGCATCAATGGCCCGAATTTCCTCGTCACTCAACTCAATGTTCAACGCCTCCAGGTTAGCTTTCTGGTGCGCCGGGCGTGTGGATGATGGAATGGGCACAACGCCTCTGGATGCCACCCAGGCAATCACTATTTGGGCCGGGGTCAGGTTTCGTTCGCCGGCAATACGTTGCAGGGTTTCGTCTTCCATGACCTTGCCGACGGCTAATGGCATGTAGCCGGTCACAGTAATGCCGAGCTTTTGCGCATGCTCCACAACCTTACGGTTGGCCAGGAAGGGGTGGACTTCCACCTGGTTGGTAAAGATGGCGGCGTCGCCGAGAATCTCTTTCGCCTCGTCCATCTGGGCGCAGGTGAAGTTGGAAATGCCGATATGCTCCGCCAGACCTTCCCGCTGGGCATCCCTGAGGGCGCCAAGATACTCTTTCATCGGTACTTCATCGCCCGGTGATGGCCAGTGAATAAGCGCCAGGTCGGCATGGTCGGTTTTCAGCCGCGCGAGACTGTCGTGCAGGCTGTTGATCAGGTCGCTGGCGTGCAGCTGGTCATGCCAGATCTTGGTGGTGACAAAAATCTCGCGGCGCGGAATACCGCTGGAAGTGATGCCATCGCCCACTTCCGCCTCGTTGCCGTACATCTGGGCGGTATCAATATGGCGGTAGCCCAGGGACAGGGCGCTTTTTACGGCGTCCCGGGCTTCGTTGCCCCTGAGCCGGAAGGTTCCCATGCCGATCTTCGGAAGTGTGCTGAATGACATACTGTCCTCCTTTGCGAAACGTGTGTGTCTAACTTGGTGCCGGCACGCTGGTTCTTCAAGTAGCCCCCGGGTATCATCGGCCCCTGATTTCTGTGAACCACGATCCTGAGGGCCCGACCATGTACACCGGCCATTGCCTCTGTGGCGACATCCGATTTGAGTACGATGGCCGCCTCGGCCCCGTTGCCTTGTGCCACTGCAGTCAGTGTCGGCGGGCACATGGAAGCGCGTTTTCAGCCAGTGCACCGGTGCAGAAGGTGCGGTTCCGGTTCGTATCCGGCGAAGACAGGATTACCGAGTTCGAATCACGCCCCGGCAAGTTCCGGGGCTTCTGCAGCCGCTGCGGTAGTCAGCTATACAGCCGCGTTGATGCCATTCCCGGAATTCTCCGCCTGAGGGTCGGGTGGATCAACGAGCCCCTGGGCAAGGGCCCGGCCCAGCATGTTTTTGTCGGCTCAAAATCCGACTGGTTCGAGATTACCGACGAGCTGCCACAGTTCGAGAAGACCGAACGAACCAACGATCCTCACTGAACCGGAACCATCCGGTAAACTTTGCCCCGCGGCGAGTCTGTCAGCAACCACAGGGCACCGTCCGGCCCCATGCGCACATCGCGGATCCGTTCGCCAAGGCCGGTTAGCAGATCTTCTTCCTCGGTCACGTTGCCATTCTGAATGCGCAGGCGCACCAGTTTGCGCATCTTGAGTGCCCCGATAAACAGATCCCCCTGCCATTCTGGAAACAGATCGCCGGTGTAAAACGCCATGCCAGACGGCGCAATGGATGGATCCCAGTAGTGCAGTGGCTGGGCCATGCCTTCCTTGCTGGTTTCGCTGGTGATGGGCAGGCCCGAGTAGTCGATGCCGAAAGTGATTGTCGGCCAGCCGTAGTCAGTCCCTGCCCGGATGATGTTGATTTCATCACCACCCCGGGGGCCATGCTCATGGCTCCAGATATCGCCCGTTTCCGGGTGGATGGCCATACCCTGGATATTGCGGTTGCCGGTTGTATAAAAGGTATCGTTAACACCGCTGGTGTCGAGGAAGGGATTGTCCGGTGCGGGGCCGCCATCGGTTGTAATCCGGTGAACGCCTCCGGCATCGTCAGCGTTTTCCTGGGCCCGGTCCATATCTCCGCGATCACCTACGGCCACATAGAGATTGCCATCCCAGTCAAATTCCATGCGACCGGCAAAGTGTCGGCCGCCGTTGGAGCGGGGCAGAGCTTCGAATATCACTTCAACGTCGGTAAGGCGATCACCACTCAACCGCGCACGAGCCACGCGGGTGGTCATACCGTCCCGGTTTCGGTGGGCGTAGCTCAGGAATAGCATCTGATTCTGCTCGAAGTCCGGGTGCAGAATCACGTCCAGCAGACCCCCCTGGCCGGATACGACGAGCTCTGGCACCCCGCTGATGGGGGCATTCACCAACGAGCCGTTCCGGATCATCCGCAGCCGTCCCTCCCGTTCGGTCACCAGCATGGAACCGTCCGGCAAAAACGCCAGACTCCAGGGGTGTTCGAGATTTTGTGCCACGGTCTCCAGCCGGAAATCTGTTTTATCGGAGGAAAAGTCCTGGCTCGCCATGCTGGCAACGGCGATCAGAAATAAGCTTCCTGTCAGGACCAGCTGTTTAAAGGTTCCCATCGAACCCTCCGTTCCTATCGGTGCCATTAGAACATTCAGAGTAGCAGTTGAGGCGGGCTTCGCCGAGGCGCGGTCCCATCATCAAGAGTATAGGGTTCCCGATAAATTACGGATCATTGATCGACTGTTGCAAATAATAATTATTCGCATTAAAGTGAAGTCAGGTTGGTTTATTTCAAACGGGAGAAAAGGGAATGGCACCTGAACAGGAAATGATTGAAGGCTTGAAACTGGCGGCAGGCGCCGGTGTGCTTATCGGCGTGGTTGCTATTGGCCTGGCGATGTCGTCCGCTTTTGGGGCATGAGCGCGGCGAGCCGTTCTTTGCGATGCACACCGCAGGTGACGCGATAGCCGCCTTCCTGCAGCAGGTGTTTCAGGCAACACCCCCGGCGTTGGGGGGTTGTCGTGGCCTGCTTACCGAACACGGTCGGAATCCAGTCGATGAAATGGTTTGTGTCGTTCTGAAACCCTTCAAGCCAGCCTTGCGCTGGAAGTAAAAGGCACCCCAGATGATCAGGGGAATGGGCGTGACTGCCAGCAGGGCAATCAACGGGGAGAGCACGAAGAATACCGCCTCCACCGCCCCCACGGTCACTGCCACCTGGATCATGCGTTGGCGCCACTGTCGAGGAATCGTTCAAGCCGGTTCACGTCGTCGTTCACAGTGGCCACTAACTGACCAGGGCTGCGAAGCCTCCTTGTGGTTGCAGTCTGGATTTGCGGTTCCATTATCTGGCTCAGTACCGACATCACGTTTTTGGGCAAGCTCCTGTTGTAACGGTCGTCTTTCAGCCTTTTACCACTAATCCCAGCGTTCAGGGATCATCACGACGGTTTGGGAGCTGGATATAAAAACAGTAATACGGTTTGCGTTTTCTTTCGTACTCTGTTGTAACGTTGTCGGTTCGTCTCCTGTATTCTGGAACTGCTTTTGACGATTCTCAAGAAAAACCTCTGGACACTCTTTTTCCTGATACTCCTCGGTGGTTTGGTGCTTCTTGGCACCATTCTGTTTTTCCGCTGGCAGGCCATTGTTTCGGAAGAGGAGCATTATCACGGTGCCCGTGCTGAACTGGTGGGGCAATCGGTTGACAGCATTCTGCGAACACAGGAGCTTGTGCTGGATGTTATTGGCCGGGAATTGCTCAACCAGGATGCTGTGCTGTCTGGAAGCCGGAAAATACCGTTACTGGACAGAATTCTCGCTGCTAATCCGGTTCTTGTGGGGTTCGGTCTTGCACGGCCGGATGGCACTTTGGTGCGTGTGAGCAGCAACCTTGATCTTGCCAGCCTGCCGAACCTGCGCACGAACCCCAAGACCCGCGACACTTTTATCCGTGCGCTATCGTCCGGGTCGATGGTATTGGGGCGGACCTATTTTGTCGATGCATTGGGTTCCTGGGTCATACCGATTCGCAAGGCGATACGGTCCGAAACCGGCGACGTGGTAGCCGTAATGACAGCAGGCCTCCGGCTTGGCGACGGGGATACGGTTTTCGACGAAACCCTGCATGACAGCTCCCACGACAGGGTTATCCTGCTCAGGGAAGTCGACGGCTACGTTCAGTTCGTCTCAGGCGAGGGTGTTGGTCCGGAGCAATACTGGAAGGTTCAGGAGTCGATGATTCGGCGACAGCAGAATCGTGACGGGTTTGAGCGGCACCTTGGTCGCAGTGCTGAAGACGTGATGGCGAACAAAGACACGGCGGTCGTCCGAACACGCCGGGCAGGGAAGGATTACCTTGCCGCGGCTATCTTCAACCCCCGCTACCAGCTGTGGGCGGTGTCGGAAACCCAATTTGTCCCGATGTACCAGGCATTCTCTGCGTCCCTCGCGCAATACCTTCTGGTGTTCCTGGCCGTTATCCTTGTTTTCTATAAGTGGTTCCGGGTTATTGACACGGCTGAAGGGAAACGGCGACAGGAACTCTACTATCTTTCCCGGCATGATGATCTGACCGGGCTCTCTAACCGCAACGGCCTGCTGGGCCGGCTTGATGCTCTGTTGCCGGGTAAGAAACCTTTCTGCCTGGTGGTGATCAATATTGATAACTTCAAAGGCATCAACGACCGGTTCGGCCTCGAATACGGTGATGAAACCCTGCTGGAGTTCAGCCGCTGACTCGCCGGTCTGGTAGAGAGTCGTGACGATCTTGCGCGGCTTGGTGGTGACGAGTTCGCGATTGTAACCCCGAATGCGGACCTTGCCGCGGTTGAAGCGGCCTGTGTCTCTCTTGTCGGTGACCTGTCCCGAACCGTTGAAGTGGGCCGGCTGAGGTTGCAAGTGACCGCAAGTATCGGGGTGGCGGTTTTCCCGGATCATGGGGAGTCTCCGAGTAAATTGATTCGAAGTGCTCACCTTGCGTTGTATGAAGCAAAACAGAGGCGAAACGACGTCTGCATCTATCGTACGGAAATGGAGATGGTCTATCTGCGTCGACTGTCGGTGGAGCAACGCCTCAGGCATGGCCTGGCGTCAGACACGCTTTACATGATGTATCAGCCCCAGGTGGATGAGACGCAAAAAACGGTTGGTCTGGAAGCCCTGGTACGTTGGCAGGATGAGGAGCTTGGTATTGTCTCTCCTGCCGAGTTTGTTGAGGTTGCTGAGAAAAGTGGCCTGATGGTGCCTTTGGGGCGGTTCGTTGTGGAAACCAGCATGCACGAGTACAGTATTCTGCGGGAGGCCGCCGGGCGTTCTCTGGATCTGGCCATTAACATTTCCGTGATCCAGTTCCGCCAGCCAAAGTTCGTTGAGTCGGTACTTGAGGCCCTGAAGGTTCACAATATATCGCCACGGGAGCTGGTGCTGGAGATCACGGAAAGCCTGTTTATGGACGACTTTGAGCCGGTGCTGACTACTATCGAACGGTTGCGTGGGCATGGGGTCCGGATTTCGATGGACGATTTCGGCACGGGCTACTCGTCGTTGAGCCTTCTGCGCAAGCTTCCGCTGGACGAGCTCAAGATCGACAAGAGCTTTGTGGACAACATCCTGGAAGACGAAAGAGCTGCGAACATGATCCGCAGTATCGTCGCTATCGCCAAGAGCTATAACATGGAGCTTGTTGCGGAGGGTGTCGAGGAGGAAGCCCAGGCCCAGGCCCTGACCCGAATGGGCTGCCGCCGCTTTCAGGGCTATTACTTTAGTCGGCCTAAGCGGCTCGACAAGCTGAAAGCCGATCTGGCTCTGGAGATCGGAGTATGAGTGTTCACTGCGACCATCGGTCGCAGTGAACGGCTTGGCAACCGATGGGTGTGGGCTATATGAGCGTTTCAAACACCGGCGGCAGCGATTAAAAACAAAGGCATGGACCATTCCAGCGGTGGAATGGAGCGTGGCGGGGACTGAGGATATTATTTGGCGGAGCCCGGCACTGGCCTGGCTACCACTCTTTGTCTTCCGCGCTCTCCTCAGCCTCGATTTCCGCTTTGCGGGCCTGCATTTTCTTCATTTTCTCGTCGGAGATTTTCATGCTGTGGGCGCTGTTGCGCAGTATCATCATACTGCCCACGATCAGCGCCAGTGCGAGAAACAGAATGACCCACCCTATCGTTGGCATGTGCGTGGCTCCCTGATTGATCCGGTTTCCTTTATAGTGAACCACGCCATGCCATACCGACAACCAGATATCCGGAAACTGCTTGATGTCTTTCTCCCGAATCCACGACCAGGCGATCAATCACAAGGGCGGAGCAGATGCCTTGAATGCCCTGCTGCCTCCTGTCGCCGGGCGCGACGAACTGGAGGCCAGAGGCGATGACCGCTATCTGGCCGAGCTGACCCGCTGTATCTTCAAGGCCGGCTTCGTCTGGCGGGTGATCGAGAACAAATGGCCGGATTTCGAGGCGGCTTTTGAGGGGTTTGTGCCCCTGTACTGGCAGCAGGTGCCGCCGGAAGTATTGGAAACCCTCGCCCGGGATCAGCGAGTTGTCCGGAACTTGCAGAAGATCCTTACCGTGCCAGAGAACGCCCGGATGATCGTGGACGTGGCCCGGGACCATGGCAGTTTCGGACGGTTTCTGGCGCAGTGGCCATCGGAGGATCAGGTGGGTCTGTTGCTCTGGCTGAAGCGCAACGGCGCTCGCCTTGGCGGAAATACCGCCCAGTATTTTCTTCGCCGTGTCGGCTGGGACGGCTTTATTCTCTCGTCGGACGTGATTGCCGGCTTACGCAGGGAAGCGTTGCTGGATGCGGGTCCGGGCAGCAAAAAGGCGCTTGTTCAGGCGCAGCAGGCCTTCAACGCCTGGCATCGTGAAACCGGGCTGCCCTACAGCCACTTATCCCGGATTCTGGCGTGTTCTGTCGGTGAGTAAGATGAACGGGCGGACTTAACGCGTTTCAGGCTGTTCCGAAAAATTTACCGGATCCAACCGGTAATACCCCCGCAGGGCCATGTAAACTTCCGGTTGCTCTTTCTTCAGGTGGTCCGGTTGCTGAAAAAAGGCTTCGGTCAGCACCGCGAAGAACTCGGCCGGCTCGGTTGCGCCGTAAGGATCGAGCCAGGGTTTGTGATGATGCTCCAGGGAGTGCCTGAGGTCCTGATAGGCTTCTGTCATTGTATGCTGCCAGTGTCTGGCTTGCTCTCCACCCAGGGGTGGCGCACCATCGGCGGTGCCGTCCAGATAATCCAGCTGGTGGGCAAATTCGTGGAGGATGACGTTGTGACTGCTGTGCAGGTTGCCGGCAGCCTGTTCGCATTCCTTCCAGGCCAGCACGACCTGGCCCCGGCTCGACGCTTCGCCAGCCCTTATTTCATTGCTTTCGCTGACCACCATGCCATCGCTTTCGATATGTCGCACACGGTACGCATCCGGGTAAACCAGAATGCTGCGGATATCATCAAAATCCGAGTAGGAGCGGGCGAGTACCAGCAGGCAGGCGTGGCCGGCGATGGTCAGTTTTACCGTGTCATCCACGTCGAAACCATCGCAGCCATAGAAGTCCTTCTCGGCAAGAAAGAGCTGTACCCGCTGTTCCAGTGCCTGCTTGAGGTGCCCGGGAAGTTTTCGGTAGAGCGGCACCCGGGATTCCAACTGCCGGCGCCAGATTTTCGGAAACGGTTCCTTAAGCTCCCGCTCTCTTCGCCATGTTTGGTAAAAGAACAGGAAGAAAACCGCGGCCGCTATCAGGGCCACAGCGACGACTGCAAATACGAGTGCTGCTGACATGCTGCTCCCAGCGACCGTTTGAATGAGCGAACGGGTATCTTACCGAAAAATTGCAACTGCCAGCAGGTCCGCTCCGTGCTTCATGGTGTTTTTTCAGCCTGGCAATACGACGAAATAATGTTCCGTTGTTCGCATTTCCATTACACAAGGTTCCGGATTTCAGGGTAAACTTGTGTCACATTCAGGGAATTCTGCATTCTATGGAAAGCTTCAATGCCACAGCGACCTATGAGCCGGCACGAGAGCGCCGGCCACAGTTCTGGCGCCTGGCCATGCGGTGTGCCCAGATAGCCGGTGCGGTCGACGTTATCTTTTTCTTTCTTTTCCATGCCCTGGGGTCACCGATTCTTGCGTGGGTGAATGTGGTCAGCGTGGCCATGTATTTGGGCGCCTATTACGCGCTCAAATACCACAGGAATAAAATCGCAGTGGTATTGATCTGGGCGGAAGTGCTGATACATGCGGCGCTCGGCATCATCCTGATCGGCTGGGAGAGCGGTTTTCATTATTACCTGCTGATGTTCATACCGGCGATCTGTGTTTCAGCACCGCGGATGTGGGCCGTCTATGCCCTGCTGGGGCTCTGGGGCTACTACGTCGCCCTGGATGTTCTGATGTGGTTTATCGAACCGTTACAGCCTATCAACCAGACTGCCTTGCATATCGTCCATCTGTTCAATCTGAGCGTGGTTTTCGCCATGTTCAGCTATCTTTCCTCCTATTACCTGAGGATGGTGGTGTCCGCCCAGCGCAAACTGCGTGAGATGGCAACGACGGATTCACTGACCGGTCTCTCCAACCGCTGCCACATGGCTTACCTGGCTGAAAAAGAGCTGGCCCGGTTCCAGCGCAGTGGCCATCCGGTGGGTTTCCTTTTGTTGGATGTGGATCACTTCAAGTCCATCAATGATGCCTACGGCCATGAAGCCGGTGACAGGGTGCTGGTCTGCGTTGCCGGTGTCATCCGAAAGGAGTTGCGGGCACAGGATCTGATCGGGCGATGGGGTGGTGAGGAGTTCCTTGCCATTCTGCCGGATACCGATTCCGAAAAGGCCCGGGCAAGCGCGGAACGGGTGCGAAACGCCTTTTTGGCAAAGGACTGGAAAGCAATCACCGGAGGTGATGTTGAAGTTACGATCAGCATCGGGGTGAGCGAGCTTCGTGCCGGTGAAGACCTGAGTGCCGCCGTCAGTCGCGCCGATAGGGCGCTTTACCGGGGTAAAAGCAGCGGCCGGAACAGGGTGGAACTGGACACCGTTTGAATAACCGCCAGGGGTGAAAACGAGGAGTTGAAGGCATGTCCCACATCCGGAAAAAATCGATCAGTGGCTTGATGTCAGGTGACACTTTCACTGTGACACGCACATTTACCGAGGAAGACACCCGGGTTTTTGGTGACATCAGTCGCGACCACAATCCGGTTCATTACGATGACCGTTTTGCGGAATCGAAGAATCTCAAGGCCAAAATCTGCCACGGCCTGCTTGTCGGCGGCATGATCACGGAAGTGGGTGGGCAGATCGGGTGGCTGGCGTCCGGCATGAATTTCCGTTTCCGCTGGCCCGTCTATTTCGGTGATACCATTACCTGCGTATTCACCCTTACTGAAGTGGATGAACGGAACCGTGCCCGGGCCGAGGCGGTGCTGTCGAACCAGCATGGCGAAACGGTGATCGAAGCCTGGTTGACGGGCGTGTTGCCCGGGCCTGAGGAGCAGGCAGTCATGTCAGCGATGCTTCGCGAGCAGGAATCAGTGTCCCGATAATAGCCAGTCGTTCTCAGTCTTCCTCGGCATCCTTCATCCGTTCCTGCCGTTCCCATTCTTCTTCCTTGGCGGCGTCGATAATTTCCATCAGTTCATCGACATCGGCCGCTGTGTCATCATGCTGGAAGCGGCCGGTGAGTTTGCTGTCAGGGTGAAGGTCCCCGGACTCATAGAGCGCCCAGATCTCCTTGCCATAATCGGTGGTCAGCAGTTCCGGTGCGAAGCGGCCAAAATACCGGCGCATATTGTCGACATCGCGCTCAAGCATCCGCTCGGCATTGTTGTTGCCGGAGGCATTGACTGCCTGGGGCAGATCAATGATGACCGGTCCGTCGGGGTCGACCAGAACGTTGAACTCAGACAGATCGCCATGGATAAGCCCGGCGCCCAGCATTCGGACCACCTCCCGGATAACCTGGCCGTGAAAGTCCCGGGCCTGCTCGGGAGAAAGGGTAATGTCACCCAACCGCGGTGCGGCCTTGCCATCTTCGTCGGCCACCAGTTCCATCAGCAGCACCCCGTCCACAAAGCCCAGTGGCTCCGGAACCCGGATACCGGCGGCAGCCAGGCGGTAAAGGGCATCGACCTCGGCATTGAGCCAGGCCTCTTCCTGTTCTTTCTGGCCATATTTCGTTTTCTTGCTCATCGCCCGGGCCCGCCGGCTGTTCCGAACCTTTCGGCCTTCCTGATATTCCACTGCCTGCCTGAAGCTTCGCTTTGAGGCTTCCTTGAATACCTTGGCGCAGCGTATCTGGTCGCCGCAACGCACCACATACACCTGAGCCTCCTTGCCGCTCATGAGCTGGTAAAGGACTTCGTCCACCATGCCGTCATCAACAAGGGGTTGTAATCTTTTCGGTACTTTCATAAAACCTTTCAGACTCCTAGATCAGGTTGTAAAGGAACACCATGACGATACCGGCGGGTGTCAGGTACCGGAGCACGAACATGAATGCTTTGTAAGTGCTGCCTTCCAGGCCGATATCCGCTTGCAGACCTTGCCGCTTCATGGCCCAGCCCGCGAACAGGGCAATCGCGAGTCCACCCAGGGGCATCATCAGGTTGGAGACCAGGAAATCAAGGAGGTCGAATACGGTCTTGCCTTCAAAGAACGTGATGAAGCCCAGCGGGTGCAGGTCTTCCCATACGTTGAAGGACAACACGGTACCAATGCCGGTAAACCAGATCGCCAGCCCGCCAGCAAGCGCGCTTTTCGCCCGGCTGACTCCTTGATGTTCTTCCAGCCATTCCACCACCGGCTCCAGCATGGAAATGGCGGAGGTAATGGCAGCCACCAACAAAAGGGCGAAGAAGATGGTGCCGAACAGGGCGCCGCCACTCATCTGGCCGAACGCCAGCGGCAGGGTCACGAAGATCAGGCCGGGGCCTGTGCCTGGCTCCAGGCCGTTGGCGAACACCAGCGGAAAGATAGCGAGCCCGGCCAGTAGCGCAACACTGGTGTCTAGCACGGCGATGGTCATGGCGGTTCTGGCAATGTTAACGCTCTTGGGAAGGTAGGAGCCATAAGCCATGAGTACGCCAATACCAATACTGAGAGTGAACGCGGCATGGCCGAGGGCTGTCAGAATGCCGGCTGTGGTCAGCTTGCTGAAATCCGGGGCGAACATGAAGCTCACGGCCTGGCCAAAGCTGCCGCTGTTCATGGCATAGATGACCATCGCAACCAGCAGCACAAACAGCAGTGGCATCAGCATGTTCACGGCTTTTTCGAGCCCTGAACGAATGCCCCGGCCAACGATAAACACAACGATCACCATGAACACGGAGTGCCACAGCAGCAGTTCCCGGGGGCTTGCCAGCAGCCCGCCGAACTGGCTGCCAATGGCTCCGGCGTCTGCGCCGGTAAACAGCCCGGCGGCGGCCTTGCCGATATAAACAAGAGCCCAGCCGCCGATCACGGAATAGAAAGACAGTACCAGGAATGAGGCGATAACGCCGTTCCAGCCGATTACTCTCCAGCCCCTGGCGGCCCCTTCGGTCTCGGTCAGGGTGCGCATGGTCGCTACCGGGCTCTGGCCGCCCCGGCGACCGATCATGGTCTCGGCGATCAGTACCGGCAGGCCAATCAGGAAGATGCAGGCAAGGTAGATCAAAACAAAGGCGCCGCCGCCGTTTTCACCCGTGATATATGGAAACTTCCAGATGTTTCCCAGGCCGACTGCCGAGCCGGCAGCGGCGAGGATGAAAACCATCCGTGAAGACCAGAGGTTGTTGGCCTGCTGGTGTGGTCGGGTATTTTGACTCATTCTTCTCTCCGGCTACGTGTTTCCGTGTGCTCAAGGGTTTCCGGCATGACGGCAAAGTCTATCTGCAGCGTTTGTGGGTTGGGGTACGGATATTCGCGAATAGTCAGGCTGGCGCAGGGAAAGTCCTTGCGGGCATGATACCTGATAAACGAAAAAAGGCAGCCGAAGCTGCCTTTTTCTAAACGTGTCGTCTGTTATATACAGAGCATCTCTTTACAGAGCATCTCTTTACAGCTTACAGCGCAACAACGTTTTCCGCCTGGGGGCCTTTCTGGCCCTGGGTAACGGTAAACTCGACCTGCTGGCCTTCAGCCAGAGTCTTGAAACCGCCGCCCTGAATAGCGCTGTAGTGAACAAAAACGTCCGGGCCGCTTTCGCGAGTGATAAAGCCAAAACCTTTTGCTTCGTTGAAAAACTTAACGTTACCGGTAACTGTAGACATAATATACTTTCCTGAATTCAATCATTTAATGTGCCGTCAGGTCATCTTTGTGATGCCTGATCGGCGGTATGCGGAAACAAAAAACTGGCGTGATCAAAAACAGGACGTGCTACTTGTTACAACTCAGAGCGGTCTTATTGATGAAATGCTTTGCTAAATCTTTCCAACGAGGCGCACTGTACTCCTTCTGCCGGGAAATGCAAAGCTATTTCTTGTAGACATAAACCGGGGTGTCGGATTTTCCGGTGGAAGGTTCCGAGGACGGTGAATTCCATACCAGGCCTTTTCGGGTTAACTTGTGGTTTTCATCTTCGCCATAATACGAAATTTACATAAGGAGTATCGCCTTGTCTGAGCTGTCCAGCTACAAGAGTTTTTTGATCGAGGTTAAAGACCACATTGCCCATGTCCAGTTCAGCCGCCCCGAGGCCCTGAACACCATGAACAAGGCGTTCTGGCTTGAGTTGCCCCGCTGCATGCAGGACATCGAAGCCAACACCGACGCCCGTGTCATTGTCATCTCCTCCACCGGCAAGCACTTCTCGGCCGGCATGGATCTGGGGGTGTTCAGCGACCCCAAAGCCGTGCCCATGAACGGCGACCCCGGCCGGATGGCGGAAAACCTGCGCAGGGTGGTGTTGCAACTGCAGGACACCCTGACCTCCCTTGAGAAAATCCGCCTTCCCGTGCTGGCGGCCATCCACGGTGGCTGTATTGGCGGCGCCCTTGATCTGGTCTGTGCCGCTGACAGTCGGTACTGCACCGAAGACGCCTATTTTACCATCAAGGAAACCGAGCTGGGTATGACAGCCGATGTCGGCACTCTCCAGCGCCTGCCAAAACTGATGCCGGAAGGTGTGGTTCGCGAACTGGCCTACACCGGACGCAGGTTTTCTGCCAGTGAGGCGAAGAACCTGGGCTTTGTGAATTCCGTGCACGCCGACCAGGAATCCATGATTGAAGCGGTCATGGCTATTGCCGGGCAGATTGCCGCCAATTCCCCCCTGGCCGTTACCGGGTGCAAGGAAATGCTTAACTACAGCCGTGACCACAGTGTGGAAGACAGCCTGAAGTACATGGCCACCTGGCAGGCCGGCATGTTCCGCCCGACGGACATGATGAAATCCTTCCAGGCCAAAGCCCAGAAGCAGGCGCCGCAGTACGACGCCCTGTTTCCGGTGAAGCCCTTGTTTGAGCAGTAAATGACTCTGGGAAAACGACGAAAATCCGGTATTTCCGCCAATGCCGCCCTGTTATTCCAGAGCGGCATTGGCGTATTCGGGTTGCTTGCCATACTGGTTTTCGGGATTCCGGTACTGCTCCTTGGCCCGGGCCTGTGGCCGAGCATTTTCTACGGGGCTCTCGGCGCGAACGCAACCTATGCCGTGTTGCTACTGCTTATGCGGGTGCCAGGGTTGTTCCCGGGGGACCTCGAACGCCAGATGCAGGGGTTGTATGACTTTGCATCAACCTATTCCCCGGCTGTGCTGATCCTGCTGTCCGTGTTGGCCGGTATTGGTGAGGAGTTGCTGTTCCGGGGCGCGATCCAGGGCTGGCTGATGGCGCATACCGATGCGGTGACCTCGGTGCTGGCGGCATCGGTGTTATTCGGGCTGGTGCACTATGTATCGTTCACCTATTTTCTCGTCGCAACCGGCCTGGGGCTGATACTGGGTGCGGCCTATGTGTTTTCCGAGAGCCTGGCACTGGTTATGGTCTGGCACGCTGTCTACGACATGATTGCCCTGTTTTGCCTGCTTAGGTTTCCGCGCTGGTTTGGCGTTACCATCGTGGACCCCGGCCAGAATTGCCATCACGAGTGATCGACATCTTCCCCGCCAGCACTGTCAAAGCTGGCCAGCATCCGTTTGGTCAGCACAATCCGTTTTCGCAGCATGCCGATCTGTCGGGCGATTAATCCGTGGTCTTCTTCGGTGTCCATTTGCCTGAGTTGGCGGATCAGCGGGAGTCGAAAGTTCCAGCCGTTTGCAGGGCCTTTGTCAGGCGGTCTATTACGCCGCCGCCGTGGCGCCAGAAGTGCCAGTATAGCTGCACTTCCAGGGTTTGTTCCGGGGCGATGCTCACCAGTCGCCCCGCATCAATTTCCGGGCGCGCCTGCATCTCCGGAATCATCCCGTAGCCCGTGCCGGCCAGTGCCAGTTTTACAAAACCTTCCAAAGCAAAACAGTATGGCCAGAGTTAGCGCCCAGGGAACCGGTGGTCGCGGTTCAGTGTGTGGATTTGTTGACCACATCCGGAACAACGGGTTCGTTACGTTTCGCGTTTAGAATGCGGTCTGCATCGAGGGAGGCTATAGGCACCCGGGTATCCCTCGGAACGTCGCCACTTAACTGGAGCTCCAGATACCGAAGGGCGCATACCCGCAGGAACGAAGTGAAGTTGCCGAGGTCGTGGCCCGCATCAATGGACTCGTGGTAAAGGCGCGTGATCATCTGGGGCAGGTTCATGCCGTCCCTTTCGGCCAGCTCTGCCTGCGGCCCTCAAGCACTCCCGCTGCCGCAAGCAACTGGGCACCGTGGCAGATTGCCGCCACCGGCTTGTCGGTGTTGAAGAAGTGGCGAACAAGATTCAGCACGTCCCTGTTCAGGCGCAGGTATTCCGGTGCGCGGCCGCCTGGAACCACAGGGGCATCATAATTCGCGGGATCCAGCCCTTCGAAGTCCGCATTCCGGGCAAATCGGTGGCCGGGTTTCTCCGTGTAGGTCTGGTCACCCTCGAAATCATGGATTGCCGTAGCGACCGTGTCCCCGGCTTTCTTGTCGGGGCAAACGGCATGAACTGTGTGGCCAACGGCCTGCAGTGCCTGGAACGGCACCATGGTTTCGTAGTCTTCGGTGAAATCACCGGTAATCATCAGAATTTTCTTCCCGCCCATGGCTGTCTCCTTGTGATTGTCTTGCCGGGTCTGGAAACATTAGCAGCGGTGATG
Source organism: Marinobacter sp. SS8-8 (assembly GCF_030540945.1). Classification (NCBI taxonomy): domain Bacteria; kingdom Pseudomonadati; phylum Pseudomonadota; class Gammaproteobacteria; order Pseudomonadales; family Marinobacteraceae; genus Marinobacter; species Marinobacter sp. SS8-8. The sequence continues at coordinate 262,627 of NZ_JASSVN010000002.1, read as the reverse complement.
CAGAAGCGGGTATTAAAGGACTACTACAGTCTTCACGTCTCCCGAATCAGATCCGGTGAGTCATGCCTTGGATTATTCACTTCCGCACGTTCGAATCCCGGTTTTCAAGCCCGCTTGTCCGGGATTTGTTAACCTTGGCAGATGCTGAAACTATCCAATGCTGTTGAACTTGCTGACTGGGAAATCGAAATAACCCAGATCCGTGCCCAGGGTGCCGGTGGCCAGAACGTGAATAAAGTGGCTTCCGCAGTGCACCTGCGCTTTGATATTCCGCACTCCACCTTGCCGCCTTTTTACAAGGAACGGCTGATGTCGCTTAATGACCAGCGAATCAGCAAGGAAGGCGTACTGATTATCAAGGCGCAATCCTTTCGTACCCTGGAATTGAATAAGGAGGACGCCCTTGAGCGTCTCAAGGAACTGATCCAGCAAGCGGTGAAACCCCAAAAGGCCCGGCGGCCAACCAGACCGACTCGCTCCTCCCAGCGCAAGCGCGTCGACAAGAAAACCAAGAAGGGCAAAACCAAGGCGCTTCGCGGAAAAGTTCAGGTTTGACCTTCCGGGTGCATCCTGCTGCCTGATTCAACCTGCTCCAGAAATGACTTGATGTCCTGAAACGCCTCTTCCGCCTCGGGAAGCAGAGGCACGAAGATCTGCCATACGTGCACCATCCCGGGCCAGGTGTGCAGGGTGACTGGTGAGCCTGCAGCCTGTGCCTTGGAAGCGTAACGTCGGGCGTTATCCAGCAGCATTTCAGTATCACTGGCCTGAATCAGGGTTGGTGGCAGATCTCTCAGGTCGCCCCGCAGTGGTGAGGCCACAGGGCTGGCCGGAGAGACCCGAAACGCGGCCAGGGTGGCCCACCAGATCACCGGCAGGGGGATTTTCGATAATCCGCCAAACGCCGGCCCCAGCAAGGGATCGGTCTCGATGTTGTTGCGATTGCTCGGTGCCGTCAGGGTCAGGTCGGTTGAGGGCGAGAAGGTAATCGCGGCATCCGCCTGCCTTAGCCCGTTATCCCGTATCCAGGCGATCAGCCCCAGGGTGTGGCTGCCGCCGGCGGAGTCCCCGGCCACTACCATGAAACCGGCAGATTCGGGGCCCTCCGGACCATGTTTCAGAAGCCAGGTGTAGGCCTCCCGGCAGTCCCGGACACCATCCATGAAGCGGTTTTCCGGCATCAGCCGGTAGTCCAGGGCAAATACCGCCGCTCGGGTTATCTGTGACAAGCGGTCGGTAATCGCCCGGTGGCTTCGGGGACTGCCGGCGGCCCAGGCTCCGCCATGGATGTACAGAATCCGGCGGCGGGTATCGCAGCCGGGGGCAATGACCCACTCACCGCGGGGAGACTCGCAGTGGCGGAATTCGGACGCCAACTCCAGCCCCTGGCTGAGTTCGTCCATGTGTTTGCGCAGGGCCATCAGCCGGGCCTTGCCGCGAAGGCCCTTCGATGATTGCCCCAGTTCGCGAATGCGCCCCAGAACCTCCCGGTTTGCATTGCTGGGCTTGCCATCCCGGACCGGGTAGTCGTCCTGGTCCAGGTGAGATAGATCCTCAAGGCGGAACAGCAGCAGGGTTGCGGCGACAATAAACACAATGATGGCAAGGATAATCCAGAGCATGGTCAGTCCCTCGCAGCCTGTCGGACTTAAGGCTGATCTACTGTGCCGGTGGGAAAGCGGCTCAAATTTCCCGGATTTTTCGTTACATAGAACCACTATGCGCCTCAAAATCCAAAAAATTTGCGCTCGCTTTCCCACCTTGCTCGTGACGATCACTTAAGTCCGACAGGCTGCTAGGTTATTGGCCCCGCCAGAGGGGGCGAACTATGCTTGAGATAATACTCGCAGATTTGTCCCGGTTCTGCCCGGAACGGTCACAGAAGGAGTCGTGTGTTGCAAATTGCCTATCGGGCGCGAGACATTACCGAAGCTCACATTGTGGCTGGCCTGTTGGAAGCCAACGGCATTGAGGCCTTTGTCGGCGGCCATTGCCTCCATCAAATCTACTGAATGATCGGGCTGGCGCCTGCCGGCGTAGCCCCTCCCAAACGGTTCAAACGACAGGAGAAGAAAGTTATGGCAGTTCGACCTGTAATGCTGATCACCGGCGCTTCATCGGGCATAGGTGCAGAAACAGCCCGTGCGGCGGCGAAACAGGGGTATCGCCTGGTATTGGCGGCCCGCTCCGAAGAAAAACTGAAAGGTCTGCAGCAGGAGCTTGGTGGCGAGGCACAAGTGCTAACGGTGCAATGCGACGTGCAAAGTGGCGACGAACAGAAGAGTATGGTCGATCAGGCCCTTAAGACTTTCGGTCGCATTGATGCCGTTTTCGCCAACGCAGGTCGTGGTGGTGAACCCGGAGGATTCAGTAAGGCCGATCCGGAGGTCTGGAAGGATATGATCCTGACCAATATCTACGGGGTCGGCCTGACCCTTCAGCACTGCCTGCCGGCGCTGCGGGAAACCAAGGGACACCTGCTGCTGACCGGCTCTGCGGCCGGTCGTGTCACGATTCCCGGTTCCATGTACAGTGCCACCAAATGGGCGGTTTCCGCCATCGGCTACGGCGTTCGTGAGGAGCTTCGCGGCTCTGGCATCCGGGTTACACTCATTGAGCCTGGCATGGTGGACACGCCGTTTTTTGATGAGCCACCGGCTCACGCCCTGAAGCCGGAGGACATTGCCAGCGCCGTGATGTACGCCGTGGCGCAACCGGACCATGTAGATGTGAACGAAATCCTGGTCAGGCCAACGCCCAAGGTCGAGTAATCGGGAATGCCCCGGCTTTTTTTTGGGCTGGAGATCCCCGTTGAAATCAAAGATCGCTTGCTGAATGTCAGGGCGGCGGTCTCAGGTGCCAAATGGCAAAGCGCTGAGCAGTTGCACCTCACCCTGTTGTTTCTGGGGCATGTGAACGAGGAACGTATTGCAGCCGTGTGCGATGAGGCGGGTCAGATTCAAATGGACCCCTTCGGGCTGGAGGTGGCCGGAACTGGCTGCTTCGGGCAGCTCCAAAGGCCGCGAAACCTATGGGCCGGGGTGCAGCCAGCGGCCCCGGTTGCCGAGCTCCATGAGACGCTGAAAGTACGGATGGATAATCTCGGATTCGTGACGGAGAGCAGGGCATTTCGTCCCCACATTACGCTGGCCAGGTTTAAACGGCGGCCCGGGTCTGTCGGGAACTTGCTGGCGCAGCATGGTCAATCGGTTTTCGGGCAGTTTCCGGTTAACCAGTTCGCGCTGTTTGAAAGCAGGCAAGGCCCCGGTGGTTCCGTTTACACTGTGATCGAACGCTTCCTCCTGCCGGGCTCCGATTAACCGATTTCCCTTGACGAAATCCTGTCACGTCACCAAAGATGAGGGCAAATCAACGCCTTTCCGAGGTGTCTATGTGCCCGCCATTTTCCGACCCGGATCAGCGCCTGTACGTCCGCAATGCCACGCTGGCGGATATTCCCGGAATCATTGAGCTCAGTCGCCGTGTCTACGAAGGCACCGGTATGTATGGTTACACCAAGGGCCCGCTGACCGGTCAGATCAATACCTTCCCGGACGGCCAGTTCGTTGCCATGCTGGGTGATACTGTAGTGGGTTACTGCGCCACGTTCCGCATTGCCGAAGAAGTGGCACTGATGCCCCATGACTGGACCTCCATAACCGGCAATGGTTACGCCTCACGACATGATCCCGAGGGTGATTGGCTGTACGGCATGGAAGTGTGTGTTGATCCGGAGTGTCGTGGCTATCGCATCGGCGAGCGGCTGTACAACGAGCGCAAGCAATTGTGCCAGGCTTTGAACCTGCAGGGTGTGGTATTTGCCGGACGCCTGCCAAGCCTGCGCCAGCGCCTGAAAAAGTTCGGCAGTGTTGAGGCCTACGTCGAGGCCATCAGGGGCAAGGAGCAGAAGGACCCGGTGCTGTCCTTTCAGCTCCATCAGGGCTTCGAGGTGCACGACATCATTCCCCATTATCTGGACGCCGATCACGATTCCATGGGCTACGGCATTCATCTGGTCTGGCGTAACCCGAAAGTACCGCAGATCGAAAACAGCGAGCGGCGCAAACGTTATGGCCACCGAATGCGGGATACAGTGCGTATTGGCACGGTTCAGTACCAGCAACGGCCGGTGGGATCATTTGACGAGTTCAGCGAGATTGTCCGTTATTTCGTCGATGTTGTATCCACCTACAAGGGCGATTTTGTGGTGTTTCCGGAGCTGTTTACTCTCCAGTTGCTATCAATTGAGGCCCGCAAGGGCAGCCCGGCGGAAACCTTCGCGGCGGTCACCCATTACGCGGAGCGTTACCGGGAGCTGATGCGGGACCTGGCCCTGCGGTACAACATCAACATTGTGGCCGGCTCCACTCCGGTGCGAGAGGAAGACGGAGCCATTCGGAACCTGGCCCATGTGTTCCTCAGGGATGGCCAGGTGTTCACCCAGCCCAAGATTCACCCGACCCCGAACGAGGCTTTCTGGTGGAACGTGCAGGGCGGCAACCGGGTCAACGCCATCGAGACCGACTGCGGTACCATCGGAGTTCTGGTCTGTTATGACGTGGAGTTTCCGGAACTGACCCGCCATCTGGTGGATCAGGGCGTTCATATCATCTTTGTGCCCTTCTGTACCGACGAACGCCAGAGCTACCTTAGGGTGCGTTACTGTTGTCAGGCCCGGGCAGTGGAAAACCAGGTGTACGTGGTGATGTCCGGTAACGTTGGCAACCTGCCCAAGGTGCCGAATATGGAAATCCAGTATGGCCAGAGCTGTATTCTTACCCCCTGTGATTTTCCGTTTGCCCGGGACGGTATCGCCGCAGACACGGAACCCAATGTTGAAACAGTGGCGTTCGCCGATCTCCGGCCGGAGGTGCTGATCACGGCCCGCAACAGTGGCACCGTGAAAAATCTCCAGGATCGTCGTCACGACCTGTACAGCGTGACCTGGCGTGGTGAGTAGCCCGAGTAGACAGGAGTGTCGTTTTGTACGCTGAAGGGTCTGGAAAGCCGAGCCTCATGATCCGACGGGTCCGTCTGGTCGGCTGGGTCGCGTTGGCTTTGCTGGTCGTTGCCGGGAAGCAGGCCATCAAAAAACGCCGGATAGCCAGTATCCAGGTTAATGGCAAGTGGGTGAAAAAGTAGTCTTGCGCTCTGAGTGCCGGGCCAGAACTACCGTTTAACACTCTTTTGCCGGGGTTTTCCGGCTTTGGGGCGTTTGCCCGACGCAGGCTTCCTGCCGGGGGCGGGCCTACCTTTCGGCCCCGGCCTTTGGGAACCGCCGGGCCCACCCGGTTTGGCTTTGGGACGATGCTTTGGCTTTGCAGCAGGCTTCTTTTTCGCAGGTTTTCCGGGCTGGGGCGGGGCCTCTGAGGAGGAGTCCCGGATGGCATCAAACAGTCCGGCCAGTTCTTTCTCCGTCAGATTGCGCCACTGGCCCACAGCCAGCCCCTTCAGGCTGACGTTCATGATCCGGATGCGCTCCAGCTTGGTTACCTCATAACCGAAGTGTTCGCACATGCGGCGAATCTGGCGGTTGAGGCCCTGAACCAGGGTAATGCGGAAGACGAACCGGGATTCACTGGACACCTTGCACTTTTGTGTGACAGTTCCCAGGATCGGCACCCCGTTGGCCATACCCTCAACGAGCCCCCGGGTCACCGGCTTGTCGACCGTAACCAGGTATTCCTTTTCATGGTTGTTTCCGGCGCGCAGAATCTTGTTGACCAGGTCACCATTGCTGGTCATGAAGATCAGGCCCTGGGAGTCCTTGTCCAGCCGCCCGATCGGGAAGATACGTTCGCTGTGGCCGACAAACCTCTGGACGTTGTGTTTCTCGGCGCTGTCGGTGGTGCTGACGATGCCCACAGGCTTGTTCAGGGCAATAAAGACCAGATCTTCTTCAGCGCGCGGTTCGATCACCTGGCCATTGACCTTGACCGTATCCCCGGGCAGCACCTGATCCCCTACAGTGGCACGCTTGCCGTTGATGTAGACGTTGCCCTGCTCAATATAGCGATCAGCCTCTCTGCGGGAACACAGGCCGCTTTCGCTGATGTATTTGTTGAGTCGGGTGGAATTACCAGTGGTCATCGATTGTCCGGTTGCCAGTGAGAGTGTTGGGAATCATATCAGGCTGGAACACCAGTCGCAGCAGGGGTGGTTCTTTCACAGCGTCTCTGCCATTCTTTGCAGCGCTGCCCATAAATCCAACAAATTCAGAGCCGCCATGGAAAAGACACGCATAACCATTGTTGCTGTAACCTGCATTGCCCTGTTCTTCCTGGCCAACTACCTGTTCCGCTACCTGATCGGATTTACGGGGTTGGTTGCCTCCCTGGTGATTGCAGCCCTGATTGCGGTCTACATGAGCTTTTCAGTGGCGCGCACCCTGGAGCGGCTGCCTATGGCGGAAGAGCGTTCAAGGGCTCTGTGGATATATGGCGGTTTTCTGGGTGCGCTGTTTCTTGCTTTCGGCGCCTGGATGTTTCTTGATGTCGGGATGGATGCAGTCACTCTCGCCACTCTGTTTCTTCACTATCTGCCTTACCCGGCACTTGCCTATGTGCTGCTGTCGGATAAGGCGGTCGGCGTTTTCCTGAAGCAGGATCGTCCCGGCGGCTGAAATGTTATAATATAACGATTACACTCTGACTGGAGCCGGACCGGTACTATGAAGCAACCCATTCCCACCAGCCTTATCCTCGGTTTTCTGGGTGTTGGTAAAACCACCGCCATTCTGGAACTTCTGAAAAACAAACCGGAGGACGAAGTCTGGGCCGTACTGGTCAACGAGTTTGGTGAGGTGGGCATTGATGGCGCCCTGCTGCAGACGGAAGGCGCCTTCATAAAGGAAATTCCCGGAGGGTGCATGTGCTGTGTTGCCGGATTGCCGATGCAGATCGGCCTAAACCAGCTGATCCACAAGGCCAGGCCGGAGCGGTTGCTGATCGAGCCAACCGGGCTCGGTCATCCCTCCCAGATTCTGGAAACCCTGGCCAGTGAGCACTATCGGGATGTTCTCGCCATGGGGCCGGTGATTTGCCTGGTGGACCCCCGCAGGCTCGAAGAGCCGAAAGTGCTCGGCAACGTGCAGTTCCGGGATCAGGTTGCCGCAGCCGATATTCTGGTTGCCAACAAGACCGATCTTTGTACGCCAGGGCAACTGACCCATTTTGACGAGTGGGCCGCGCAACTGGAACCCGGAAAGCGGGCTGCCCATCACACACGGTTCGGACAGTTGGCACCGGAATGGCTGGATGGCCAATCGGATGCTCTGCCGGTGACCAACCCGGGCGCTCACCATCACCACCATAACAAGACGGCAGCGTCAGCGCCGTCGATCAATGATGAACCCTGGCAGCAGTCTGTTAATGAAGGGCAGGGGTATTTCAGTGTCGGCTGGCGAATTCATTCTGAACTGATACTGGATGAGAATGCCTTGCTGGCTTTGGCAATGGGTTCCGGTTTTGCGCGATTCAAGGCGGTGGTGAACACTCCCGAGGGGTGGAGAGCGATTAACGTCGCTGACGGCGCGCTTTCGGTTGTCCAAGGCGAGCCACAAGCATTCAGCCGGGCGGAGGTGATTGCCTCAGAACCGCTTGATGCACGGGAGCTGGATGCTCAGGTACGCGCAGCGGCCGGGCTTGATCCGAGGTAGTGGCATGAGCCTTTGTCCGGTTTGTGAGCAGGGCAGCCTTGCGGGATTCCGGGTGGTGAAGACCCAGCGATATCTCCGCTGCCCGGTATGCGAAGCAACGGTAATGGACGAGCCGTGCCGGCTTTCTCCCGATCAGGAGCGGGATATCTACCAACTGCATGATAACGATCCGTCTGATCCGGGCTATCGTAAATTTCTGTCAAAGCTCGCAGGCCCGCTGCTGGAGCGCCTGCCACCGGGCGCCACCGGGCTGGACTTCGGCTGTGGGCCTGGTCCGGCACTGGCAAAGATGCTGGAGGCTGAAGGCATGGTGGTGAGTCTTTATGATCCTTACTTTTACCCCTCGCAAACAGCCTTGTCCCGTACCTATGACTTCATAACCTGTACCGAGGTGGTGGAGCATCTGTACGAGCCAGCGGAGGTGTTCCGGCAACTCGATCAATTGCTCAAACCGGGTGGCTGGCTGGGGGTGATGACCTGTTTCCAGACCGACGACGACCGGTTCGACAACTGGCATTATCGCCGCGACCCCACCCATGTTGTGTTCTACCGTGAGTCCACCCTGGCATTGCTGGCTGAAAAATTTGGCTGGGTTATGGAGATCCCGAGAAAGGACGTGGTGCTTTTCAGGAAGGCACACTAGGAGTCCCGGGGACACTCCAGTAATTTCGGGCAGTTTTTCGGCGTTGTTGCCGGGTTTGAATGGAGTAACACCGAACTGCCAAAGCGTTCCGGTGCCAGAGCAGCGGCGCAGCGGGCGGCCTCAGTGGCCGCTGCCGGACAACCTGTCTCTTTCAGGGCGAAGGCCAGGTTGTTCCAGCCTTCGGCGAATTCCGGGAAACGGTTAACCGTGCGGAGGAAGTGCCCTGTCGCCTCGGCCTGCCTGCCCAGTTGCCAGGCCAGATTGCCTCTGGCCATGATGGCGGCTGGTTGGTCAGGCCAGGTGGTTTCCGCAGTCTTGTACGCAATTGCCGCGGCGGTGGTTCGCCCGGTTGTCTCCAGGTCGTGGGCTGACTGGAGAAACCGCAGTGGTTTTGCGGTTGCCGGAACCTGATCGGGAGGCAGCATTACCACGGACCAGTTGCCGGCCCGCCCCCAGGTGTTGGTAAACACTTCCAGGGCCACGCGCTGGCGTTCGCGGGTATCGGTATGAAGAATCAGATCCCTTCGCTCCGCGTCGTAACCGATCACAACCGCGAAGTGCCACTGGGGCCACCAGTCAAATCTCAGATTCTGCAGAACCAGCACCGGGTTACCCGCCGCCAGTTCTGTCAGCATGCTCTCAAGCTCGCCGTCCAGCGGATAGACCAGCATCCCGTGGGACCGCGCACCAGCGACCATCTCAACCTGCAGGGAACCTTCCCGGCCGGGGATGTAAACCAGGTCTTTGAGAACTTCCGGATCGGTCGTAAGACCCTGGCTGTTCAGCGTCATGGCCAGTGAGGCCGGACCGCATTGGTACTTTTCCTGAGGAAAAAACGGGACATCCTCCAGAATCACCTGGTCTGGCAGAGAAGGGCGGTCTGTTCCGGTGTCCGGGCCCGGCCATTTCGGGGCGCTGGCGCAACCGGCCAGGAGGCCGACCAGTAAAAACAGGGTCAGCCTGACTGACGCGGCCCTCTCCCGTTGCAAAATGACTGCCACGGACCGACGCTATCGGATGCAGTTCACGAATGGGAAGATGTTAGTGGCGCACAACATATCGGTGATAATGAAGACCAGCAGAAACAGTACAATAATGCCAACCACACCCTGACCCGCAGGGGCTTCGGCAAGCTGACGTTCAAAATCCGCCAGTTCCGCCGGCGTGAGGTTCTGAATACGTTCCTTGACCTGGTCCTGGCTTACGCCCAGATCTGCCAGTTTGTCCTGGACTTCCTGATTCTCAAGCATATCGATCAGCTGTTGTCTGTCCAGCTGGACCTGTTGTTCGCCAATCATCTCGCCGGTTCCTACCATCCCGGCGGATGCGGTGGCCGACCAGACAGAGCCAAGGGCCATCATCATGGCCATGAAAAAAGAAACATACCTCAGATGCTTGCGAATTCCTGACATGGTTCACTCCTGTTTGTTGGCTACTTCAAGTTTCCGTTCAGGCCAATGCAGTATAGCTGACCGGGTGAGCATGGGGCTTGTCCCTCATGTTCAGAAGGTCGACAGGCCGGTCGCTTCCATAATCCGGTAACGCCAGTAGCGCAGCGTTGATTCGTCGGCCCAGCGCTCATAAGGCAGGCTCATAACCGGCTCGTCGCCGGGGCCTTTGTGCCATTGCTGGTCGAAGAACGCTCTTGCCTTCATGGCAACCGAGGACTGGACCGCAACCGAGATCCAGACGTCGGTTTCCAGGTTCAGGTCATCCAGGTTGCGGCGGGTGAAATTGGCAGACCCAAGCAATATCCCGGTTATCCCACTCTCCTTCGCCAACATCAACAGCTTACTGTGGCATTGCTCACCCCGGGTATTACACCAACGTACAGGAATACCTGCCCGGACCAGTTCCATGGCCACCTGCCGGTTGGGGATGCCACTTTTCTGAAGACCAAAGGCCTCGTTGTTGGCATCAAGCAAAATCCGAAGCTGTGCGCCACGTTCCGAGGCCCTGATCAGCGCCCCGACAATCCGCCGGTGTGACAGGTAGAACATCGCCAGATCCAGCTGGTCTCCGTCCGCGGCCCCGCGAATCATTTCCAAAGCCTGGTCGAGTATGGCCGATTCGGTCAGTACCGCCACTTTGTCCTTTTTACCTTCTCCGGATTCAGGCGCTTCTTCAACCCGGCTGATCCAGTCATCAAGGGATTCTGTGTCGGCACCAGACATGGCCAGCACTGCCCGTTCACTTCGCAGCACATCGGCCACGGCGGGCCCTTTGAAGCTCAGCCCGACGTTACTGTGGCGGCTGCTGCCATCGTGCGGGTTAGCTGAGGTTACAAGCGCTCTCAACGAACCGGCTTGATCCACCACCACAATCTTGCGATGGTTGGCCTTGAAGTTCAGCAGCGAAAGGTAGCTTCGAACCGTGACTGGCTTGTTGCCAAGGACATTGTCCAGCCAGCCCCCGTCCGGATTGTTACCGAACCACTGGCAACAAAGCCGCCAGATTGCAGACCAGGTTGGGTTGCTGTCCCTGAGCGGACGTAAAGCGGTTTCAACAACGGGAATGCCTGCTTCACGCAAGGCTTCGAACCAGGGAGAGGCTGTACCGCCATACATGGTGTTCAGTGGATCGGATATAACGATCACAGACAGCCCCGGATTTTCCGACTTCCGGGCCAGCAGAGCTTCGGTCAGTTGCTGTGCCAGGGGGCGATGAGCGACGCCTTTCGGTTTGGTGCTGTTGAACAGGAACATATCGACAAGAATGAACTCTTCGGCCTGCCCGATCAGCCGGAATACCTCGTTGAAGATTTCGTGGTCTTTCTCTTCGCGACCGTCCGCGTAGTGACGGGTGACATCGGTCAGCAGGACAGGATCTTCCAGCGGCAGAACTTCACCCCGATAACTGATACCCTGAGGCAGGGATTTGTGGGTGTGGTAGAGCCCGATTCCAGCCAGCACGAGCAGTAACAGGGTGAAAAGCAACTTCAGTGTCATACCGGTAATTCCATCATCCCTGGGTGATAAGACGAAATTAACATACGTGACCTTCCTCCCAGGTAAACAAACACTTACAAAAAACACCTCTGTCGTTGTATCGCGCGACACCAACGCTTTCTAAACTAGGCAGATCAGTCATTTATAACAAAGTTGCCTGTGAACGCCATCATTTCATTCATGCCGCGCTTGTTCAGTCTGCGGGCCGTTGTTCTTTTGGCTGCCGTGGTGTTTGCCCTGGCTGGAGACCAGCTGGCGCTTGTTGGCTGGGCCGATAGGGTGCTGTTCAGTATTCTCGGAGTGCCAGAGGGTGCCAGCCCCACCACCATTGTGTCACAGGACAGTCTTCATAAAGCACTGGCTGACCGGGGGCTGGTGGAACCTCTGTGGGCTGATATTGCGGTTACCGCAGGGCTGGCCGTTACGGCACTCTTTCTGACGCTTGCTGTCCCGGTGATGGGTGCTGCCGTTTCCCTGCCTGTCACTCTGCTGCTTGGCGGTTCCCTGGTGGTTTTGCAGGCGGCCCTGATGTTCTACCGAAGTGCCTGGGTGCCTCTGGGCGAAGTGCTGACCTTGTTGGTGGTCGGTTTTGTGGTGATGCTGTTCTGGCTTCAGCCCCACAACCGCATTCGCACCCTGACCGACAATGTCCGTGAAGCCCGCCTCAGGCTGGCCAGGCTGTTTCTGCAACAGGGGCATACCGACGATGCCCTTGAGGCACTCAATCACTGCCCGCCCTGCGCCGGGGCTCTGGAGCTGCGTTACGACATCGCCATTCAGCAGGAGCGCAAACGTCAGTACGAGAAGGCCGTAACCACCTACCGCAGTATTCTGGAGCGCAAGAAGAATTTCCGGGATACCGCCGCCCGCCTGGTGGCACTGGAGAAATTGTCGCCGGATGCCTCAATGATGCAAACCGGCAGCTTCGACAACACCCGCACCCTATTAATGCCGGAACCCTCGGTGAGTCGACCGACTCTCGGGCGTTATGAAATCGAGCGGGAGATCGGCCGGGGTGCCATGGGTGTGGTTTACCTTGGCAAGGATCCGAAAATTGCCCGAACTGTCGCCATCAAGACCCTGAGCTACCAGGCGTTTGATGACGGTCAGCTTCAGGACCTCAAGGAACGTTTCTTCCGGGAGGCCGAAGCGGCCGGTCGTCTGAGTCACCCGGCCATCGTAACGGTGTATGATGTTGGAGAGGAGGCAGACCTTGCCTATATTGCCATGGATTACGCCAGGGGCCGGCCGCTCAGTGAATTCGGCAAGCCCGGGAGGTTGCTGCCGTTGCCCGGGGTGCTGGACATTATTGCCCGGGTTGCAGATACCCTGGCCTATGCCCATAGCCAGAAAATCGTCCACCGTGACATCAAGCCGGGGAACATCATTTTTAACCCTGATACCGGCGACATAAAGATTACCGACTTTGGCATCGCCAAAATTTCCGACGGCTCGCGGACCCGCACCGGCGTTGTCATGGGTAGCCCGCTCTACATGTCACCGGAGCAATTGAAAGGCCAGAAGATAACCGGTGCCTCCGATATCTACAGCCTGGGCGTGACCCTGTACAAGCTGGTGAGCGGCGAAACGCCCTATCAGGGCGATACCCTCGCCAACCTGACTTACCAGATCCTCAACAAGCGCCCGCGCAGCGTCCGGGAGTTCAATGCCGAGTTGCCCAATGGGGTGGTTCGGTTGATCAACAAGGCCATCCAGCGCGAGCCGGATAAACGCTTTGCCAGCGCCGCCACCATGGCCGAGGCCGTGCGGCGCCTGGCGGTGCGAGAAGCGGGCCAGGAGGTGTCCCGATGAGGTATCGCATTGCAGGCCAGAGTCACCGGGGTGCAGTCAGGAAATCGAACCAGGATGTGGTGGACTGGCGGGTAAACGATTCCGGTGATCAGGCGCTGCTGGTGGTTGCCGACGGTATGGGCGGCTATCAGGGAGGCGAGATTGCCAGTCGCCTCGCGGTTGACGCTGTTGTGGAATCCCTTGAGCCGGAAATCTCCGGGCCGTCGTCCGGCAAAACCGTCAGCTCAGTCAGGGAAAGCCTGGAGCGTGCTTTCGCACTGGCCAATGAACGCATACTGAGCCGGCGCGCCGAGGATGCAAAGCTCGAAAAAATGGGCACAACCCTGGTTGTGGCCTGGGTAACCGGCGACAGGGCACACATTGCCCATATCGGAGATTCCCGCTGTTACGCTCTGCAAGGAAGACAGGCGGTCTGTCTGACCCGGGACGATACCGTGGTCCAGAGCATGCTGGAGGATGGCAGCATTACCGAGGCCGACGTTCCCAATGTACCTTTTCGGAATGTGCTCACCCGGGCGGTGGGTGCCGTTGAGCAGGTGCAGCCCAGTTACCGGGTTGAGTCTTTGGAAAAGGGTGATGTGCTGTTGCTGTGTTCCGACGGGTTGACCCATTTTGTCCCGGAAGCACGGTGGCTTGAGATTTTGAGGGAAAGTGACGGCATGGAGCGCAGGGCGCAGGCAATGATTGACGCCGGCCTCGCAAACGAGGCTGGTGACAACGTATCTGTGGTATTACTGACGTTGGAGTATTGAGGAACCTGACATGGCTTCGCTTTCGCAACTGGTGGACAACGTGGTGGTCAACAGCTTTGAGCTCGGGCAGCCGGAAACCCGCCTTGGCCGCCGACCGGATAATGACATCCGGATTGATGAAATCTCGGTGAGTGGCCGGCACGCCCTGATTGAAGCTGCACCCAATGCCTATCTCGAAGGCACCGTGGATTACTACATCACCGACAGCAACAGCACCAATGGCACCTTTGTGAACGAACTGCGGATTGAGGGCCGGCAGCGGCTGAACAGTCACGATAGGGTGCGTATCGGCTGGAATGAGTTCCGCTTTATAGATGAAGAAGAGCAGGCGATGGAAAAGACGGCCTATATCCTCGACTGACGGAAAATGCCGTCCCGGATATTACCGGGCTCGTTCTATGGCAAGCCCTGAAAAACGAGGGAGAAGCGAGGACGCGTCCGGAGCGGGTTTCACACCGGCAATCAGTGCTTCCGCATCAAGCCCTTCCCGGCTCAGGTCCGGCGCCTGTACTTCCAGGTAGGCTCTCATGACGGTATCCGTAAACTCTGGATGGAACTGCACGCCCCAGGCGCAGGGGCCGATTCTGAACGCCTGGTTGGGCTCGAAACCGTTGCGTCCCAGCAACACCGCGCCGGCGGGCAAGCGCAGTACCGACTGCCGGTGCGTCAACTGGGCCGGGAAAATCGCCGGCAGTCCCCGGAACAGGGTGTCTGAGCTGGCTTCGGGAAGCAGTTCAACCGCATGGGTGCCGGTCTCCCGGCCCTTCGGGTGATATCCCACTTCGCCGCCCAAGGCATGGGCCAGCAGCTGATGCCCGTAGCAGACTCCAAGTACCGGGATTTCAGCGGCAACCGCTCGTGCCAGCCAGGCCCCGGTATTTTCGCTCCAATTGGCCCGGTCGCTGACCATGGCGGGGGAGCCTGTCACCACAATGCCATCCCAGTCTTCAGGGCTTCCGGGTAGCTCGCCGGCTTCCACGTGGGTGACAGTGATATCGAGTTCCGGTGACAGTCCGCGCAGGAACCAGTCGTCGAAATCACCGAATTGGGCCAGGAGGCCAGGGTAGGTACTGCCTGTTTTCAGGATCACCACTCGCGCCTTGCGGTTCGGGGAAGGGTTCTGCTGCACGGTGCTGTTTTCCTGCATGGCATGAGCCTCTGGCTTACTGGTCCGGCAGCTCGGCGTTGTGGAACACATTCTGCACATCGTCCAGTTCGTTCAGCATATCCAGAAATTTCTCGAACATGGGGATGTCATCGCCTTCCACCGGTGAGGTGGTCTTGGGCAGGAACTGGATTTCGTCCACCTCAAAGTCGATGCCTTCGATCACGTCTACCAAAGCCTGACGCGCCTTGGCATATTCCGTGTTTGGTGTAAAAACCGTAATCAGGCCGTCCTCGTTTTCAATGTCGGTCACGTCGACGTCCGCTTCCATCAGCGCTTCCAGGATGGCTTCCTCATCATCGCTCTTGAACGCAAAAATGGCGCTGTGATCAAACATGTGGGCAACGGTGCCCGGGGTACCGATCTTACACTTGGTCTTGGTGAAGGCCAGGCGCACGTCGCCGAAGGTGCGGTTAGGGTTGTCGGTCAGGCAGTCTACGATCACCATGCAGTTGCCCGGTCCGTAGCCCTCATAGCGCGCAGGAGAGTAGTCTTCACCGGCGCCTCCCCGGGCTTTGTCAATGGCCTTCTCGATCACGTGGGAGGGTACCTGGTCTTTCTTTGCACGGTCGATCAGCCCGCGCAGGGACAGGTTGGCCTGCGGATCGGGGCCTCCGGACTTGGCGCTCATGTAAATTTCGCGTCCGTACTTACTGTAGACCTTGGTTTTTGCTGCAGCCGTCTTGGCCATGGACTCTTTGCGGTTCTGGTAGGCTCTGCCCATTTGCGCTGCCTCTTGGTTTTCTGGAAAAGGCCGGATTTTACTCAACATTGCTGGCTGGTGACAGGGTTATTTGGCTTTGTCCGGTCGCTCAGCCTTCGGCATGGGCGCTACTTTCGGTGCGGGAGGAAGACTAATGTAACGGGACATGAATCCGGTCCGGCGGAGCGTCCTGTTGCAGGCGATTACACGTAATCGATCCAGGAGTCTGCGCGATTTTTGCCGCGCAGACTCCTGGCGGCGATAGTTATCCCGGGCCGTCAGTGCAATATCACTGATATTCCTCTGGTAGCGATTTGCTCATGCCCGCATTCAGGACAGTAGTGGCACCCGTTTGATCCCGCGGCGAATGCGCTGTTCAAGGGCCTTGCTCACCACTTTTCCGGTAAATGGCACAATGTCTTCAAAAGAGATGCTGTAGTTTACCCGGGTCCTGCCTTCCGATGTGTCTTCAAACCGGATTCGTCCCAGATGATTCCGGATCGGGCTCATGCTGGTGATGGTGTACTCAATCAGCGAATCCGGTTCGAAATTGGTGACGGTTTCTTCCAGGCCGACCGGCCCGATGCCAATCTTGCGGACCGAACCGATGCCGTTCGGATCGGCCTGGTGGCTGTCCCTGATGCGTTTGGCCGGTGCTCCCAGAAGCTTGCCAAAACGATGGTGATCGGCAAACAGGGCAAACACCTTTCTTCGGGGAATGTCGAAGGTTTCGTCAATTTCTATCCTGTACATGGCCATGGGCTCACTCTTTCTATCCACTTATCAGCCAAGACTAACTCTTTGGCTACTGCAACAAAAGTCGTAGCAGGCGGCAGGTTTCAATCTGGCCTGGAGTGCCCGGTCAGTGCCGGGCGGTATGGCGGTAATCCCGGGGTGATTGGCCCATGACTTTTTTGAAAAGCCGGGAAAAATAATAGGTGTCGTCGTAGCCCAGGCGCCGGCTGATGTCGGCAAAGCTCAGGCTGCTGGTGTCCAGCATCTGGCAGGCCCGTTCCACTTTCAGGTGCAGGAAATGCCGGATCGGAGAAGTGCCGGTCTGCTCCCGGTAGCGGGTGGCGAAATGGGCCGGAGACAGGCCGGCGAGATCCGCAAGCTGCTCCAGGCTGATGCGCTCATCCAGGTGCTCCCGCATATAGTTGTGGATGGTGTCCAGTTCCGCCTGCCGCTCGTGACCGGTCTCATCTGCGTTGATCGGGACTGCTGCCATTAGTTGCCGGAGCCGGTTGGCGGCGTGGATAAGCCCGCGAGCCCGGAAACCGGTCTGGCGTACCGATAGCAGGCCGTTAAAGTCCACCAGCAGACGTGGCTGGCGCCCCAGGTGGCGAATGCGGGTTGGGCCGTCAAACCCCATGTAATTGCGGAAATCCTCCGCCAGCGGCCCTGTGTAATGAACCCAGTGAATGGTCCAGGGGTTGTCCGGGTCCGCGGTGTAGCGGTGACCGGCTCCGGCCGGCAGAAGCAGCAGGTCACCGGCTTCCACGGTATAGGGCTGTCCCTGAATATTCAGGAACGCCTTGCCTTCGGTGCAGTAAATCAAAAGATTGTCGCGATGATGTTCCCGGTGCATGTGATGGCCCACAGCCCGCCGGTAATGGCCGAAGGCCAGGGGGTATAGATCCCGGGTCAGTGGGTGGCTGGCCAGGAGCCGGATGATTGGCTCAGGTACCACGTATCGAATGCTGTCTTTGGGCACCGGCCACTGCGAGGTTTGGGTCATGTCTGGTGTCGCCCGGGTTTTCTTTATCCAAAGATAGTCCATTACGGGCGAAATTTAGTCAATCACCCTGTTGCCGTACCCGTGCTAGTCTTTGGTTAGACGTGGCCGGGACCCAACGAGTTTCGGCTGGCTTCCCGCACAACAACAAACAGGGATATCAACATGAAAAATGTACCGCTGTATCTCGCAGGTGAGTTCGTCCAGAGCAACACCAGTGACTGGATTGACGTCACCGACCCCGCGACCAACGAAGTGATCGCCAGGGCTCCTTGCACCACAGGTGCGGAAATGCGCAAGGCCATCGAAAGCGCCGGCGAAATGTTCAAGACCTGGAAGGAAGTGCCTGTCTCCGAGCGCGCCCGGGTTATGCTGCGTTATCAGGCTCTGCTGAAAGAGCATCACGATGAAATTGCCGAAATCCTGTCCCAGGAAACCGGCAAGACCTTTGATGACGCCAAGGGCGATGTCTGGCGTGGTATCGAAGTGGTTGAACACGCCGCCAACGTCGCCTCCCTGATGATGGGCGAGACTGTTGAAAACGTAGCCCGTGAAGTGGACACCCACTCCTGGATTCAGCCGCTGGGCGTGTGCGCCGGTATTACCCCGTTTAATTTCCCGGCCATGATTCCGCTGTGGATGTTCCCGATGGCGATTGCCTGTGGTAACACCTTCATCCTGAAGCCGTCCGAACAGGATCCACTGACTCCCATGCGCCTTGCTGTGCTGTTTGAAGAAGCCGGCGCACCCAAGGGTGTTCTGCAGGTGGTTCACGGCGGCAAGGAACAGGTGGATGTCCTGCTGACTGATCCCGCCATCAGGGCCGTTTCCTTTGTGGGTTCTGTTCCCGTGGGCCGTTACATCTACGAAACCGGTACCCGCCACATGAAGCGTGTTCAGAGCTTCGCCGGCGCCAAGAATCACATGGTGATCCTGCCGGATGCTGACAAGCAGCAGGTACTCAACGCCCTGGTGGGCGCTTCTGTCGGCGCGGCGGGCCAGCGCTGCATGGCGATTTCCGTGGCCGTCTTCGTGGGCGAAGCCCAGCAGTGGATTCCGGAACTGAAGGAAGCCATGGCCAAGGTTCGTCCCGGTGCCTGGAATGACGCCGGCGCCAGCTATGGTCCAGTGATTTCCGGCAAGGCGAAAGACCGTATCGAATCCCTTATTGCCACCGGCGAGGCTCAGGGTGCCAACCTGCTGCTGGATGGCCGTGGTTGCACGGTAGACGGATTGCCGGATGGCAACTGGGTTGGCCCGACACTGTTTTCCGGTGTAACCACCGAAATGGACATCTATAACGAAGAAATCTTTGGCCCGGTGCTGTGCTGCGTGGAAACAGACACGCTTGGAGATGCTATCGAACTGGTGAACAAGAGCCCATACGGTAACGGTGTTTCCATCTTCACCAGCTCCGGTGGTGCTGCACGTCGGTTCCAGCACGAGATCGATGTAGGTCAGGTGGGTGTGAACATCCCCATTCCGGTGCCCCTGCCGTTCTTCTCGTTCACCGGTTGGAAGGGCTCCTTCTATGGCGATCAGCATGCCTACGGCAAACAGGCGGTTCGCTTCTACACCGAAACCAAAACGGTTACCTCCCGCTGGTTCTCCAGTGAGGCGACGAGCTCGGAAGCCAACTTCTCTATCCAGTTGCGTTAATTGCGTTGAAGGTGGGGTTCTTTGGGCCGGAATCCGTTTCCGGCCCCTTGTTTATTGCCCCCTTTCAATGCCAATCCTCTTTTTTTCTGGAGCGTAACGATGGACTTTAACCTCACTGAAGACCAGCAGGCGTTTCGCGAGGCGGCCCGAGCGTTTGCAGAGAAAGCCATGGCGCCGTACGCGGCAAAGTGGGACGACGGACATATCTTTCCGACGGATGTGCTCAAAGAAGCCGGAGAGATGGGCTTTATGGGCATGTACACCCCGGAAGCCCTTGGTGGCATGGGCCTGTCACGGCTGGACACCTCCGTTATCGTGGAAGAACTCGCCGCTGCCTGCCCCTCAACGGCTGCGTTTATCACCATCCACAATATGGCGACCTGGATGGTTGCCAGCTTCGCCTCGGATGACCTCAAACAGGAAATTGTGCCAAAACTGGCCAGCGGCGAATGGCTGGCGTCCTACTGCCTGACTGAACCGGGTGCCGGCTCGGATGCTGCCAGCCTTCGTACCAAGGCAGTCCGGGACGGCGACCACTATGTGATTAACGGCAGCAAGGTATTTATCTCCGGTGCCGGCGCCACCGACATCCTGGTGCTCATGGCCCGAACCGGGGCGCCGGATTCGGGTTACAAAGGCATTTCCACCTTCGTGATTCCTGCAGATGCCGATGGCGTTTCCTACGGCAAGAACGAGGAGAAAATGGGGTGGCACAGCCAGCCAACCCGGATGATCAGCCTCGAGAGCGTGCGCATCCCGGCCAGCAACCGTGTGGGCGAGGAAGGCGACGGTTTTGCAATTGCCATGAAAGGCCTGGATGGCGGGCGCCTGAACATCGCCACCTGTTCCCTCGGCGGTGCCCAGGCCGCCCTGCTGCGGGCCCGTAATTACATGCACGAGCGCGAACAGTTCGGCAAACCGCTGGCGGCGTTTCAGGCCCTGCAGTTCAAACTGGCCGACATGGCCACCAATCTGGTCGCAGCACGGCAGATGGTTCGCCTGGGTGCTTTCAAACTCGATAACACCGATCCGGAAGCAACACTGCATTGTGCCATGGCCAAACGCTTCGCCACCGACGCCTGCTTTGAGGTGGTCAACGAGGCCCTGCAACTGCATGGCGGTTATGGCTATATTAGGGAATACCCGCTGGAGCGTTACCTGCGTGACCTGCGAGTGCATCAGATCCTGGAAGGCACCAACGAAATCATGCGGCTGATTGTCGCCCGCCGTCTGCTCGAGGACGGCGTGGCCGAAGCTATTCAATAGGCATAAAGACGGGGTCAGATGAAAAGTTCATCTGACCCCATTTTCAGAAGGGGAGAATAAAATGAGCGATCTGATTCAGCTCGAAAAACGCGGACACATTGCAATACTGACCATCAACAACCCCCCGGCCAACACCTGGACCCGGGATTCCCTGATTGCCCTGATGGACACGGTTCGTGAGCTCAACGAAGACCGAAACATCTTTGCCCTGGTAATGACCGGGCAGGGCGAGAAATTTTTCTCCGCCGGTGCGGATCTGAAAACCTTCGCCGACGGTGACAAGGCCCGGGCCAATGAAATGGGCCAGCTGTTTGGTGAGGCGTTTGCGACCCTCAGCCGATTCCGGGGTGTGTCGGTCGCGGCGGTCAATGGCTATGCCATGGGTGGCGGCCTTGAGTGCGCCATGGCCTGCGATATCCGTATTGCCGAGGAGCATGCCCAGATGGCCTTGCCGGAAGCGTCTGTAGGCCTGCTGCCTTGTGCCGGTGGTACCCAGAACCTGCCCTGGCTGGTGGGTGAAGGTTGGGCTAAACGCATGATCCTGTGTGGAGAGCGCGTAAATGCGGATACCGCCCTGAGAATCGGCCTGGTAGAGGAGGTGGTGCCCTCCGGCAAGGGGCTCGAAAAGGCCCTGGCGCTGGCGGAAATGGCCTGCAAACAGAGCCCGTCTTCCACTGCCCGCTGCAAGACCCTGGTGATGAGCGCCCGCGACGGTCGCAGCCATGACGACGGCTGGCGTATGGAACGGGAACTGTTTGTTGAGCTGTTCTCCACCGAAGACCAGAAAGAAGGCGTGAATGCGTTTCTCGACAAACGCAAGCCGGAATGGAAAAACCGCTGAGGCCGGCACCCTGAACGCTGGCTCAAGGATCTGTTATGAGTGATCACCCCATTATCTTTGAAGAGTGGAAAACAGGCTGCGGCGCGCTGATTGCCGTGGCCAGGCTGAACATGCCGAAGACGCTGAACTCGCTGTCCCTGGAGATGATTCGCCTGCTGACACCACAGCTGAAGCGGTGGGCAGAGGATCCGGCCATTCAGGCAGTCTGGCTTGAAGCTGAAGGCGATAGGGCGTTCTGTGCCGGTGGCGACATTGTCGCCCTGTATCGCAGTATGACCGAGCCCCAGGCTGCCAGCGAAGGTGAAGCGTTCTTCACCGAGGAATATGAGCTGGATCACCTGATCCATACCTTCCCGAAGCCCATCGTTTGCTGGGGCCATGGCATTGTGATGGGGGGCGGTATGGGCATCATGCAAGGCGCGTCCCACCGGGTAGTGACTGAAGGCTCGAAACTCGCCATGCCGGAAATCAGTATTGGCCTCTATCCGGATGTTGCCGCTGGCTGGTTCCTGAACCGCACCCCCGGCCGTACCGGGCTGTTCCTGGGCCTGACCGGTACTCGCCTCAACGGCGCGGACGCCCTGTTTACCGGCCTGGCGGATCGGTTTATCCGGCACGATCTGAAAGCGGAGGTGGTAGCAGAACTGTGCAAACGCAACTGGCAGGACGAGGAAGCCCACGCCGTGGTCGGTAGTGTGCTCCGGCAGTTTGAGCGCCAGAGTGGCGACGCCATACCGGAATCGCCGGTGCGTACCCATTTTGATGAGATTAACCGGGTTACGGATGCCGATTCCCTGGAAACGACCGTCAGCCAGTTGAAAGAACTGTCCGGTGGCGACGGATGGGTGGCGAAAGCGACCCGTTCCCTTGCCGGCGCCTCACCGACCTCCCTGGCCCTGGTCTGGCGCCACCTGCACGGCTGCAAACACGACAGCCTGAAAGAGGTGCTCGATAAGGAACTGGCGCTTTCCCGGAAATGCCTGACAAAAGGGGAATTT
The DNA here is from genome assembly GCF_030540945.1 of Marinobacter sp. SS8-8. Classification (NCBI taxonomy): domain Bacteria; kingdom Pseudomonadati; phylum Pseudomonadota; class Gammaproteobacteria; order Pseudomonadales; family Marinobacteraceae; genus Marinobacter; species Marinobacter sp. SS8-8. The sequence goes on along the minus strand of NZ_JASSVN010000002.1, from coordinate 240,448 downwards.
GCAGAGGGTATCCGTGCGCTTCTGATCGATAAGGACCAGCAGCCGCGTTGGCGCTATGCATCCCTTGCCGAGATGGACAGTGCCTGGATCGACGACTTTGTTACCCGGTAGCAGGCCTGTTGTCGGATTACGCTGCGCTGACCCGAGCTGTGGGAAACTGGCGCTGAATGTAGGTCGATAAGCAAAGCCGTAATCCGACAAACGTTGGCAAGAGAGCTCAGGGCTGCCGATAGGGCAAGTCCTACGAATCAAACACAAGAATAAGGGGAAAAGACATGGCAATAATTACCTTCATTGGCCTTGGCAACATGGGCGGCCCCATGGCCAGCAACCTCGTTAAAGCGGGCCACGACGTCACTGTGTTCGATCTTTCGAAAGATGCCGTTGCCGCCCTGGTGTCCGAAGGCGCAAAAACTGCCGACACCGCCCACGAAGCGGCCAATGGCGCCGAGTGTGTCATCACCATGCTACCCGCCGGGCAACATGTGGAAGCCGTATACCTGGGGGACGATGGTCTGCTGGCCAATCTGCCGGCCGGTACCCTGGTGATCGATTCCTCCACCATCGCGCCGGAAACAGCCCGTGGTGTGGCCGAGGCCGCAAAAGCGAAGGATATTCCGTTCCTGGATGCACCGGTTTCCGGCGGGGTAGGCGGTGCCAAGGCAGGCGCGCTGACGTTTATCTGCGGCGGTGCGGAAGAGACCTTCAACAAGGCAAAGCCCATCCTGGAAGCCATGGGCAAGAACATCTTCCACGCCGGTGAGCATGGTTCCGGCCAGGTCGCCAAGATCTGCAACAACATGCTGCTGGCGATCCTGATGGCCGGCACCAGTGAAGCACTGGCTCTGGGCGTGAAGAACGGCCTCGATCCGGCGGTACTGTCTGAAATCATGAAGCAGAGCTCCGGCGGCAACTGGGCCTTGAACGTCTATAACCCCTGGCCGGGTGTAATGGAAGGTGTGCCGGCATCCCGCGGCTATGAGGGCGGCTTCCTGGTAAACCTGATGAACAAGGATCTGGGCCTGGCTTTCGACAACGCGGTGAAGAACCACGCGGCGATCCCCATGGGCTCGCTGGCCCGCAACCTGTTTGAGCTCCATGCCGGGCAGGGCAATGGCACGCTGGACTTTTCCAGCATCCAGCGGCTTTACAAACCCGAGTAATGTGAAATCGGGGTCAGATGAAAATGGGGTCAGATGAAAAGTTCATCTGACCCCATTTTCATCTGACCCCATGTTCGCGAGGCCCAATCACCCCTGTAACGGAAACTCGAGACAGAGTTATTTTTGGGGTCCTATACTGTAAAGAGGCTGAATGCTGCCAAGTGCGGCCAGTTACTGAATTCTCGTTGCTCGGGAGTTGTCGATGGTGGAAAACTGGCAGGATTTGCTGGTGGCCATGCAGGAACTAAGCCTGCTGGATGTCATCCCGCAGGCTGCGGTTCTGGTGTTTGCGGGGATGGCCGCGTTTTATTTGCATCATCTCATTGCCCGGCTTACCGCTGTCGATTCCAAGGGCATGCGACACTTTACGCAACGCACCATTCAGCGCCTTGCCTTTCCAATCTCAATGCTGCTGGTGGTTCTGCTGGGTCGCGCGTCACTCGCCGCGCTGAATCAGGCCCATTGGGCCCTGGATCTGGCTGTCCCGCTGCTGATCTCGTTCGCCCTCATTCGCATCCTGGTTTATATGTTGCGCAAGGGGATGCGAAGCGGACCCTTGGTCAAGGCTTCGGAAAATATAATCAGTACTCTCATCTGGCTGGTGGTGGGTCTGCATCTCGTGGGCTTGCTACCCGGATTGCTTGAGGCCATGGATAGCCTGGCCATCTCCGTGGGCGACCTGCGCATATCCCTGTTGGCGGTCATCAAGCTACTCCTGCTGATGGGCCTTTTGTTAGTGGTTGCCGTATGGCTCTCGGGCATTATTGATCGGCGACTGTCCCGGTTGCCGTATCTGAGCCCTGGCGCGGCCGTGGGTTTTTCCAAAGTCAGCAAGCTGGTGCTGATCACCATCGCTGTACTGTCGGTTCTTAACCTGGTCGGTATTGATCTCACGGCGCTCGCGGTGTTCGGCGGTGCCCTGGGTGTTGGCCTGGGCTTCGGCCTGCAGCGTATTGCCAGCAATTTCATCAGCGGTTTTATTCTTGTGTTCGACCGCTCGATTCGCCCCGGTGATGTGGTCAGTGTCGGTGAGAAGTTCGGCTGGGTGGTCGCACTGCATGCCCGCTACGTGGTGGTGCGCAACCGCGACGGCGTGGATACGCTCATTCCCAACGAAAACCTTATTACCACTGAGGTGATTAACTGGTCTTATTCGGACCCCAACGTACGCCTGAAGATCCCGGTTTCGGTAAGCTACAGTGATGACGTGGAGCTTGCCATGGCCATCATGTTGGAGATCGCCCGGGAGCACCCCCGGGTGATTTCGGAGCCGGAGCCAGTGTGCCGGTTAACGGAGTTCGGCGACAACGGCATTCATCTGGAAGCGCGGGTCTGGGTCGCAGACCCGGAAGCAGGTTTCGGTAGTGTACGCTCTGACATCAATCTGGAGATCTGGCGCCGATTCAAGCAAGAAGGCATCACCATCCCATTCCCGCAACAAGACCTTTACATCAAGGAAATGCCAGAGAAGTAATCATGGGAAAGCCGGGACAGAACTATTTAATCTAATCGCCCTTTCGATTTGTGCGGTATATCGTTTGAGTTGCAGTGTGCCGAATTCCTCAAGGGTGGCAATGCGGGCGTCAGAGCCGAGATCCGCAAAGCGTGGCAAGGCAAAGGCGGCGAGAACCCCCAGAATGACAATAACTACGACCAACCAACTCAATCAAAGTAAAGCCCTGTGTGGGTGCATTTACCGCCGGGTTGTGGCACAGGCTGCTCTGCCTGAGATCGACCAATGCTGTGCTCCCTTGGATTGTTGAGTCACGATGAGGCTGTTGAAAACCGGAACAGATCTGGTTCTGTGCATTCTCTCTCGGATCACAGCCAATGCGAGCGACTACCGACGCTTGGGCCGAATAAACGCCTCAGTCAATATACGCAAATCTTGCCTCAAAGTGTCCGAAAAAAGGGTCGACGAATCCACCTGCATGGCCTTGGGCTTATCATAAGGGGCGCCGCACTAAAACAGATCCCCGTTGCGCAATTATGGTGCGCCTAGATTGAGCCTGAATAATGCAGGCCCCGATAAAATAATTCAAGTTATTGTAAAATAAACAAATTAATGATTGGTACAATTTATGCTTTTTGCTAGTACTGTGCTTTTGAGCGACATGTTTCTTTTCACCAATTAGAGAGTTCATCCATGACCAATCATAAATCCATCAAAGCAACGGTACTGGGCACTGCGGCGGCAGCATCATTTTTACTCAGCGGCGCGGCATCGGCCGAAGTAACGGCGAATGTTAGCGCACTCTCCAACTATATCTTCCGCGGTACGACGTATTCAGGAGACAGTGCCGTTGTCCAGGGTGGTATCGACTGGGGCCACGACTCCGGTATTTATGCCGGTACCTGGGCCTCCACACTGGGTGATGCGGGTCTCGGTGGTGGTGAGGTGGATTTCTATGCCGGTTTCGCCGGCGAGGCGGGCGCTCTCGGTTATGATCTGGGCGTGCTGACCTACCAGTACACCTCATTTCCAAATACCAATTACACAGAGGCTTATGTTTCCGGAACCTACGGCGTGATCACGGTTGGCCTGAACTACACGATTGATGCCGGTTCCGCCAACAAAGATAAGGCGTTTGACGAGGGTGATATCTATTTCTTCGGCAGCGCGGATTTTACCGCGGGTGCCGTGGATATCAGTCTCTATGCCGGTCGTTATGACTACACCAATGACGGCAAGTACGGTAACGGTGATATCAGCTACAACCATGTTGGCGCCAGTATCAGCAAGGATGGCTTCAGCTTTGCCATTGACAAGAGCGATGTCGAACCAACCAATAGTGCAGTGGGTGGTTTATCGCCCAATATGGATGCCGTTCGCTTCACGGTGGGCTATGGTCTTGATTTCGACCTGATGTAAGGGGCTTGACGGCAGTATTCATCCTTATAAAAGATGGCCGTCCCCGACTGAGTGGGGGCGGCGTTAGTGACGACTAATGCCATTGGGCGCAGAGGCCATCCGCCCAGCCGGCGTACTTCAAAAACCGGGGCAGATCTATTTTTCAGAATCTGGGACAGCGTTGTGTTTGACGGTTTTCCCGTTAATCACTGCCGCGACCACACTTCCCCATGCTGCATTACCCGGAAGGCCAACTCACTTATGCCCTGTCTCTCCAGCGCCAGCCGCAGTCGCCGGGGTGGCTCGTCCATGGGTTCGTCGGTCAGCACGAACGTGCCCCAGTGCATGGCTACCGACTGGCGGGCGCCAATATCCTGGTGAATCCTGACCGCCTCTTCCGGCGCCACGTGCACCGGGGCCATGAACCAGCGCGGGTCGTAGGCGCCGATGGGTAGCAGCGCCAGATCAATGGGCGCAAACAGCTCGCCAATGTCGCGAAACACCTGACCATAACCGGTATCACCGCCGAAATAGAACCGGAAGCCGTCCATTTCCAGCAGCCAGCTACACCACAGCGAGGTGTTGGTGTCGGTGGCGGTTCGTCCGCTGAAGTGTTGGGCTGGCAGGCAGAATACTTCATTTTTGCCGGCCAGGGGCGTCGATTGCCACCAGTCCAGCTCCACCAGATTGTGGATACCGCGCTTCTCGAACCAGCGTCGCAGCCCCTTGGGAATACAGAAACAGAGGTTAGCGCCAAAACGTTGGTGCAACTGGCGCACCGTTGCTTCGTCGAGATGGTCGTAGTGATTGTGGGAAATCAGTACCAGGTGGATCGGCGGCATTTCCGCCACCGTCAGGGCGGGTGGCGTGAACCGTCTCGGCCCGACCAACCGGAAAGGGCTGGCACGGTCCGACAACACCGGGTCGGTCAGTACGTTCAGACTCCGATGCTGGAACAGGAATGACGCATGCCCCAGCCAGACCAGTTGTGGCTTTGCCGGCGGGTTCATCAGCAAGTGGCCATCCGGACGCAGCAGCGTGTAGCGTTTACCCTGCGGGAAACGGCGGCCGGGGGCCAGTTGCCAGCGCAGGAAATCCCCCAGGCCATGGCGGGGCACAGGCTCCAGGTTTCGATATTTGCCCCGGTGGAAATGAGGTTCTGCGGCAAGGGCTGCCAGGCGTTCACGGTCGATGGTCATGGATCGGGCTCACTGATGATGTCGAAAAACGGGACAGATTTATTTTTTATTCTGTGACCAACGGTCGGATTTCGCCAAATCAGAATCTGGTTTTCGGTTACAGAAAAAATTTGGACATTTGACCAAGGCGTTTGATCTTGGGTTCAACATCGTGACCCCGTAATCCATAACGCCTTCACGCCTGCGCGTTTAGGCTGAAGGCGTAGTAGAAAACCGGGATCTATTTTCTGAGTGTTTGCCGGGTTGAGTCTGGTTGAAGCAGGTAACGATACTCCATTTCGCCGACTATACTGACATTTCGCGAATTTAAAGGAGAACGTGAAATGAACAAGATCGCAATCACCTTATTGTCAGCTCTGTTGATCGCGCCAGTAAACGCGTTCGCTAAGAGCGTGGTGTCAGATGCCCCGGAAAATGCCGAAGTGTATTTTGTTCAGCCAAGCGATGGCGCAACGGTTGAGGGCACCATCAAAGTCGTGTTTGGGTTGCGGAATATGGGCGTCGCGCCGGCGGGTGTCGATAAAGCGGGTACCGGCCATCACCATTTGTTGATCGATACTGAGGTGCCGTCCGATTTGAGCAAGCCGCTTCCAGCCACCGATCAAATCAAGCATTTCGGCGGAGGGCAAACAGAAACCGAGATTACGCTGCAGCCTGGCAAGCACACTTTGCAGTTGTTACTGGGCAATTATGCGCACGTGCCGCACAGTCAGCCGGTCGCCTCTGAGCAGATCACGATCACGGTTGAATAATTTAGCGCGGGGTTTAGGGGCAGACGGTTTAGGGGCAGGCAGGCACGGGTAATCATGCCCGGTTCTTTGCGCAACTCCAGAAGGCGCAACAGAAACGACTCGTCAGTTCGCTGAAACGAGAATTTATTCGTGGAACGCCTCCTTGATATCTTCAATCGAGGAATGCGCCTTCATCGACGATGGGCTCATGGCGAGGGTGGTGGTCACCTCTGGCGCGACCAACGCCGGGTCCAGCGAGAGGATGACGTAGCCACCGACGGCGCCGGCACCGAAGCCCGGAGTGAAAACCAGCGACCGTTTGCTGATCGCCCCGTCGAAGACGGCGTCGGCCAGCGCGATGGGGATGCTCGCCGCAGAGGCGTTGCCGACCTCGGCGATGTTGAAGTAAATGTCCTTGGCGTCGATTCCCTGGGGCTCGGCGATCTCTATGATCATTGTCTTGTTGGCTTGATGGGGTACGATTATGTCGATCTCAAGCCCGAGTTCGGAAAGCTCGTCCATCATTTGGTTCAGGTAGCGCTTGACCAACGCCTTGACCTCGGGGCCATAGACTGTGATGTCGTTGTCGAAATCGTGATTCGGCCAGATGATGGAGTTCACCTGACTGGCGGGGCCGCTCGCATAGGTCTGGACCACATGAATGTCACGTTCACCGTCGGACGGCGCGATCACCACGGCGGCGGCCCCGTCGCCAAAGATCATCCGCGACGGTCGGGCATTGCCGATCTTGTCCGAGAACTTCTCGGCCATGACCAGCAGGACCGGACGTTCGATCTCCCGCAGCAGGCGAGCCGCCTCGGCGACGCCATACGGGAACCCGGCGCACGCGGCGACGATGTCGGCCGAGCAATGGGTCTGCATGATGCCTAACTGGCCTGAGAGCCAGGTGGCTGTCGACGGAATCAGCCGGCTCGAGGTACAGGAGCAGAACAGCACCGCACCGATCTCCTCGGACCGGCGACCGGCATGCTTCATCGCTGCCCGCGCGGCCTCAAGGGCGATATTCTCCAGTGGTTCGGCGGTATAACGGCGCCGTTCGATGCCGGTTTTGTCGGCGATTTCCGCCGCGCTCATCGGCGACCATGAGGATGGGGAGTTCCGGACCACATCCTCGTTTGAGCAGATGACCTCACCCTTGCGGACGGCCAGCGCCTCGATCTTCGGCTGGATCGGCGCATCGTCGCCAATCACCACCGGCGGATAGGGTCTCACGGGCTCGACGGCAGGATCTGGCGTCGGCGCCTGCTTGGCACCGGTGGTACCACTCTTTTCGTGGTTGATGAAGTCGAGCACGTGGCGGTTTTTCGGATAATACAGCACGACGATGTCGTCATCCTGCATCTCTGCCAACGGCTTCAGCCTGGCCTGGCTCCGCTCCCATGGGTGCTGGTTGTGCAGCACCATCGCCCAGCGCCGGAGCGCCTCAAGTTCCGCCTGCTCGTCTGAGACATCAAGGATGTCGTCGACACTGTAGCGCGGGTGGTCGGGATTATAGTCACCGAGGGTGGTCGTCTTGGCATCGGCCGTGGCGAGCGCCTCGGCAATCGTGGCCTTGATCGGCGGGAGTGACGCTGCGAGATGGAGCTTGTTTGAGAAGCCGTCAAAGAGCATGTCGAAAAGCTCGTCCTCAGCCGCTTCGTTCCACTTCGCCGGCAGCTGCGCGTAGGTTTCGCGGACACTTGCGGACTTGGCTTCCCGCCCCTCCCAGGTTTGCAGCAGAGACACGAAGACATCGTCGCGGGTCCGCGGGACATCGCGCCAGCGCATCGGTTGCTTGTCGTACATCACCAGCGCGTAACGGTTCGCCCAGAAAAGGTGCAGGCCGATGTCGCGCAGCAGGTCATAGCGTGTTGTATAGCCTCCCGCAGCCGCCCGCTCGGCGATTTCGGTGCCAGTCGGAGCCTTCACTTCGAAGTCGCGCCGAATGATCGCCTTCAACTGGTTGAGATCGGTAATGATCGAGAAGTCGAGCTCGGTAAAGATGCTTGAGGGAAACACCAGCTTTCCATGTTTGTTCAGTCGAAACGGTTTCATGAATGCTCCTTGCAGATTCTGCCTGCGTCTCTGCCGGCCCTGGAAATCAAACTGTGCCCCGGCAATTCGCCAGTTTCTCGATGGTGGGTACTAGGCAGTATAGCTGCTATCGGCCCTGCACTGTCTTCCGGCCTGGAAATTCCGGGACAGATGTGTTTCCGTACACGGCGTCAGATCGACCCACTTGCCTCAGCGGTACTGAACCACATCGGCTTTCTATCGTTTTGGCATGTCCACCTCTCAGAGGAATGGAAGGCCTCAAAACAGCAATGTCAGAAATCTATCCATGCCCAGTGTTGCAATCGATGAACCCGGATTTCTCTGCAGTAGCGCTCCGTAAAACGCTACTCCAGAGCCCTTGGCGCCCCGCAAACGAACCGACCGTTACGATGCCTTTTCAAGCACACGCTTCGGCGCGCTCATGGCCGCCACTGTTCAACCCGATTCGCATCGAAATTCACGCTCCACACGGTGCCATCGCTATCCACGGCAACCGCAATTTCAGTCTGGCCCGGTCCATCCGATTCGATCCCAAAGGAGGTCAGATAATCGCCTCCTGCCGTGAATTTCTGGATTCGGTCGTTGTAGAAGTCGGCAACAAACAGGTTGCCTTCAGGGCCGATCTCAATGGACGTGACTGTTGCAAACCAGCCCTTGAAAGGACCAAAAATATTGAGTCCGAATGTAACCGTTCATTCCAAGACGTTCTGCCACCCCGGTAAATCTTTCCCTACAGTAACCTCACGTTTCCCGACACGAGGTTACCCCCATGAGAAAGCATCGCACCCCGGAACAATGGCGAGCCCTGGTTGATCAGCAGCGTGACAGCGGCTTATCGGCCGTTCAGTGTTGACATCGCCACCTGCAAGCTGCACGACTTGAATCCGTACACCTACCTGGTGGATGTTCTGCAACGCATCAGCCAGCATCCGGCCAGTGAGGTGGCCGGCCTGACGCCACGACTCTGGAAGCTGCGGTTCGCCGACAGCCCACTACACTCGTTAATCGACCCGCGTCACCCTATCAGACAGGCTAAGCTGCTGGAATGAACGGTTACCAAGTGGCGCCCTGAATCCCGACCACTCGATAGTATTCAACTCAGTTCAGAGCGAATCGATGATTGACGCTATAACTCATTCCCTAAATGGAGAGAAAACCATGCGTACACGTAATTTTTTGGCTATGTCGGCAACCGCCTTACTGTTGGCAGGCTGTGCCAGTTCGAATACCGATCACACGCCAGCATTGACGTCTTCGGAGTTATCGGCCTCTGACTCAGGCTTGATCAAGAACGCACTGAGTGCAGCGCCCTCCGATGTCGCTAAACACGCCACAGTAAAAACAATGGATGGCAGGGTATTACGCAAGGGCAGCAACGGCTGGGTGTGTTTTCCGGACCACGCCGCGGAACCAGGAAATAGCCCCAGATGCCTTGATCCATCCTATCAAGGCTTTATGAAGGCTTACATGCAAAAGACCAAACCCGAAACCGACCGGGTCGGCTTCGGGTATATGTTGCAAGGCGGCAAACCAGGTAGCGATACCAATCCGCGCGCCCAGGGGCCGCAGGATAAGGGCGTGTGGCAATCAGACTCGCGCCCGCCTCATATTATGGTGGTGGTGCCCGATGCCAAGGTCCTGGAAGGACTGCCAACCGATTCAGGCGGGGCTGGCCCCTGGGTTATGTGGTCCGGCACACCGTATGCCCATATCATGATTCCGCTGGCAGGGAACGGGGATTTAAGCGAGATCCGATCAAATAAGGATTGACATCGACTGACGCCCGATCATTCGCCGCCAATTAGGCCTTGAATGTTTGCAGTCCAGTCCAGTGAATTCTTCCCATATAAGCTCACCCTCAATTCTCGTGGGTTTGTTTACCCAGGGTATGATCTAAGCCGGGCTCAGCATTCAATGCCGAACGCAGCTTCATCGGTCAACAATCCATGCTTACAAGCGTCACGGTTGTTTTCCGCAGGCTAGATTTGCAGGCACGGCAACATCCATCAGTTTGGGGTCGGGCAAGTTAAGATTATTCATGATCCGGGCGTACTCGGCTTCCGATTTGCCCGCCAGGCGAGGGTTGTAATGCTTCTCCTCGTAGATGGAAGAGCTCAGCATTCCTTTGTAGTCATGCGCTGGATACACCAACGTATCGTCAGGTAAGCGGAACAGCTTGTTAACGATAGAATCGTAGCTCTTGCGCGGGTCGCCGCCCTGAAAATCAGTCCGGCCACTACCTCGAATCAATAACACATCGCCGGTGAATACCGCCTGCTGGTCGCCCTGATTCCAGTAAAAACTAAAGGATTCATCGGTATGGCCCGGAGTGTAAATGGCTTCCAGCCGAATGCCGTCGATATCAATTCGATCACCTTCCGATACGTGCTCTGATACGCATTCCGCCTTAGTGAATTCACCCATGATGGTGATGCATTTGGTGGCGTCACGCAGATCACCAAGGGCGGTGACGTGGTCAGCATGAGTGTGGGTATCAATCGCCCGGACAAGCTTGAGATCAAGTTGATCAATTAACCCAAGATAGGTCTCCGTAGACTCTTTTACGGGGTCGATGATGAGCGCTTCTCGACCCCGACCGGACGCAATGAGATAGGTGTAGGTGCTGGATGTTTTGTCGAAGAACTGACGGAACAGCATGAATTTCAACCTTGTGAAAAAATGCAAAAGATATAAATATGTGATTAAACGTAATAATAGAAAAGGCGACTGTCAATCTCAGAGGGAGTGCGCGCCATGCCTAGTGTCTCGTCCTTCGGGAGGCACTGCTTTTTTGGGTTGCTGAGGTTAGCGTACCTCCCTTCAGCCATTAATTCCGTATACACGCCTTTCAAGGGCTGCCTTGCCCTTTAATGAGGTAAAAGCCGAATATTTTCAATCCCATCCTGGAGCGATGCAATTAACGGGCATTCAACATTCCCACGCTGAGTGCAGCATTCCTGTACTAGCCCGTCCAGCGCACGCTCGATACGCTGCAGGTTTGAAATTTTCTGCCGCACACTGGTTAGTTTTTGCTCGCCCAATGCCCGTGCTTCATCGCAATGGGTACCGTCCTGCAATGTCAGCAGTCCTCCGATTTCATCAAGACTGAATCCCAGCCATTGGGCGGTTCGAATGAAGTGAAGGCGTGCCAAGGCCTGGTCGTCGTAATGACGAATGCTCCCATAGGGTTTTTCAGGTTCTGCCACCAGTCCCCGCCGTTGGTAATAACGGATGGTTTCCACCCCGATACCGGCGGCCTTAGCCAGTACGCCGATAGTCATTGAGCGTGTTTTTTTGGACATAAAGGTTGATTCCGTAGCTGACTACGGGAGTAACCTTATCTCAGTCACCCATCTCATGAAAGGAGCCATCGTAATGTCAGAGTCCAAATCCGGTCGCGGTTCGCTGATTGCCGGGGGGGTTGCGGCCGTCCTGGCGTCTGCCTGCTGCCTCGGCCCCCTGGTGCTAATCACGCTGGGTATTTCCGGCGCCTGGATTGGCAACCTGGCCGCCCTGGAACCCTATCGGCCATGGTTCATCGGTGCGGCACTGGTGGCGATGGTCTTTGCCTGGCGCCAGATATACCGTCCCGCTGGGGCCTGCCAGCCAGGCGATGTCTGCGCGGTGCCGCAAGTGCGCACGGCCTACAAGGTCGTTTTCTGGATCGTCGCGCTGCTTATTCTGGTGGCGTTGGCTTTCCCTTATGTTTTACCCCTATTTTACTGAGAGGCACTACACCATGAAAAAATCACTGACTGCCACTGCGTTGTTGCTGTTTGTTAGCCTGCCGGCCCTGGCGGCGCAACAAACAGTCACCTTGTCTGTCCCAGGCATGACCTGTTCGGCCTGCCCGATAACCGTTAAAGCGGCTCTTAACCAGGTCGAGGGGGTGAGTTCTGTTGATGTCCGTTATGAAGAACGCGATGCCACGGTCACCTTCGACGATGCGAAAACCTCCGTTGAGGCGCTGACTCAAGCCACGACCAACGCGGGCTATCCGTCCACACTGAAACAGCCTCAGGCAAAACAGGAGTAACGTTTATGAGTGGCAACAAACTTCACATTGCCGTGATTGGCAGTGGCGGCAGTGCCATGGCCGCAGCCCTGAAAGCAACTGAACGCGGTGCCCGCGTGACACTGATTGAGCGCGGCACCATTGGCGGAACCTGCGTCAACATTGGCTGTGTGCCCTCCAAAATCATGATCCGGGCGGCTCACATCGCCCACCTTCGCCGGGAAAGCCCGTTTGATGGCGGCCTGAGCGCCCAGGCGCCGGTGGTGGATCGTCCGGCGCTACTGGCTCAGCAACAGGGGAGAGTGGAGGAACTGCGTGAGTCCAAGTACCAGAATATTCTCAATGACAATGCCGCGATTACCGTTCTCAGGGGTGAGGCGCGGTTCGTGGACGAGCGCACGCTGACGGTTACGCTCAACGCCGGCGGCGAGCAGACGGTGAGCTTTGACCGGGCCTTTATCGGCACCGGCGCCCGGCCCGCTGAACCACCCGTTCCGGGGCTGGCCGAGACGCCCTATCTAACGTCCACCAGTGCGCTGGAACTGGATCGCATTCCCGAGCGCCTGGTTGTAATCGGTGCCTCGGTGGTGGCCCTGGAACTGGCACAAGCCTTTGCCCGCCTCGGTAGCCAGGTCACCGTTCTGGCCCGCAGCCGGGTGCTGTCACAGGAAGACCCGGCGGTGGGTGAGGCGATGGAAGCGGCCTTCCGTCGCGAGGGTATTGAAGTGCTCAAGCAGACCCAGGCCAGCGAGATTGCTCACGACGGCCAACTGTTCACCCTGCAGACCAACGCCGGCATGTTGCAGGCGGAGCAACTGCTGGTGGCCAGTGGTCGCACACCCAATACTGAAAACCTGAACCTCGAAGCCATCGGCGTTGCCACCGAGGGCGGTGCGATCCAGATTGACAAACATCTTCAAACCACTGCGCCGGGCATCTACGCCGCTGGCGATTGCACCGACCAGCCCCAGTTTGTCTACGTGGCCGCCGCCGGTGGTAGCCGGGCGGCCATCAATATGACCGGCGGTGACGCCAGCCTCGATCTCAGCGCCATGCCCGAAGTGATTTTTACCGATCCGCAAGTTGCCACCGTCGGCCTGTCCGAGACAGACGCTGAGGCTCGGGGATATGCCACCGACAGCCGCATCCTGACCCTCGACAACGTGCCCCGGGCGCTGGTTAACTTCGATACCGGGGGCTTCATCAAGATCGTCGCGGAGCGTGAAAGCGGGCGATTACTGGGTGTTCAGGCCGTGGCAGGCGAGGCCGGTGAGCTGATCCAGACCGCCGTGATGGCGCTGCGTGCGCGCATGACCGTCAACGATATTGCCGACGAACTGTTCCCGTACCTGACCATGGTGGAAGGTCTAAAGTTGTGTGCCCAGACGTTCACCAAGGAGGTAAAACAATTGTCCTGCTGCGCGGGGTAGGGCAGAACCGCCGATGAATAACATGCGTGAGATCATGGAACGGCCAGGGCTGACCGGAGAGGTGGAGGCCGCGCTTCATGTGGCCCTGCTGCGCGAGCCTACGCCGCGAAGCTTAAGAAGCAGGTAACGATTAGGCTGGATGAGGATACAGTAGAGTATTTCAAGAGTTAGCCAGGCCAGACCAGACACGGCGACGCCTTTTTCGGTGCGGCTTTGCCTCCACTGCAAAGGCGCGCATGCTGGCAGCGCTGCAAAGCGTTCGTCTTGACGTACGTTCCAAAAGGCGTACACTTGATTAGAATTTAAACACACAAGAGGTGCGTCATGACGGGGATCACAGCAACTGAGGCGCGCAGCAACCTGTATCGGTTGATTGATGAAACTGCCGAGTCCCATCAGCCAATCGTCATTATGGGTAAGCGGAATAAAGCGGTCTTGGTATCCGAAGAAGATTGGTCTGCAATTCAGGAAACACTTTATCTGCTCTCCGTACCGGGTATGCGTGAATCTATTCGTGAGGGGATGGACACCCCTGTGGATGAGTGCGATGAGGAGCTGGACTGGTGACATGGAAGTTGGTTTACACCAAGCAAGCCCAGAAAGACGCAAAGAAGTTGGCCTCCAGCGGTCTCAAACCAAAAGCCCAGGAACTGTTAGCGCTTATAGCGGAAGATCCATACCGCAAGCCGCCTCCGTTTGAGAAACTCATTGGCGATCTTGCAGGAGCCTACTCACGCCGTATCAATATCCAGCATCGTCTGGTTTACCAAGTGCACGAAGACGAGCGGGTGGTGAAGGTTCTAAGGCTCTGGAGCCACTATGAATAATACATAATGATAAAGCTAAAAGAAGAGTTGAGGTTTCTGTTGGCGAATCTGTCCGGATTCTGCGTGAACTTCAGGGTATGAGTCAGAATGAGCTAGCTGCGGCTACTGGCATACCCCAGTCTACTATTTCGGCTATCGAAAATGATCGGGTGCGCCTGGGTGTTGAACGTGCAAAGGTCTTGGCTCGGGCTCTGCAATGCCATCCTGCCGTGCTTGTATTCCCAGGTTGGGATATTGAGCACGAATCCGCCGCATGATCTCTCGGACAGACCTAGGATGGACAGGCGCAGCTTGATCTCAAGGTGCAATCTCGGATGGATAGGCTCGGCTTAGCCTGACCTGATTCCCAAAGGCCCGGTGGTTTCGACCCCCGGGCCTTTGCTTTTTGTGGTGCGCCTATTCTGGGTTTATTGAACACTGCGGGGCCATGCATCTTGTTTGCATATGTATGGCATATGCACTACAGTAACTCTGTGATCCCTTAACTGGAGGTAAAAAGATGCGTACTGTTTCTATTTTCAAAAATGGTAAGAATCAGGCTATTCGGCTACCTGCTGATATGGCCTATGAAGGTGTTGGGGAGCTTGAGATTTTGCGGGAGGGGGACGTGATTACTCTTCGCCCTGTGAGGCCATCCTGGGCATCTCTGCTTGAGATGCCAAAAGCAACCCCCGAGTTTCTTCAGGAGCGCCCTGTGATCACCGGTGATGAAGGTAGATTTAATCTGTGACTACGTTCATGCTCGACACGTGTATCTGCTCCTTCATCATGCGAGAACACCCCGCAGCGGTCATCCAGCGATTAACTGCCGAGGTTGAGCAGGGCAACCAGATTGTCATTTCTGCCATCACCTATGCCGAAATGCGTTACGGCCAGATTGGCAAAAAGGCCTCAACCAAACACAAGGCGCTGGTTGATGAATTTGTTAAGCGAACTGATGCCGTTCTGCCCTGGGATCAGCGGGCAGTAGACGCGACAGTAAGTGTAATGCTGGAGCTTAGTAAAACAGGCACGCTCATTGGCCCCAACGATACGGCCATAGCAGGGCACGCAATCGCCACTGCTTGCACTTTGATAACAAACAACGTGCGTGAATTTGCCCGTGTTCCTGGTCTTATATACGCAGACTGGGTTTGACGCGAAATTCATCCTTTCATGGACATCATCCTTTCATGGACAGGCGCTGGAATACTCTGGAACAGGAGGTGGAACAGGCAGACAGGCACTGGAATACTGGAGCAAGTCGATGGACATGGATGCCGGAAAAGTTTGACCGGGTGGATGCTGAGATTGCTGAACTCTTTTAACCTCTGACGAGTTGGTGGTTCGTTATTCTGGTCCTGTTCGGAAAGTTTAGTCAGAATTCAGAATGAAGGAGTAGCGGATCGTTGATGGTCCTCCGCTGTTCTCTAATCCCTGTTCTCGGCCGCGCAAAAAATGAAAAACAAGTCTTCCCCGGTTTTGGTTCCGGTTTTCGCTCTGTTCTTTGGTTCAGTCCTATTTGCCGACTTTATTCCATCAGTTTTTGGTGCCTATGCGGATCAGCGGATTTTGCTCTCGTTGTTGTTGATTGCCGTGATTGCCCTGGGGCTTGGGAGGCTGTCATATAGGGGGCAACTGGCGTCTGCAGTGCAGGAGGTGTGGCCGTTTCTCTTGCTGGTGTTCAGCTTTCTACTTGCCATGCTGCAATATCCCTCCGGGCCTTTTTATCTGGTGGAGCCGGTGTTTTATGCGCTTTACTTTTTCGCATTTGGCATCAGTGGCTACGTTATCCGGACGGAGGGTCTGGCTCGGGAGGCCGCACAGGCGCTGGTAGTGGTGGCTGCGGTAGTTTGTTTCTTCTATGCAGCGATGACGATCACAGTTTATCTTTTTGCCATTACCGATGACTTCTCCCAGCTCGACCACATTATTCCGTGGGGCTTTGTGAATATCCGTTACTGGAGCCACATAGCGACTTGGCTGATACCGCTGTTTCCATTATTTCTTCTGGTTGTGCCCTGTAAACGAAACACGCTCTGGCGGATGGGTGCTGCGTTTACGGGGGCTGTATGGTGGTGGATGCTGTTTCTGTCATCGTCCCGCGGTTCCATGATTGGCTTGCTTATTGGTTTTGTTTTGGTGTGGGCCTGCTTTGGAAGAGCGGCACTGCCTTGGGTAAGGTTGTTCGCCCGATTTGCGGTTTACGGGTTGGTCGCCTGGCTCATCCTGTCAGTGGTTATTCCCAGCCTCGTGTTTGATGAGATTCAGGTTCGTGGGCTCAAGGCAGACAGCTCCGGGCGTATGCCCTTATGGCAAGAAGCCTGGGCTATGAGTTTGCAGTACGTCCCGTTCGGCATGGGGCCCCAATCGTGGCTGACTCATGACATTCTGACAGATGCTTACCGGGCATCCCCGAAGTTAGGGCACCCTCACAACATGTACCTGATGTGGGCGGCGGAGTACGGGTGGATTTCCATAGTGGGCCTGGTCATCCTGTGTGGTTTTGCGTTGCGACATTTGTGGCGTCAGATTGCAGTGGTTCGGGCCAGGCAGGCCCATAATGGTCTATTGTTGGTGGCGTTCACGGCCTCGGTGCTGTCCGCTCTGGTTCACGCCGGCGTGTCGGCGGTGTTCATCGCACCAGGGTCCATGTTGGTGGGGTTGCCAATACTTGCGGTTTTTTGGGCACTCATGAAACCGGAACCTGCGCAACGAACAATGACTGCCTCTGTCAGCCAGTCAAGGCTCCCGAGAATGGCTGGATACGCCCTTATCATGGTGTTTCTCGTCGCCAGTACGGTTTGGTTCCGTGAAGTGCTCAGATACCAGCAGGCGATGGCTGACGATCTTGATTATTACCAGAACGAAGTCTCACTCGGCCACCTTCCCCGGTTCTGGTTTCACGGGTATTTCCCGAGGCATCCCAGCCAGATGCCGCCTCAAAATAATGGGTTATGAGTGATACGCTTAATCTGGCCGGCCTTTTGCATCAGTCAAGACAATCGATATCTCAATCCTGGTGCAATTTTATTATGCAACGAAAAAACGGCGGCTTTACCCTGATTGAACTTATGATCGTCGTCGCCATCATCGGCATACTGGCCGCCGTCGCGATACCCTCCTATCAGGGTTATGTGTCGAAATCCCAGGTAAATAGGGCTGTCGGAGAACTTTCGACCTACAAAACGTCCTTTGAATCCCAAGTGTCCGGTTCTGGTTCCGTTACGAATAATGCGCTGGGGTATACCCCCTCAAACCTCACCACGGGGGATGCCGCCACAGATATCGCTGTAGTTAACGCTGACGGTTCTGGTCACATTCAGGTGACCATGGGGGGCAATGCCCACCCAAACCTGGCGGGTGTTTTAATCAGATTTGAGCGCAGCGCTGGCGGCATCTGGCGGTGCGAGATTGATCCGAGTGCTGCCCCTCGCTGGAAGGACGCTTTCAGCCCTGACTCTTGTGTCGTGATTTAAATCGAGTGGAGTGTATGTGTTGCTTGGGCAGGCACAACATTGCTTTGTCAAGCCCTGGTCGGCAATCCTCACTTTCCGTCTGTGAGCGCCCGTGGCAAAAAAGCTTTACACCATTCCAGTATGCTATGATCAATACGATCAATATGGTTGGAGGCGTTCATGATCACAGAAACCAGCGCAGTGAAGTTCCGGCAGAATCTTGGTGAGATGATTAATCAGGTACAGTACCGGCACGACAGCATCCTGATTAAGAAAGACGGTAAGCCGGTGGCAGCCTTGGTGGATGCCCGCTTGTTTGGCCGAATCCGAAAAATGGAACAACGCTTTGAGGCGCTTAGTTCGCGATTGGAGAAAGGTTTTTCAGGTGTGCCTCAGGAAGATGGCATGAGAGAAATTGAAAGTGTGATCGCTGAAGATCGCTCCGGAAATTAATGAAAGGCACCAGGGATGGCGTTGATTCAGGCAGTTATTGACACCAACGTAATCATATCGGGCATGGCGTATCCGGCGAGCGTGCCAGGGAAAATCATACAGGCCTGGCGCAGCGGGGCAGTGGATGTGTATCTCTCCGAGTATATTTTGGATGAAATTCGCAGGGTATTACCGAGGCTGCAACACCGGCATGGCATGTCTGAGGCAGAAATAGACGACCTCGTGGACATCCTCGGGCTGCTGGCTGAAGTCATTGAGCCAGCGGCGCTGCCACTGGAATCCGTGAGAGACATCAAAGATACCCCGGTACTCGGAACCCTGATAAGCGGGATACAGACACACTCGGTAGATTACCTGATAACCGGTGATAAAGACCTGCTTGAGTTAAAGGAACATTATCCGGTGATAACCCCCGCTGAATTCTGGTCGAAACACGGTGGCCTATAGGCCTGCAGAATAGATCTTGTTTGTGATTGCGCAGAGTTTGGAAGAGCTGCTCCAGTAATAGCTTGCGATCATGGACAGGCACGATAGCTATTCTGGACAGGCGCGATAGCTTTCCTTGTCCGGGGCGCCCGCGTATTGATAAACGCCCTGGCTTAGTTCCGGGAGCAAGGCCCGAAAAGCTGCCGAGGAATGAAGGCGTCCGGTTTTGGCGGAGTTGGAGGCAAGTAGCCACCGCTCCAATCATTGTAGAGGTTGCATGAAAATATCCGCGCTTTGTTATGTTTAGTGTAACAAAGCGATGAGTTACGTGAATACGTGAGGCGGGTGGGCATGAAAACGGGGTCTGAAAACGGGGTCAGATGAAAAGTTCATCTGACCCCAAGGCCGACTCCAAGGCCGCGCTAAACCTCCACTTCCTCAAACAACTCCGGCACCTCGGCCTCCCAGCCAAATTTCTCCCGAATCCGTTTGCGCATCACGTCACTCGCCACTGCCTCCCCGTGAGTGACGTACACCTTCTCCGGTTTAAGTGAGCCTTGCTCCAGCCAGGCCAGAATCTCCTTGTAATCCCCGTGCGCGGAAAGCGAATCTAGATTATGAATTTCGGCCTTAACCGGCCAATATTCGCCATGAATCTTCACCGATTCCGCACCATTCACCAGCGCATCGCCCCGGGTACCCGGGGCCTGGAAGCCGGCAAAAACGATGCTGTTTCGCGGATTGGGCAGTAAGGTCTTCAGGTGGTGCAGCACCCGCCCGCCACTGGCCATGCCGCTGGCGGATATAATCACGCAGGGGTAACGAACAGAGTCCAGCTTAATGGATTCTTCCACCGTACGGACAAACTCAGTTTTCTCGTCCATCTGTTCGCATTGGGCGGCGTTGAGCTTGTGTTCCTTGTGATGCCTGGAGAAAATCTCTGTTGCCTTGATGGCCATGGGGCTATTCAGGAATACCGGCAGTTTGGGAATCCTGTCATCACCCATAATCTTGTGAATCGCATAAAGCAGCATCTGCGCCCGCCCAACCGCAAACGCCGGTATAAGTACAATGCCACCCCGGCCAGCCGTCCGCGTGATGATCTTCGCCAGTTCCGCCTCAGGATCGGTCTCGCCATGAACCCGGTCGCCATAGGTGGATTCACACACCAGCACATCCGCTTTTTGCAGCGGCTCCGGCGGCCGCATGATCATGTCGTTCTGCCGGCCTACATCACCACTGAATACAATCGTCCGGCCATCGCCTTCATGGTGAACGTGCACGCAGGAAGAGCCGAGAATATGCCCGGCCGGTGTGAAGGTTACCTGGAACCCTCTCACCGGCTCGAACGTCTCGTGATAGTGCAGGGATTCAAAATGCTTGAGGGCTTCCCAGGCGTCCTTCTCGGTAAACAACGGCTCCGGTTTCTCGTGCTTCGAGAACTTCTTGCGGAAGGCGTATTTCGCGTCCTCTTCCTGCAGGAAGCCGGCATCCGGCAGCAGAACCTTGCACAGCTCATGGGTGGCCTTGGTGCAGTACACCTTGCCCTTGAAGCCGTTTTTCACCAAAGCCGGCAGATAACCCGAGTGGTCAATATGAGCGTGCGTAAGCACCACCGCATCAATGGTGGACGGATCCACCGGAAACTTCGCCCAGTTGCGCCGCCGCAGGGTTTTCACCCCCTGGTACATACCGCAGTCCACCAGCACCCGGTGCTTGTCATCCGAGAGCAGATAGCGAGAGCCGGTAACCGTTCCTGTGCCGCCAAGGAAGCGAAGTTTCATATCTGATTCCTTCTTTCGGGTGAATCCGGGGCCAGAAGAACGCTTTCTTCTGACCCCTTTTTTTAGATGATACTATGGGCTTATAAAAATGGGGTCAGATGAACATTTCATCTGACCCCAAATTGACCTGAAGCAGGAAGCGAATCACATGCATTACAGCTCGATCCTCCCGGATGTCATTAAAGTGGCCGACGAGGCCAGCGAGAGAGTGCTGCAAATCTACCAGTCGGACTTCAAAGTGAGCTACAAAACCGACGATTCGCCCATCACGGCTGCAGACACTGCCGCCCATGACATCATCACCCACGGCCTGCGCAACATCAGCCGGGATATCCCCATCCTCTCCGAGGAAGGCAAGGATATTCCCTGGGAAGAGCGCAAACACTGGCGCCGGTTCTGGCTGGTGGACCCCATCGACGGTACCAGGGATTTCACCCAGCGCAATGGTGAATTCACCGTTAACATCGCCATGATCGAAGACGGCGAGCCGGTGATGGGGGTGGTGATTGCACCGGCTCTTAAAGAAGCTTACTGGGGCGTAACAGGCGAGGGTGCCTACATGCGTGATCGCACCGGCAGAGTTCGCCGTATCCGTGTTGCCGAGCCCAAGGCCGTAAAGCGCGTGGTGGCCAGCAAAAACCACCTCAACGAAGAAACCAGAGCTTTCATCGAAACGCTCGGCGAGCACGAGCTGGTGCAGGCCGGCAGCTCCCTCAAGTTCTGCAAAATCGCCGAAGGCCATGCGGATATCTATCCCCGGCTGGGGCCGACCTGCGAGTGGGATACCGGCGCAGCTCATGCCGTGTTGTCGGCAGCAGGTGGTAAGGTGGAAACGCTGGAGCGTGAGCCCTTGCGATATGGTAAGGAAGATGTCCTGAATCCATATTTCGTCGCATCCGGCGATTGGTATTGAAAAATCAAGAGGGCAGACCCCATTGATGCCTATGGCGTTTGATATAGAGCTTTCATCTTTGGCAATAATTGTCAAAAGCGGTTGGAGAGCGAGATGACTGTGGCTACAGTGAATGTTTCATTGCCAGAACCGATGAAGGAGTGGGTGGAGACCCAGGCCAATTCTGGCCGGTATACCTCAGGAAGAAGGTATGCGGGAAATCGAAGAGGCAATCACCAGCAAACGCTCCTCCGAAGGCAAATGCCTTTCCCATAATTCCAACCAAAATTGTAATAACACATCAAATCAATGCTAAAATTTCAACTCTACTTGGAATTTAAGGCATAGCCCATGGAGCTCACACTCCAGATTCATTGGAACAACCGCTGGCACGATGCCGGGCTTATTCGGTTTGTACAGCCGCAGCAAGGCCTGGCCGGGAAGCCCATGTTCTCCTACAGTGCGGGTTACGCGGTAGAGGCCCTGGAGTGGCTGGGTGACTTTGAGGCGCAGGGACTTATCGATAAAACAGCCGTCGGTGTTAATCTGCCCTGTCATTTGGGCGGTGACTACCTGGCGGGAGAGATTGCCCCTGTGTTACGGGACATCATTCCACAGGGCGCGGGTCGCAGGCACTGGTTAAAGATGCTTGGATACGAGCGGGACCCGGAACAGGCTATTGATACCCGGCTGTTGGCGGAGGGTTGCATTGCCCCAATCGGCAACCTGCGAATCAAGGAAGCGGCGGATGCTTTTGCTGAGAAGCTTTCCCAGGCCGGTCCTTCATACTTTTCTGCGGAAGAGGTTTGCACTCGCGCCGATAATCTGGTCGAGCATGCCCGGGCTATGGGTGTTGCCATTGGTGGTGCGACCGGTGCCGGCGGCGACGCTCCTAAATTGTTGTTGGTGGAAAACCACGAAGAGCTCTTTGCCCTTGAAGGAACGGTCCCTCCAAGCGAGATTCGCAAACACTGGCTCGTGAAGTTTCCCCGTGGCCGTAAAACCCGCGCCGATGTTGCCGTACTGCAGGGTGAAGCTGCCATCTACCGGGCCCTCGAGAGTCGCGGTTTCAACACGATCAAAGAGTCACGCCTTGATGAGCAGGACGGGCAGTTCGCACTCTGGCTCACTCGTTTCGACCGGGAAATGGTTGATGGTGAATTGGTTTGTCATGGTGTTGAGTCCGTCTATTCCATTATGGGCCGGATAGGCGATGGCTCCGGTCTTGATCATGCAGAGGTCATCAGTAAGCTGCAAACCTGTGTGACCTGGCCGGCCAACCCGGACAGGTTGCTGGCGGACTATCTGGTACGCGACATCCTGAACACCGCAATCGGCAATCGCGACAACCATGGCCGAAACACCTCTATTATAAAGCGAGACAGGCACATCGAACTGTCGCCAGCCTACGACCTTGCCCCAATGGTGTTAGATCCCGAAGCCATAGCGAGGACGACCTTGTGGCCCAGGAAGTTGAGAAGCGGCACGCTGGAGCCAGACTACCCCTCCATCATTAATGCCTTGTCTGCTGACCCTGGTGAGGTAACAAGGGGCGTGGTTGACCAACTGGAGCAGCTGACGGGCCTGAAGCAAGAACTGGCAAAGCATGGGGCGCCGGCAGAGATGCTTGAAAACAAGGTTATTCGGTTCAACGCCGTAGAGAAGGCTCTGGATCAGTTAAGTCATCCGCAGCTTACCGGCCAGGGCCCTGGATAAAGGTTCACCCAATGCCAAAGTTAAAAAAACCGATATCCACAGAACAAAGAATCATCGCCCGACAGGAAATGTTTGAACTCCTGGACGCGGGGGAGCTTACAATAGGGCAGGCTATTCGCCGAATGCGTCGGGAGTGGACCGGGCTCAGCCAGAGCCGGTTTGGTAAAATCGCGGGCCTGTCCGCGAATACCATTTCCGCCATTGAGCGCGATGCGAATCATGCAACTGCCAGAACACTCAATCAGATACTGGGCACCTTCGGCATGTCCTTGACCATCAGGCCCAAAGCGGCACCCAACATCGCCCAAAACACCCCAACCAAGAGGCACCAATGACCTGGTACGCCCTCCAACACAAACCCGCCCAGGGCGACCGTGCCCTGGCGCACCTGCAAAACCAGGACATCGCCTGCTTCTTCCCGAAAATCACGGTGGAAAAAATCAAGGCCGGAAAGCGCACTAAAAAGCTGGAGCCTCTGTTCCCCGGTTACCTCTTCGTCAACCTGGAGCAAACCGACCCTATATGGTCCAAGCTGCGGTCCACCCGGGGCGTGATACGGGTAGTGAGCTTCGCCAACAAGCCAGCGCCCATCTCAGACGGCGTCATTCAGCACATTAAGGACAGCCTCGATTCGGTGGCTGAACAGGGCGGTATCAAACCGGGCCAGGCCGTGCAACTGAATGAAGGCCCCTTTGAAGGCATCAGTGCGATTTTCCAGGCTTACGATGGCGAAGAGCGGGCGATTGTACTGATCAGCTTCATGCAGAAGCAGCAGCGGGTGAAAGTGCCGGTGTCTGCTATAAAGAAATAACAGGAAGACCCGGCAGGGCAATGAATCGGAGCTGCGCCAATTTCGCTTAACAGCTCAGCCCAGCGCCACATAACAATGAAGGTGAAGCTTTAATGGAAGAAAGACCTCGCGAACCTCAGTCGCACTACGATGACGAAATCAGCCTGGTGGATCTGGCGGCCACTTTTCTAAAACGCCGGCGAGTGTTTTATGCAGTGCTTTTTTCAGTGTTACTGGCGGGGATTATTTACGCCGTGCTGATGCCGGAGAAATACGATTATGTCAGCCTGATCAAGCTGGCAGAGAAGGAACCCGGCAGTTACATTGAAAAGCCCGCAACAGTCATTGCAACACTGGAGAATCGCTGGCTGCCGGAATATCAGTCGACATACCATGCGGACCATGACGAGCAGATCCCCTTCGAAATCCTCTTCGAGAATCCGGAGAACACCGGGCTGATCCGAATGGTGTCGGAGGCATCGCCATCTCAGAGCGAAGGTGTCAAACAGTCTCATGCCCTGCTCATTGATAAGCTCTCGGAAGCGCAATCGGCGGCTGTATCGAACCTGAGGGAGAATCTGGAGAGGCAAATCGAATCGCTTTCCTCGACGATAAAGATGCTGGAAGGCGCAACGGATGCCGGCGCGGCAATTGCGGCGGCTTTCGAAAAGCGGTTATCGCTTGAGGCTACCCTCAACTCCATGCAGCCAATGGAAGTTTTGACGGTAAGCCGGGAAAGCGCGGAGCGTAAGGGGCCGGCTCGGAGCCTGATTGTTCTGTTGGCCGGCCTGCTGGGTTTGATGGGAGGTGTTTTCCTCGCATTCTTTACAGAGTTCGCAAGCCTGGTGAAGGCGCAATTGACCGAAACGTGAGCGGTTTTCTTGCCTTTCCGAAGTTTTAACAATTCTTTACTCAGATAACTCTCTGAATCGCCTTGTGTCTGGCTTTTTGCCACTTGCTTGTCACAGGCGATGCCGTAAAATCAGCACCTTTCTGAAACACCATATTCATCTTCCGACAGGGACGCAGTTGGGATTTTGTTGTTCCCTTCCTTATTGTCTGTTTCCGGTCGCTTTTCAGATAATCCAACTCTATGACCTTAAAACACTGGGCCCTGGTCGGTGGGGCGGTAGCGTGCCTGGCAAGTGTTACCCTCTCGGCAGCCCCCTGGCTGGAGCCTGGAGACTCCCGGGCGCGTTTTGCGGCACAAAAGCTGGCAGATCGCGGCCATATGGATCGCACCGTCAGCACCTGGCCGCTGATGTGGAGTGCGGTGCACAGTGGTCTTGAGGCCAGTGTGAACTCGGATCAGTCGTCTGTTGGGTCAGCCGCCGCCTACCTCCGTTTTGAGAAAGAACAACAAGCCCAGCAGGGCTTCCGGGGCGAGTACAGCCTGTATGGCAGTAGTGAGATTCCCGGCATCCGGGGGTTTGATCAGAATGCATTGGCGAAGGCCGGAACGGCAATCAATCTCCAGTGGCAAGGCGAAGTCTGGGCCCTCGGGCTTAAGCCGGCTTATGCTGATAAATCGGATGACGGCAAAGAACTGCGCCTTGACGGCTCCTATCTGGCCGCGGCAGCCGGCAACTGGGTGTTTGGTGCCGGAGCCATTGACCGCTGGTGGGGGCCGGGTTGGCAGTCGAGCCTGATTCTTTCCAATAACGCCCGCCCGATGCCGGCGCTCTGGCTTAATCGCAACAACAGCGCCGCGCCGGAAACGGACTGGCTGCAGTGGGTTGGCCCCTGGCAATTTACCGCGTTCGCCGGCCAATACGAAAGCGGCAGGGCCGTGCCAGAAGCCAAGCTGATCGGCATGCGCTTTACGTTTCGCCCGGTAAGCGGACTGGACATTGGTTTATCCAGGGCGATCATGCTTGGTGGGGAAGGGCGGCCGGAAAATGCCTCCACGCTCTGGAACGCACTGATTGGCCGGGATAACGGGCAGCTTGAGGAAAACGATCCGGGCAATCAGCTCGCAAGCATCGACGCGCGCTATGGCTTTGGAATTGGCCAGCAATCC
Organism: Marinobacter sp. SS8-8; assembly: GCF_030540945.1. NCBI lineage: Bacteria > Pseudomonadati > Pseudomonadota > Gammaproteobacteria > Pseudomonadales > Marinobacteraceae > Marinobacter > Marinobacter sp. SS8-8. The sequence continues at coordinate 214,659 of NZ_JASSVN010000002.1, read as the reverse complement.
TTGGGTGTTTATGCCCAGATGATGGGCGAAGACGAAGCCGGCGCCTTCCCGGCCCGAAAATCCTGGCTTCTGGGGGCGGACTGGACCACCCAGCTCTTTAAAGCGGACCAGCAATGGTTTATCGAATACACCAATACCCTGGCCGACGACTTCCTCGGTGATGCCATGCCTAACATCACCTATGACCACTCCCGCTATCGCTCTGGCTACCGCTATTACGGTCGCAGCATGGCAGCCAGCTTTGATGGCGACGCGGAAGCCGTCACCCTCGGTGCCTTCAATTTTTACGACAACGGCACAAACCTCAGCGCGAAAATAACCTACGCAAGGCTCAATAAGGACGGCGGAAACCGAACTGTCACCCAAAACCGGGATATTGTCTATACCGTACCGGAAGGAGACCAAGACGTGGCCATTCTCGATGTCGGTTACGGTGCTCGTTTACTCAACGGCTGGCTGGATCTGAACCTTCAGGCCACCGACAAGAAAATTCAGTATCTGGGTGGCGAAAAGGATCAATGGTCCCTCGGCGCTGCCTGGACTTACCGATTCTGAACTCTGAAAAAGGAAAAAGGGGTCTGACCCCACGGGGTCATGAACTCTGAAAAAGGGGTCTGACCCCACGGGGTCATGAACTCTGAAAAAGGGGTCTGACCCCACGGGGTCAGACCCCAACTTCACAACTTCAAATCTCAAAATCCCGGACCCTCAATAAAGTGAACCTGAAAAAGCTACTCTTCACAGCCAGCCTTCTGTTGCCGCTAGCTGCAAATGCCCAATCGATCACGCCCGCCCAGATTGAGCAATTCAAATCCCTGCCCAAAGCCCAGCAGGAAGCACTGGCCAGCCAGTATGGCATAGACCTGGACAGCCTCCAGTCCTCCGGTCAGCAGAATCAGCGCCCCCGTGCAGTGCAGGTAGTGGAGCCGGTACCCAACACACCGGAGGAGGAGCGGGAGAAGGCGCGTGATGAGAAGCAGGAGGAGCAGAAGATCGCCGCAAAAAACGGCGGCCTCAAGCCCTTCGGTTACGATCTTTTCAGGGGCAGCCCAACCACCTTCGCCCCGGTAACCGAAATCCCGATCCCCTCCGAGTACACCCTCGGCCCCGGGGATGTATTGCGAATCCAACTCTGGGGTAAGGAAAACAAGAGCCTGGAGCTGCCCATCAGCCGCGATGGCACCATCAGCTTCCCGCAGTCCGGCCCCATGAGCGTGGCAGGGATGAGCTTTGATGAAGCCCGGCAACAGATACGCAAGCAGGTATCCGAGCAATACATTGGCGTTCAGGCCAGCGTCTCCCTCGGTGAGCTGCGCAGCATGCGGGTGTTTGTGCTCGGTGAAGCGCGTAACCCGGGCTCCTACTCGGTAAGCTCCCTGTCAACCATCACCAATGCCCTATACGTATCCGGTGGCATCAAACAAACCGGCTCCCTGCGAAACCTCCAGCTTAAACGCAACGGCAAACTGGTTGGCACACTGGATCTGTACGACCTATTGCTCAGAGGCGATAGCTCCCATGACAACCGCCTGCAACCCGGCGACGTTATCTTCATTCCGCCGGTCGGCAAGCGCGCCGGAATTGAAGGTGAGGTATATCGCCCCGCGCTGTATGAGCTGAGAAATGAGAACACCCTTGCGGACCTGGTTCGCATGGCCGGCGGCCTTACTCCCCAAGCCTACCCCCAGCGCATCAACATCGAGCGCACCAGCGAGGATTTCCTGCGCATCATCGCAGAGGCGGACTACACCGTAGCCGAAGGAAAGAATGCGCGAATCCAGGCGGGTGACAGAGCGAATATACCGTCAATTTCGGACATCACTGGCCAGTACATTGAGATCAGCGGTGCAGCCACCCGGGCCGGTCGATTTGCCTGGATGCCCGGCATGCGTGTCAGTTCAGTGATCAAGAACCTGGACGCAGACCTGACGCCTGTTGCGGACAAGCGCTATGCGGCCATCGTTCGTACCGATGAAAAGACCGACACTATCTCAGTTCTGAACCTGCGTCTGAGAAAGGCCATACAAAATCCGGGCAGCGCATTTGATCTGCCCCTCGAGGAAAAAGACCAGTTGCTGATCTTCTCAGATGCCGGAAAAGTGGAGGGCGGTGAAGAAGGGCGGGAGTTCACCCGCGAAAGTCTTTTCGAGCCGGTACTCCGCCGCCTGAAAAGCCAGGCAACACCTTCTTCGCCACAAAAGACCATTCGCATTACCGGGCCAGTTCGATATCCAGGAGAGTACCCCCTGCCCGCGTCCGGGCAACTTTCGGATGCGATATTCGTAGCCGGCGGCCTGAGAGATTCGGCGTCTCTATTCAATGCGGAGGTCGCGCGCTACACCACCGATAAGAACGGCATCGGCAAAACGGACATCCTCAACGTGAGCCTGGCAGATGCCATGGCCGGCAACGGCAACCTGGCTCTCCAGAGCCGGGACCGGATACTGATCAAATCCATCCCGGAATTCGCAAAAACCAGCACAATTGAGCTGAAAGGTGAGGTGCGTTACCCGGGCGAATATACCTTCCGGGATGGCGAAACGCTCAAAGAAGTTATTGAGCGTGCCGGCGGACTGACTGATAACGCTTTTCCGAAAGGTGCGGTATTTACTCGGGCCAAGTTGCGCGAACTGGAAGCGCAGCGGCTCCGCGAAGCGGAAGAACGGCTGCAGGGAGACCTCCTCGGTGTTCAGCTGGAGGGTGACTCTTTTGGGGGTCAGAATGCCCAGCGTGTGGATGAAGTGAAAGGTTTGCTTGAAGACGTACAGAGTAGCCGGCCAGTGGGAAGGATGGTGATAGATCTGCCGCAAGTGCTGGCAGACACCGGTTACCAGTCCATCCGATTACAGGATGGCGATACACTGACCGTGCCGACTATTCCTCAGGCTGTCAGCGTATTCGGTGAAGTTCAGTTCCCCACGAGCCATCTCTATACGGCTGGCCTTACTGTAGATGATTACCTGGAACGAAGCGGCGGCCCCACCCGCCAGGCAGACGAAAGTAGAGTTTATGTAGTAAAGGCAGACGGCTCGGTAATGCTGCCGGAGAAAAGCCGCTGGTTTGGCAGCCGCAGCCAGCAACTGGCGCCGGGGGATACGGTTATCGTACCAATTGATGTGGACCGCCTGAACCAGTTGGAGCTTTGGACTAACGTGAGCCAGATCGTGTACCAGATGGCCCTGGGTGCCGCCGCAGTCGGCAACCTCTGAAGCTGAAAAAGGGGTCTGACCCCGTGGGGTCAGACCCCAACTTCACAAGCACCCAACTTGACCCCACGGGGTCAGACCCCAACTTCAAGCACCCAACTCTATACACCCGACCCGGTTAAATCATGGCTCAATACGAAGTGTTTCACCCACAGCAACACGATGACGAAATCGACCTCCGTCAGCTCTTTGCCACCCTCTGGGCCGGCAAATGGCTGATTATCGCCGTCACCTTCCTGTTCGCGACAGGCGGTGTTGCCTACGCCCTGCATAAACCCAATATCTATCAGGCCAGCGTGTTGCTGGCACCTGCTAGTGAAGAGAGTGGAATAAGCGGCATCTCCGGTCAGCTCGGCGGCCTGGCCAGCCTCGCGGGTATCAACCTCGGCGGTGGTGGCTCCAATCAAACCGTTATCGCCAAGGAAGTGCTCCGCTCCCGTGCGTTCCTGGCCGATTTTATTGATCGCCACAATCTCGCCGTACCGCTCATGGCTGTGAAAGGCTGGAACATCGAACAGAGCGAGTGGCAATACAACCGGGAAGTGTACAACCCCGAAACCGGCCAATGGCTGCCGGACGAAGATGGCAAAAGCCAGCAACCCACAGACTGGGATCTGGTAAAAGCGTTTAAAGAAAACCATCTGAGTGTCAGTGAAAACAAAGAAAACGGCATGGTTACATTTTCCGTGAAGAGCCTCTCTCCAACAGCCGCACAGCAGTGGGCGCAATGGCTGGTTGAAGACATCAACGAACACATGCGCCGGCAAGACGTGGCGGAGGCTGAGGCCAGAATCAATTATCTGGAAAACAAACTGACCGATACCAACATCGCCGGAATGCAGCAGGTTTTCTACCAGCTTATCGAGAGCGAAACCCGCACGGTGATGCTGGCCAACGCCCAGCAGGAGTACGTGTTCAAAATCATCGATCCGGCGGTAGTGCCCCAGGAAAAGAGCGAACCGAAGCGGGCGCTGATTGCCATACTTGCCACCCTGCTCGGCGGCATGCTCGGTGTTTTCATCGTATTCATCCGGGCCCTCTTCAAAGGAACCCGTGAAGCTGAACAAGAGGCCAGCTAAAAAGGGGTCTGACCCCGTGGGGTCAGACCCCACCTTCACGCCTTAGCATCTCAATGAATCACCAAAGATAAAGCACCCAACGCCATGCAAACCAACAACCTCACCCTCGCAGTTATCGGCCTGGGCTACGTAGGCCTCCCCCTGGCTGTCGAATTCGGCAAAAAGCGCCCCGTCATTGGTTTTGATATCAACCAGAAGCGCGTCACCGAACTCCAGGGCGGCCAGGACCACACTCTGGAAGTGAGCAGCAAGGAACTCAAACAAGCGGCTCACCTGAGCTACACCGCCAGCGCCGACGATCTCAAAGCTGCCAACGTCTACATCGTAACGGTGCCCACGCCGATCGACGAGCACAAACGCCCGGACCTGACCCCGCTGATCAAAGCCAGCGAAACCATCGGAAAAACCCTCAAACAGGGCGACATCGTCATCTACGAATCCACGGTTTACCCGGGGGCAACCGAGGACGACTGCGTGCCGGTGCTGGAGCGGGTATCCGGCCTCGTGTTCAATCGGGACTTCTACGCCGGCTACAGCCCGGAGCGGATTAACCCCGGTGACAAGGAACACCGCGTCACCAACATCAAAAAAGTCACCGCCGGCTCCACCCCGGAAATCGCCGACCTGGTGGATGCGCTGTACAACGAGATCATTACCGTAGGCACCCACAAGGCCAGCAGCATCAAAGTGGCCGAGGCGGCCAAAGTCATCGAAAACACCCAGCGGGACCTGAACATCGCCCTGATCAATGAGCTGGCGATGATCTTCAACAAAATGGGCATAGACACCGAAGCCGTCCTGCAGGCCGCCGGTTCCAAATGGAACTTCCTGCCTTTCCGCCCCGGCCTGGTGGGTGGCCACTGCATTGGCGTAGACCCCTATTACCTGACCCACAAGGCCCAGACCATCGGCTACCATCCGGAAATCATCCTCGCCGGCCGCCGCCTGAACGACGGCATGGGCGCCTACGTGGTTTCCCAGTTGGTTAAAGCCATGCTGAAAAAGCGCATTCACGTGGAGGGCGCCAGGGTGTTGGTGATGGGGCTTACCTTCAAGGAAAACTGCCCCGACCTGCGTAATACGCGGGTGATTGATATCGTGAAAGAGCTGGCCGAGTACAACATTGAAGTGGACGTTTACGACCCATGGGTAAGCACCGCCGAAGCAGAACATGAATACGGCATCGCACCCATTGAACAGCCCAAACCCGGTCAATACGACGGTGTGATCCTTGCCGTGGGGCACAACCAGTTCAAGAGTCTGGGGGCGCCGGGTATCCGGGCGCTGGCAAAACCGGGCGGGGTGGTTTACGACCTGAAATATATTCTGTCCGCCAACGAATCCGACATCAGGCTGTAAACCATGACCCGATACGAACAGTTGCAGAATGAGCTAAACAAGGCGCCCAAAACCTGGCTGGTGACCGGCGTAGCCGGGTTTATTGGCTCCAACCTGCTGGAACACCTGCTCAAACTGAACCAGACCGTCGTTGGGCTGGACAACTTTGCGACGGGCCACCCGCATAACCTGGACGAAGTCCAAGCCCTGGTCAGCGCCGAGCAATGGCAACGCTTTTCTTTTATCGAAGGCGACATCCGCATCCTGGAGGATTGTCGGCAAGCGTGCCAAGGCGTGGATTACGTGCTGCATCAAGCCGCTCTTGGCTCCGTACCGCGTAGCATTAACGATCCGATTACCACAGATGGCACCAATATTCGTGGTTTCCTGAACATGCTCGTGGCTGCCCGTGATGCGGGCGTTTCCAGCTTCACCTACGCTGCCAGCAGTTCCACCTACGGCGACCACCCGGCGTTGCCAAAAGTGGAAGATAACATCGGTAAACCGTTATCCCCATACGCCGTGACCAAATACGTCAACGAGCTGTATGCCGACGTTTTCGCCAAAACATACGGGTTCAATACCATCGGCCTGCGTTACTTTAACGTGTTCGGCAAGCGCCAGGACCCGAATGGCGCCTACGCTGCCGTTATCCCGAAATGGGCCGCCGCGATGATTCAGGGTGATAATGTGTTCATCAACGGCGATGGCGAAACCAGCCGGGATTTCTGCTTTATCGAAAATGCCGTTCAGGCTAACCTGCTCGCGGCCACCGCTGCCCAAAGCGCCAAAAATGAAGTCTATAACGTAGCGGTGGGCGACAGAACCACCCTGAACGATCTGTTCAACGCACTGCAATCGGCCCTCGCAGAAAGCGGCAGGCCCTATGCCAAACCACCGATTAACCGGGAGTTCCGGGCCGGCGACGTCCGCCACTCCCAGGCGGATGTTAGCAAGGCTCATCGCAAACTCGGCTACACGCCGGAATACAGAATTAAAGAGGGCATAGCCAAAGCCATGCCTTGGTACATTGAACACGTTTAGGAACGAGGCCAGGATAACCGGGGTCAGAACCAAAGTTCTGACCCCATGTTCAGATCACCCGGCACCGAGTCAATAATCCTAGTTACCGACCAAAAGCCAAACTATGAAACTCCTAATAACCGGCGGCGCCGGCTTTATCGGCTCCGCCGTCATCCGCCACATTATTCAGAATACCCGGGATGAAGTGGTTAACCTCGACAAACTCACCTACGCCGGCAACCTCGAAAGCCTGGCAGAAGTAAGTGACAACGAGCGCTACGCCTTCGAACAGGTCGATATCTGCAACCGCACCGAACTCGACCGGGTACTGAAAGAGCATCAACCAGACGCCATCATGCACCTGGCCGCCGAAAGCCACGTAGACCGCTCCATCGACGGCCCGGCAGACTTCATCGAAACCAACATCGTAGGCACCTACACGCTGTTGGAAGCCACCCGCCAATACTGGCAGACCTTGGAAGCTGAAAAGAAAGCCAACTTCCGCTTCCACCACATAAGCACAGACGAAGTCTACGGAGACCTTCCACACCCGTCAGATTTCCCTTCTCCCCTTGCGGGGGAGGGGTCAGGGGAGAGGGGGCAAGCAAACCTCCCAATGTTCACAGAACAAACCCCCTACGCCCCAAGCAGCCCATATTCAGCCAGCAAAGCCAGCTCCGACCACCTGGTCCGCGCCTGGCGCCGAACCTATGGCCTGCCAACCCTGGTCACCAACTGCAGCAACAATTACGGCCCCTACCATTTCCCGGAAAAGCTCATCCCGTTGGTAATCCTTAACGCCCTGGAAGGCAAACCACTTCCGGTATACGGCAAAGGCGACCAGATCCGTGACTGGCTCTACGTAGAAGACCATGCCCGTGCCCTCTATAAAGTTGTCACCGAAGGCAAACCCGGCGAAACCTACAACATCGGCGGCCATAATGAAAAACAGAACATCGAGGTAGTGCAGACAATTTGCGATATCCTACGGGAACTCCGCCCACGGGAACGCAGCTACCGGGACCTGATCACCTTTGTTCAAGATCGCCCAGGCCACGATATGCGCTACGCCATAGACGCCAGCAAGATCCAGAAAGAACTCGGATGGCGGCCCCAGGAAACCTTCGAAACCGGCATCCGTAAAACCATGCAGTGGTACCTGGATAACCTCGACTGGTGCCAGCGCGTGCAAGACGGTAGCTACAAGCGTGAACGCTTAGGCACAGGAAGTCAGGACTGAGGCACTATCAGGACTAAGGCACTAAAGGAATGAAGCCACGTAAAGGACGCTATAATCCAAAGCGCAAACTACAGAATTCACTGCCAGTGCAGGAACTGGAGCAACTGGCCAGTAAAGTCAAATACGGTGGCAACCCCGAACACAAAAGAAATCCGGGTAATTTTGGCTTAACGCCGCCATCAGATCCGAGGCCGCACAAAACACTGTGTGACGACTGTGGTATCTTCAATAAAAGCATTGCGGAATCGCTTTTAACCGAAGGTGCTGAAAAGGGCATCGTAAGCGCTCAGATGAAAGGCCAGTGGCCCCAGAACATCTGGGCTGTGACCCGTGAAGGTCACCCGGTGGAAGCACAATTAGAAAACGAAGTACAAGGCACCTATCACGGATACCCGATGCCAGAGGCCGACCCGATGAGACAAGAAATCCTCAAACGGTGGAGCCAGTTGGCCATAGGTGGAGAAACAGATCATGCAGTTTGAAATAAACTGGATCGAAGGCTCGAACGGGACATCGACATCTGCTGATCTCTTGACCCGCTGCTACCTGGCCCTTCGGGTAAGTGGGCGCCAGCTGTTTTGCCACGAAGATCTTCTGGGCGACCATCAGGTAAAAGATGCCATTGGCGTTTCAGCGTACCCGCTGGCCGTATGGTTTGCGGCCAACTGGTGGCGCTTGCGATGGGAGCCGGGTTTAGCATCAGACGATGCATCCGCAATGCATGACTGGAAAATGAGCCATCTGCTTGCTGCAGCGGGTGAGGGCTACGCATGGCCGAACCTTACATTTGCCAGTGATGGCCAGAGCGTTCAGTTGAACCTTAAGCCCAGCTATGAAAACACAGGCTCGCTGCGTTACCTTGAACGGTTAGAGGCATGGGTGCCGGCAGAACAGTATGAATCAGGGGTAGATGAATTCATCAGCCGAACCCTTGAACAACTGAATGACTACGCTGGGCAAACTCCGCTTCATCAGTTGTGGCACACGGTTTTGGATGAAAGGGCCACACCTTCGCTGACGCTTCAGCGCCAGTTAGAAGCCAGGCTGGGCTACGATCCGGAAGAAGCTCCGGAATCGCTAATGACGCTCCTGCTCAAACTGGGCGCAGCTCACGGAGAAGCGGCCATACAGGAATTGGCGTGCATAGGCCACAAACACGCAGGAAAAACGATTGAGGAAGCGGAACAGTCTCTTGCAGAAGCCGGAGAGCTGATAACCTTGCCCATTCAGAATGTTCGCCGCTTGGCCGAGCTGCTTGGTGATGGGCAGCCAGGCTACCCTTGGGAAAAAGCGCGGGATGCAGCCAACGAAACACGTCAACATCTGGGTTTGAACAAAGGCCCGCTGAATAACCGAAAATTATCTGAGCTGTTAGAAACCTCCCCCCGGTTACTGGAACACAATCAGGCAGCCCACCGTTTACCAATAGGTCTGGGTGAGATTACAGATAACGGGCAAGCCAGGGTTGCACTGGGCAAAACACGTAAAGACTCCCGGCGCTTCATGACAGCCAGGTTCATTGCAGACGGAGTCTATGGCAGCGGGATTGGCAACTGGCTTCCGTGTACCGATGCGGCCACGGCCCGCCAAAAATTCCAGCGAGCCTTCGCGCAAGAATTTCTCTGCCCCTATAACGACCTCATTGAGTGGATGGACACTACCTATCCGGATGAAGAAACCATGGAAGCTGCAGCAGAGCACTTTGAAGTTTCACCACTCTTGATCAACACCGTAATGGTCAACCACGGCCACATCCCCCAGTCTGAACTGGAAGCCTTCCAGCAAGCTGTCTGAACGGACGTTGTTACCAAAGCATTGAAGGGTTCTGCCCCTACGTGGACAAACCCCAAGGCAACCAAGCTATGAACTTATTATTGCTAGGAAAAACCGGCCAAGTCGGCTTCGAACTCCACCGTACCCTCTCCCCCTTGGGCAAAATAACCGCCCCGGGCAGAGAAGAGCTGGATTTGATGGATGAAAAGGCAGTCACAGATTTTCTGGTGGCGACAAACCCCAGCATGATTGTAAACGCCGCCGCCTGGACGGCTGTAGACGCCGCAGAACAACAGCAAGCCGAAGCAGAACGCCTGAACACCGGTCTGCCAGAGCAACTGGCACACTACGCAGCCACCAGCAACGCCCGTCTGGTGCACTACAGCAGCGATTATGTCTACCCCGGCGATGGCGAGAAACCCTGGCAGGAAAACAGCCCCACAGGCCCGCTGAGCCACTATGGCAAAACAAAACTCGAAGGGGACGAGGCCATCAAACAAAGCGGCGCGAATTACCTGATCTTCCGTACCAGTTGGGTCTACAGCGCCCGCGGCAACAACTTCATGAAAACCATGCTGCGCCTGGCCGAAAGCAAACCGGAACTTAACATTGTGGCAGACCAGATCGGCGCACCCACCCCGGCACGCCTCATCGCTCAGGTAACGGCCTTGGCTATCCACAGTAAACTGGAAACCGGCCTCTACCACCTGGCCCCAACCGGCGAAACCAGCTGGCAAGGCTTCGCCCGGGAAATCTTTGGCCTGGCCGGCAAAAGCACCAAGGCGAACCCCATCCCAACGAGTGACTACCCAACCCCGGCAAAACGCCCGTCGAACTCACGGATGGACGTAACCAAACTCCAAGGCGCCCTCAACATCCAGCTCCCGGACTGGCAAAGCCAACTTGAGTTAACATTGAATGAACTGAACCAACAAATTTTCCAGGATGCTTTCGACACCTCAACAATGCGGATAAGCCGGCCATGATTAAAGAATTGTCTCTAAAAAACTGGAAAAGTTTTACAGAGGCCACGCTTTATATAGACCCCCTCACGGTGTTAATTGGCAGCAACGCCAGCGGCAAATCCAATGCCCTGGATGCGCTGCTGTTTCTTAACCGTGTTAGCCACGGTGTGAGTCTTTTCTCCGCGATTGCCGGAGATGTGAACCTGCCTCCGTTGAGAGGCGGTATTGAATGGGTTTGCCGAAAGCCCGAAAAGCAGTTCACTCTGATGATCGTAACGAGTGGAACAAACAGCAAACAGGATTATCGCTATAGCCTCACGGTGCAGGTGAACGGCACCAAAGCGGAAGTGCACGCCGAAGAGTTGGTTGCATTGAATTACCGGCCCAGGTCGAACAAGCCTCAGGAAAAAGCCCTGTTTCAAAGTAAACAGGAAGAGGCGGACTCACCGGCAATTCCTGTCTACTTCTCAACGGGCACGCAAGGCCGCGGAAAGCGTCTGGATTTAAGCCGGAGCCACACTATTCTTGCCCAAACCGAGACCTTATCCATACGCAAGGAAGTACAGGAAGCAGCAAGGTACATTTTGGCAAAACTGGTGCGGATATTTGTTTTTGACCCCATTCCAAGCCACATGAGGGATTACACAGCACTCTCTGACAGCCTAATGGAAGATGGCGCAAACATAGCCGGTGTGTTGGCAGGCCTGGAAGGCGAGCGAAAAGAGCAGGTAGAGCAAACGATTACGAAATACCTGAAGCAGTTGCCGGAAAGGGATATCAAACGAATCTGGACAGAAACAGTTGGCAAGTTCGGCACGGATGCCATGCTTTACTGTGAAGAAGGCTGGGACAGCCAGCCATCGCATGTAGTAGACGCCAGGGGCATGTCGGATGGCACGTTGCGTTATCTGGCCATTGTTACCGCACTATTAACGCGGGAGCCTGGCAGCCTGCTGGTTATTGAAGAGGTAGACAACGGCCTTCACCCTTCCCGTGCCCAAATGCTGGTTGAAATGCTGCAAACATTGGGTGAGGAGCGCAATATCGATGTGCTGGTGACCACTCACAACCCGGCATTGCTTGATGCTGCCGGTCCAATGATGGTGCCTTTTATCACCGTAGCAAGTCGTCATGCAAGTACCGGCTTCAGTGAGTTGACGCAGCTTGAGGATATCAGCCACCTACCCAAGCTGATGGCAGCGGGAAGCCTTGGGCGCCTGTCCACCGAAGGCCGAATTGAGAATGCGCTCAGGCGTGGTGGGTGATTAATGAAATCTGTATTGGTAATCGACACCTCGATTCTATGTGTTTGGCTTGATGTCCCGGGAATGAATAACTGCGGGCCTAACAACGACAAGTGGGACAAAACACGCGTTGAAGCAAAAATTAAGGACGAGCGCACAGCCGGCGCCACGTTTGTGTTGCCACTGGCGACCATTATAGAAACTGGTAATCACATTGCGCAGGCCAGGCATAGCCAGGAAGAAAGGGCAAAGGCTTTGGCTGAGTTAATGCACAAAAGTGCTCAGGAAGAAACCCCCTGGGCCGCATTCGCACACCAAGCGGAACTGTGGTCGCCGCAGAAGCTTAAAGTACTGGCACGAGATTGGCCTGCACTGGCAAGACAAAAAATGTCTTTGGGCGATGCCACCATCAAAGATGTTGCTGAGTACTATGCGGAAAGTGGTTATAAAGTTGAAATACTCACTGGAGACAAAGGTCTGAAAGCCTATCAGCCTTCGGCTCCCGCCAAGGTGCCACGCCGCCGGCAGCGGGGGTAGGGCATCCGCAAGTGTCTATAGCAAAAAAGTCTGTAATCTATAAGGAACAAATGTGAAAGGCATCATCCTGGCCGGCGGCTCCGGCACCCGGCTTTACCCAATCACCCGAGGCATCTCCAAACAGCTCCTCCCGGTGTACGACAAGCCCATGATTTATTACCCGCTCTCCATACTCATGCTGGCGGGCATCCGGGACATTCTCGTGATCACCACCCCGGAAGATCAACAAGGTTTCCAGCGCCTGCTCGGTGACGGCACCCAGTGGGGCATCAACCTCAACTACTCCGAACAACCCAGCCCGGACGGCCTTGCCCAGGCCTTCATCATTGGCGAAGATTTCATAGGCCAAGACAGCGTATGCCTGGTATTGGGCGACAATATCTACTATGGCCAGGGTCTGAGCAACCTGCTGCAAGCCGCCGCCAAGCGAGAGAAGGGTGCCACTGTTTTCGGCTACCAGGTCACCGACCCAGAGCGCTTTGGCGTAGTCGAGTTTGACGACAACCAGCGCGCCGTCTCTATCGAAGAAAAGCCGGCCAATCCGAAATCTGACTACGCCGTAACCGGCCTCTACTTCTACGACAACGATGTCGTTAACATCGCAAAACAGATAAAGCCATCCGCCCGGGGCGAACTGGAAATTACCAGTGTCAACCAGGCTTACCTAGAACGGGGCGACCTGAACGTCGAGCTGCTGGGCCGGGGCTTCGCCTGGCTGGACACTGGCACCTTCGACTCCCTGCACGAAGCCAGTGGCTTTATTGAAACCTTGGAAAAACGCCAGGGCCTGAAAATCGCCTGCCTGGAAGAAGTGGCCTACCGTATGGGCTTCATCGACGAAGAACAACTGCTGGCAGAGGCGGAAAACCTCAAAAAGAACAGCTACGGCGCCTACCTGAAAAAACTGGTCAAATCAGCTGAGTAAGATTTTATGAAGATTGTTGCAACAAATATTCCGGATGTGAAAATTCTGGAGCCGAAAGTATTCGAAGATGAGCGCGGCTTTTTCTTCGAAAGTTATAATCAGAGGGTGTTTGAAGAAGTTGTCGGCTATCCCATTTCCTTTGTCCAGGATAACCACAGCCGCTCGGTGAAGGGTACTCTAAGAGGCCTCCACTATCAGTTGCCACCGTACGCCCAAGGTAAGCTGGTACGAGTGACTATCGGCGAGGTTTTTGATGTGGCTGTAGATATCCGCGAGAAATCCCCAACATTTGGCCGGTGGGTTGGCGAAACACTATCTGCTACGAATAGGCGCCAGCTATGGATTCCGCCTGGTTTTGCGCATGGTTTCGTGGTGACAAGCGACGTGGCTGAATTTCAGTACAAGTGCACTGACTACTACTCCCCCGATTCCGAGGCCAGTATTCACTGGGCTGACCACGATCTGGATATCAAATGGCCGTTGGAAAACCGACCCTTGGTCTCGACAAAGGACAGTCAGGCAACAAGCTTCATTAACGCAGAATATTTCGCTTGAACCAGGGTCTGATTAGCCGCTTAATTGCTTCGGGGCGGGGAGATGGGCTTCGTGCTCAGCTTCTTAGGGGCAGCGTAGGCGTCGGTGCGCTGAAGCTGATTTCACTGCCGTTAACGCTGGCAGCTTCAATCTTGCTTGCCCGGAGTCTGGGGCCGGAAGGCTTCGGACAATACGCCTTTGTAATTGCCTTGATTACGACACTATCTATTCCGCTGGCCCCGGCATTGATGCAACTTACCACCCGTGAAACTGCTGCATTGCATCAAGCTGGCGAAGAGAGCCGAATCCGTACACTCTTGCGCTGGGGTAATCGCCATGTCTTGTTTGGCAGTGCCTTGGTAATGGTAGTGGTAGGCGGGGTTGCGCTTTGGAAGGCAGATTGGCAAATCGATGACCGTTGGACTCTGCTGCTTTTGGGCTTGTCGTCTTTGCCGTTGCTGGGGCTAAATGCTATCCGTTCAGGTATTTTAGCCGGGCTGCGCAGGATGGTGATAGGGCAGTTCCCAGATCTCGTTATCCGGCCTCTGGCTCTTTTGTTTGTTGCCACTGTAATGCTCTTGGGCGGTTTTCTGAGCCCGCTGACAGCTGTGGCAGCGTTCATCGCTGGAGCGGTTTCCGCGTTGATTGTAGGAACTGTACTGCTCCGGCGCACGTTTCCCGAAACCGGAGATGTCTTACCGTCAAACGATGCCTCGCAGCACAAGCAATGGATGCAGGCCTGGATGCCCTTCACATTGCTGGTAGCGGCTAGCACACTGAATGCACAGATCGGTATCCTCCTTTTGGGGTGGCTGAGCACAGAAGAACAGGTGGCCGCCATGCAGGTAGCCGAGCGAGGCGCGATGCTAGTGGTCCTTTCGCTAACCGTTGTGAATTTGGTTATTGGCCCACATATCACCCAGGTTCATAAAGCTGGCGATCACATCAGGCTTCAGAGTTTGAGTCGTTATTCGGCGCGGATGGCGTTGTTAGTTGCTCTGCCAATTGCCTTGCCTCTAATTTTTTTTGGTGCCCCCATTCTGGCTCTTGTGTTTGGTAATGAATATGCCGAAATTGCGACACTGCCCTTGGCGATCCTTGCGGTTGGCCAGGTTATCAATGTGACATTTGGGTCTGTTGGCATGCTGCTGACGATGAGTGGATTTGAACGTGATACCCTGCTTGGGCAGGTTGTTGCATTAATTGTCAACGTTATTGCCGCTGTTTCATTAATCCCAATTATGGGCGTGGTTGGAGCTGCTATAGCAACAGCAACGGGTCTTGTGTGCTGGAACCTTGTGTTGGGATTATTAGTGATGAAGCGACTTAAAATCAGGCCTGGTCCAATTTGAATATAGCTGGAAGTTATTATGAAGAATGAAAAATGTTCACCAATTATTTTTATTGGCATGCATCGCTCGGGCACCAGTTTACTGGGCCGCCTACTCGAAGATCTAGGCTTGTTTGTGGGAACCAAGAAGGATGAAAACAACGAAGCGCTCTTTTTTCTTGAACTCAACAGCTGGTTGATGGCGCAATGCGGCGCCCGCTGGGATAACCCTGAGCAGCTTGACTATCTTTGGAATCCAGAAGTCGAACCAGTGCTTACAGTATCAAAAAACTATGTGAGCGACCTTATGAAATCGCCCAGAGCTGCACGATATCTTGGGATGAAAAGGTACCTTAGCCAACACTCGATTTTTGCACAAAGCACTCCCTGGGGATGGAAAGATCCGCGCAACACGTTCACTTTGCCGTTTTGGCTCGATCTGTTTCCCGGCGCTCGCTTGGTTTTCATTGAGCGCCACGGTGTGGATGTGGCGCAAAGTCTCCGCGTACGTGCTGATTGCTCAATAGCGTCAACACAAAATAGATACAGTAAACTAAAGCCAATAACATGGCTAATCCCTAAGCGTGGAGGCTTCTGTGACTCGCCAAGGTCATTGTCACTGGAAGGTGGGCTATCGCTGTGGGACACCTATCAGACTCGGGCGCAAACTCAATTGGATAGTGTGGCGCAGGACAGGGTGTTCCGGGTTCGTTATGAAGATCTGCTCTCAGAGCCGCTAAAGATTCTCAAAGACGCTGCTGAGTTTTGCGGGTTGAGTACATCTGATCAAAGAGTCCAGGAGATAACTCGATCAATCAAACCCAGTCGAGCCTATTCCTATAGTAAGTCCCAGGATCTTCTTGAGTTTGCAAAAACGCATCAGAACACACTTGCTAAATGGGATTATCATGCTTGAGTGTTGAAAAAATGCGGAGATTTGAGGTTCCCTAAGTGCGCTGCTTTAAATGAATATATTGGGATACCTTGAAAATTATAGTCGAATTACGTGGTCAAGCCACTTAGGGTTAATGCGTTGATAGGTATGAACTCGGTATAGATAACGATATAAAAGACGATTTAAAAAAGTTAATGTATTTTCGTCACTTAACTTTCAGCATGCGCTGCTTATGAAGACTATTATAGAACAGCTTTACTTTTGGCTTTTTACGCTTTGCTTGTCATTTCCTAAGATGTTAATTTATCTCAAGGCGCCGATTTTGCTTGCGTTTTTCGTACTGTCTTTGGTTCTTTTTTTAAAAGTTGGCAATTTTAAGTTAAGGAAAAATTATTTCTTTTTCTTCATTGGCTGGATTTTTTTGTCTTTAACTTGGGTGGCATGGAGCGTTCTTAAGAATAACGAATTTGTCGCAATCATAGATTATTTTCGGATGTACGTGGTTTTCTTTATTGTTTATTTTTTCGTTTTTATTCTGGCCCTAAGAGTTTCTATTATTGGTATAGTTTTGAGGTCCGTCTGTTGGAGTTCTATAATAATCGCTCTGACAAACGTGACTTTAGTGATCGTTGCGTGGAGAGGACTTGATTTCCTGCCTGGCTGGTTTTTGGATGGCGTTAACTTCAAAGTTGGAATACATGACGGTTATGTTCAGATGGGAGTTAACAATATTACCTCGTTGTTTTTTATTGCGCCAATAATTTTAATAATTTCGTGCACGAAAGGGCAGTGGAAAGCCAATAACGGGAAACTTGTATATTTTTCTTTGTTCGCGGCTACATTAGCAGTAGCGCTTTCGTCTAGAAGAGCGCTGTATCTAATTTTTGTGATGAGCCCTCTTTTATTTTTTTTTATGGAGGTGATATTTTTTAAGAGGATTAAGTTCGGATTTGTCAACAGAGTAGGTGCACTGTTTTTGTCTCTAGCGGTTTTTTTTTCAGTGGCTATAGCCATTGGAGACGTCAATTACAGTAATCTTTTTCATAGAATATCCGGCGTATTTGATCATGACGAAGATAGTATAAGGATACGGCAGTTCAACGCTCTGTTGACGGGTTTTTTTGAGGCTCCATTGATGGGGAGTGGGCTAGGTGGATTTGTGGATGATGGGAGGGTCAAGGAAAAGCCTTGGTCGTATGAACTTTTTTATATGGCGTCTTTATATAAAGGTGGAGTTATAGGTTTTTCACTGATTTTCGCTTTGATGTTTTGGATCTTTATTAAGGCGGGTTTTAATTGCAAATCGTTATTAAGGTATAGGTCAGAAGGATTGGCGATATTAACTGGCATTTCCACGTTTTGTTTAGCTAGTTTTACAAATCCATACTTTTCAGGATTTGATGCGCTCCTAATATTGGCTTTGCTACCTGTGCTAGCATCTATAAGAGTTGAAAATACTGATGATTTGGTGAAATACTCGGATTTTTCTGAAAATCCCAGTGGCAGGGCAGCATGAGATCTAAACTTAGTGTAAAAAATGTTTGGCGCCCCCTGTAATCTTGGCTGTCGATTAAAACTTAACTTTTAATAAGTGTAATATAATGCGAAAGAATGACTGTTTGGCTGTTATTTTAAACTGGAATGGAGCGGATGATACTGTTGAGTGTGTGAAATCTATTGTTAGATCAGGAGAATCACTCGATGTTCTTGTGATTGATAATGGCTCTACCGATAATACTCTTCGAGTAAAGTTGGACAAGGCTTTTTTTGACAGCGACGGGTCACTCTTAGAGACCACTTTAAAAGGAGTTGACTCATTAGAGGTACGCAAAGTCTATGAGTTTGAATCAGTAAATATATTTCTTTTAGAGACTGTAGAAAATTTGGGTTTTTCTAAGGGTTGTAATCTAGGGGTTAGATTTTCTCACAACAACGGTTATTATTTTTCCTTGATTTTGAATAATGACACCGTTGTGACTCCTAATTTTCTTGGTCGCTTAAAAGGTGGACTATCGAGTCATTTTGACTTTATGTCATTTCCTCAGATCAGATATTTTTCATCACCAGAAAGAATATGGAATTGTGGTGGTAGAGTTACAGGCTATGGCAGGGTGAAATATTATTGCGCAAATGCAAAATGTGAAGTAATGGATGACCGTCCTGCGTTTGAAGTGGGTTTCGCTACGGGTTGTTGCTTTCTGGTGCGCACAGCTGATTTTGTGGAAATTGGTTTGTTTACAGAGAAGTTCTTTTTTGGCGAAGAAGATGTTGAGCTCAGCTTTAGGGTAAATAAGAGTAAGCGCAATATAAATTGTGTTCCCTCATCGATTATTTACCATAAAGTAGGTTCTAGTACCGACTCGCTTGGCGATGTGGTACTCAGGAAAGGATTTATTCACTACTTAAATCGAATTATCAATATGAAAACTCAGTTGAGTTTTTTTAAATGGAAAGCTTGGCGAAGATTGGTGCTTATAAAGGTTTTCCTGAGGTTGATTTTCAAGTATAAGTGTGATTTTTGGTATGCTCTTAATTATGTAAAGAGTTTAAGTTTTCTGTCTGAAAATCTAAATTCAGTCAGTAAGTCTCTTTTTTTTTGCATTCTCAATAATGGCTTGGCAGGTTTAAGTAGAAAATAGATAATAAGTTTGCTTAAAGTGTTGGGTTTCTAGGACAGGAATAGTTTCTTTAAGGCTTCGGGTTATTCAGGCCTTATCCAAAATCAGTATCCTTGGAAAGGATTGTTAATCTCATGAGTGGTTCTCGGAAATTGGTGGTAGTTGGTGGTCTGCCTGAACCTATTGGTGGTGTTACAAACTTCCTTTTGAGGCTCACTGCCTCTGGTCAAATCCATTCCATTGTTGATATCTATCCAAATAAAAATAAACTGGTCCCAAAAGACTTTGACGGAAAGATTTGGTTTTTACGGTCAAAGCTGAGGTTAGTTCTAAAATTTTTTGGTTTGAGTAGTTGGTTTTCCGGTAATGACGTTTTCTTTAATTTTTCTAAATCGAGATCGTTGATTTTTTTTCTGGTCTTGCCAAAAAGAAGATCTCGCTTTTTTTTGATGCTACACCATGGTGATCTGTCATCCGGTAAGTTCAGGTGGATTTATCGTTTTGCGATTTCGCGAATAGATAGGGTTTATTGTATAAGTGAGAAACAGTATGATTTTTATATCGGGATAGGTGTTGCTGAACGGAATATAATTAAGTGTAAATCCTATTTGCCGCCGCGAAATCAGCTTTCATTTTGCTTAGATCAACGATTGCAGAAGATTGATAATTTCTTTCAAGGTAAAAGGGTAATTGTATGCTCCGGATATCCATCACCATTATATAACCATAAATGGTGCATTAATTTTGTCAAGGAGCATCCTGACTGGTCACTTGCTGTCTTTCTCTATGGAGACGGCAATGATTTCGACGATATTTTGAGGCTTTCCGATGCCTTGCCAAATGTTTTATGTTTTTACAACTTTAATCAGTTTGAGTTTAATTATGCCTTAGCTAAGGCTGCGGTATATTTCCGTCCCACTGTAGAGGATAGTTTTGGAGTTGCTGTGGCAGATGCGGTGACGCTTGGTATTCCGGCATTAGCATCAAATATATGTGAACGTTATCCAGGTACCTATCTGTTTTCACCCTCTGATTATAGGTCCTTTGAAAGGGATGCATTAAATTTTTTACGGGGTAAAGGCGTACGAGCCTGCGGAGATACGAGAAATTTCCAGTTTTCATTTGAAATTAATGCTAAGGGTAAAAAATGAAGCAAGTACTTCAAGACATGAGAGAGGGAAAAACATCTTTAACCTCTGCCCCTTGCCCATCTTGCACTACAGGGGCATTGGTGATTAATACGAGTAAAACGTTGGTCTCTACCGGGACCGAGAGAATGCTGGTTGATTTTGGTAAAGCCTCCTATCTCCAAAAGGCGAAGAAACAGCCTGAAAAGGTAAAAATGGTGATTGAGAAAGTGCAAACAGACGGCTTGATGACCACTATCGACGCTGTCCAGTCCAAACTTGCTCAACCCTTTCTACTTGGTTATTGCAACGTTGGTGTTGTGTCGGAGGTTGGAAAAGGCGTAGACAATTTCCAGGCAGGAAGTCGCGTGGTTTCAAATGGTCCTCATGCCGACGTGGTTAGGGTCCCCCAAAACCTCTGCGCACTGATTCCTGATTCAGTATCTGACGAGGAAGCGTCATTTACCGTGGTTGCTTCTATTGGTTTGCAAGGCATCAGACTTGCTGAGCCCACTTTAGGGGAAAGCTTTGTAGTAACCGGAGTTGGCTTGATTGGCTTATTAACGGTCCAACTGCTTCGTGCCCACGGCTGTCGGGTTCTGGCAGTTGATTTTGATGAATCTAAGCTCGCGCTGGCTTGTGAGTTTGGCGCGAAAACCTGTAATCTCGCAAAGGGGGAAGATCCAGTTGCCGCTGGCATGGCGTTTAGCCGAGGCCGAGGCGTGGATGGGGTAATTATCACTGCGTCCACTAAATCTACAGATCCGGTTACCCAAGCCGCCCGAATGTCCCGAAAGCGGGGGCGGATTGTGTTGGTTGGCGTTACCGGGCTTGAACTGAACCGTGCAGATTTTTACGAGAAAGAACTGAGCTTCCAGGTATCTTGCTCCTATGGCCCCGGCCGGTATGACCCTGCTTATGAGGAGCAAGGGAGGGATTACCCGCTCGGTTTCGTGCGCTGGACCGAACAACGCAACTTTGAAGCAGTTCTGGACATGATGGCCAGTGGTCAGCTTGACGTGAAGCCACTGATTACCCATCGCTTCGATTTCGAGAACGCAACGGAAGCCTACGAGACCCTCTCATCCGATAAAACCGCTTTGGGTATTCTGCTGGAGTATAAAGGCGCACCAGAAAGCCGGCAGGTCAGGACCGTTACGTTGAATGAGGGCATAACCTTTAATCCACAGAAGTCTGTGGTTGGTTTTGTAGGGGCTGGTAACTATGCCTCCCGTATGCTAATTCCAGCGTTCAAGGCGGCTGGCGCTCAGTTTCATTCCATTGCAACGTCGGGTGGTATCAACGGTGTCATTCATGGTGAGAAGGCGGGGTTTGCGGAAGCCACTACAAACACCCAGGCGATGATTGATAACCCGGATATTAATACCATTGTGATCGTAACCCGCCATAACTCCCATGCTTCCTTCGTGGAGGCAGCTCTCAAGGCTGGCAAGCATGTGTTTGTTGAAAAACCTCTCGCGGTAACTCGTGATGATCTGAATAAGGTTCAGGAGCAGTTCCAGGCGAACCACGAAAGTGGTGTTACCGGTCACGTTATGGTCGGGTTCAACCGCCGGTTCTCGCCTCAGGTCCAGAAGATGAAGGAACTGCTTGAGTCGGTGAATGAGCCCAAGTCTTTCATTATGACCATCAACGCAGGGGCCATTCCGAGAGACCACTGGACTCAGGATATTGAAGTTGGTGGTGGCCGAATTATTGGAGAGGCTTGTCATTTTATTGACTTGATGCGCTTCCTTGCCGGTTCGAAAATTATGTCTGTACAAGCCCGTCGTATGGGGGATGCGCCTGGTGTAGCGGTTACGGAAGACAAGGCAGCCATCACACTTGGCTTTGCAGATGGCTCCTTCGGTACAGTGAATTACTTGGCCAACGGTGCCGCCAGCTTCCCGAAGGAGCGAGTGGAAGTGTTCGCTGCGGGCCGTGTGCTGCAACTGGATAACTTCCGCAAGCTAAGAGGGTTTGGTTGGCCGGGCTTCAAGAAGATGAACCTGTGGAAGCAGGACAAGGGCCAGGGAGCCTGTGCGGCTGCTTTTCTTGGTGCGATTGAAAAGGGCGAGGCTTGCCCGATACCGCCTAAGGAGATTTTTGAGGTGGCGCGGGTGTCGATAGAGGCCGCCGAGCAGTTACGTTCTCAGTGATAGGTTCAGGATAGTTTATGATGTCTGACATAAAAATTTGCATAGCTGGCTTGGGTTACATAGGCCTGCCTTCTGCTGCTCTGTTGGCCAACCGGGGCTATCAGGTTCAGGGTGTAGATATATCGCCAGAGGTGGTAGATACCATCAATCAGGGAGATATTCATATTGTTGAGCCAGATTTGGATTCTTTTGTTCATTCGGCGGTTAATTCCGGGCATTTGAAGGCGTCCCTCGACCCTGAGCCAGCCGATGTATTCATTCTTGCCGTGCCTACGCCTTTCCATGAAGGTTTTGTACCCAATATCGACTATGTGCTGGATGCAACCCGTGCGATTGCACCGGTGGTCAAGGCCGGTGACTTGGTGATTCTGGAATCAACTTCACCGGTGGGCACTACAGAGAAGGTTGCCCAAACCTTGCGCGAGGGTGGTGTTGATACCAACGCGGTTCACATTGCCCATTGCCCAGAGCGGGTTTTACCCGGCCATATCATGCGAGAGCTAGTCGAGAACGACCGCATTGTGGGCGGTATTACCCCCGAGGCGAGTGAAAAGGTGGCGGCTTTCTACCGTACCTTTGTAACCGGTGAGGTTTTGGTAACCGATGCCCGCACCGCCGAATTGGCGAAGTTGACGGAAAACAGTTTCCGCGATGTGAACATCGCGTTTGCCAATGAGCTTTCTCTGCTGAGTGACAAGTTCGGTATTGATGTTTGGGAGCTGATCCGGCTGGCAAACCGACACCCTCGGGTGAATATTCTGCAGCCTGGTACCGGAGTGGGAGGGCACTGTATTGCGGTAGACCCCTGGTTTATTGTGCATGAAGGTGGTGAGGATGCTCGCTTGATCCGTGCCGGGCGTGAGGTGAATACCCGTAAAACCGAGTGGGTGGTTGAAAAGATCAAAGGAGAGGTTGCCCGTTTCAAGGATGAGCAGGGACGTGATCCGGTTGTCGCTTGTATGGGGCTCGTCTTCAAGCCAAATATTGACGACCTGCGAGAGTCCCCGGCGCTGTGGGTTTTCCAGCAACTGGTCGCTGCTGATGTTCAGCCGTTGGCTGTTGAGCCGAATCTGAAAAAGCACGCGAGTATAACTCTAACGCCGTGGCAGGATGCAGCAGTTAAGGCCGATATCGTGGTTTACCTGGTGGCGCACCGGGAGTTCAAGAAGCTTGAGGTTGCTGGCAAAGTACTGGATTTCTGCGGAGTGGTGCAGGCGTGAGGGTTTTGCTCGTTTTTGGTACTCGACCCGAAGCCATCAAGATGGCCCCGTTGGTGAGGGCCCTGCAGGCAGATAGTTATTTCGAGGCGAGAGTGGCGGTAACTGCCCAGCATCGGGAAATGCTGGATCAGGTTCTGGCGCTGTTTTCGCTCGATCCTGACTACGATCTGAACGTAATGCAGCCTGGACAGGATCTGTACGATGTAACCAGCAAGGTTTTGCTTGGTCTGCGTGAGGTGCTGGCCGATTTCAAGCCGGATGTAGTGCTGGTGCACGGGGATACTGCGACTACCTTTGCGGGTGCTTTGGCGGCTTTCTATCAGCAGATTCCTATTGGCCATGTGGAAGCCGGTTTGCGTACCGGTGACTTGTATTCCCCATGGCCTGAGGAGGCCAACCGGCAATTAACTGGAAGGCTGGCGCAATGGCATTTCGCCCCGACGGAGCGCAACCGAAGGGCACTGCGAGCTGAGGGGGTTGTCGAAAATCAGCTACTGGTTACCGGCAATACAGTAATTGATGCCTTGCAGTGGGTGGTTCAGAAAATTGCCGATTCTCCCGCGTTACTGCAGCATATTAATGAATCCCTTAGAGCTTCAGGACTTGATATTGAGGTGAAGGATAAGCGTTATGTGCTGATTACGGGCCATCGCCGGGAAAATTTCGGTAGTGGCTTTGAAAACATCTGCCAGGCGCTGAGAGCGTTAGCCGAAACAAATCCAGACGTTCATTTTGTGTACCCTGTTCACCTAAACCCGAATGTTCAAGGACCTGTGAAGCGGCTCCTGGATGGGCTGAGCAATGTGCACTTGATTGAACCCCTAGGGTACGAGCCTTTTGTTTATCTGATGCAGAAATCATATCTGGTGCTGACAGACAGCGGTGGTATACAGGAAGAGGCTCCTGGCCTTGGCAAACCGGTGCTGGTTATGCGTGACAACACTGAACGCCCTGAGGCCGTAGAGGCAGGCACGGTGCGCTTGGTGGGGACGGAAAGCAGTATAATCCGAGATGCGGTGCAGGAGTTGCTGGATAATGAAATCTATTATCAGCGGATGTCCCAAGCCCACAACCCTTATGGGGATGGCGAAGCTTGTCTACGAATCGTTGAGTTTTTGAAAGACACCGTTGCAGGTAAAGGACGTTGAGACTTTGAGAATGGTAGTTCTGAAGCTAAGAGTCATTATGGCGCTTGGGCTTATTAGTGTCCTGAGGGTACTTTGGTTCCGGTTGAGTGTGCGCTTTGGGTTCAACTCGGTAAAGTGGCTGCAGGCTGATGTTCCCGAGGGGCCATTCTTTACCGCTGGGGTTATTCCGCCTGGATTGGCTAAGGGGTATCAGTACGCTCCTTCAGGCTTTGGGTGCGTACCTGTGAATGGAGATCGAACTCCTCCCGACTGGCACCGGAGTATTCTGACTAGACGTCGCTGCGTAAACCCCGACTATCCCTGGTACTTAATTCCTGATTTCGATCACGACCTGGGCGACATTAAGGGCGTATGGGAACTCTCCCGGTGGGATTGGGTGTTGGGGTTTGCACGGGAGTATTGTGAGGGGAAAGCTGAAGGGCTGACCAAGCTGGAAATCTGGCTGGATGATTGGGTAACAGCCAATCCGCCGTATTTTGGCCCTAACTGGAAGTGCGGACAGGAGGCGTCGATTCGCGTGATGCATCTGGCCATGGCGGCGATCATGCTTGGGAACGTCAATAAACCGGAAGCATCGCTTTTAAAGTTGGTCGAAGTTCATATGCAACGCATCGCTCCGACCATCAATTACGCTATTGCGCAGGACAATAACCATGGTACTTCAGAGGCCGCAGCCTTGTTTATAGGGGGTGCCTGGCTTGCAATACACGGTATTGTAGAAGGTGAGCGGTGGCAACGACAGGGGCGGAAATGGCTGGAAAATCGCGCACGGCGATTGATAGAAGAAGATGGCAGCTTTAGCCAGTATTCGGTGAACTACCACAGGGTAGTGCTAGATACTTTCTCCATGGTAGAAGTCTGGCGTAGATCCCAAGCTTTGCCTGCATTTACCGAGCATTGGTACGTAAAAACAGCGGTCGCAACCGAATGGTTGCGTGCTATGTTGCAGCCGGCTGGTGATGCTCCCAACTTGGGGGCCAATGATGGTGCCCGGTTATTGCCTCTCGCCGCGACGGATTACCGGGATTATCGGCCTTCTGTTCAGCTAGCAAGTGCACTGTTTTGCCAGCAAAGAGCGATTCAGGGGCACGGAGAGTGGAATGTCCCCTTGGGCTTGTTGGGTGTCGAAGTGCCCAAGACTCAGGCTCCGGCAATTGGTAGCGCGCTGTTTGATCATGGTGGTTACGCCATTTTGCGCAATCGAGTTTGTTTCGCATTGCTTCGATATCCGCGCTTTCGATTCCGGCCGGGCCAAGCAGATGCTCTGCATCTGGATTTGTGGCTTGGGGAGTGTAACCTTTTGCGGGACGGTGGTTCTTTCGGTTACAACACGAAAGAACCTTGGCAACGTTATTTCCCAGGAGTGGAGAGTCACAATACCGTTCAGTTCGATGACCGGGATCAGATGCCCAGATTAAGCCGTTTTCTTTTTGGGGAGTGGCTCAAAACCACCCTTTTTGAGCCTTTAAAAGAAACAGCAGATGGTCCGACTGTGTCGGCAGGGTATTGTGACTATAAGGGTGCGTGCCATACACGCAAGGTAACACTCGGTAAGGACCGTCTGAGTGTTGAAGACGAGGTTAGTGGTTTCTCAAAGTCCGCAGTGTTGCGCTGGCGATTGATGCCCGGTGAATGGAAGTTAAAAGGCCAGACTGCCACTATGGGTGACGTTTCCATTGCTGTAATAGCGAGCGTACCTATTGTTCGTTGCAAGTTGGTTGAAGGCTGGGAATCCCGCTATTACGGACAAAAAACGCCATTGCCTGTGCTTGAAGTCGGGTTGGCCAAACCCGGTCACCTGACCACGGAAATAACCTGGGGCACACTTTGAAAGTTCTATATTTTCACCAACATTTTGTCACACCCAAAGGCGCAGGTGCCATACGCTCATACGCAATGGCTCGCACGCTGATTGAGCATGGTCACACAGTTACCTTGGTTTGTGGTAGTAACACCACCGGAACCACTGGTCTTGGTGGACCGTTTTCTGTCGGCAAGCGCCGGGGAGTGGTGGATGGCATTGATGTGATTGAGTTGGACCTTGCCTATTCAAATAACGATGGATTTGTGAAACGGGCGTGGACGTTTCTTATGTTCGCACTGCGCAGCATCTGGATTGCGCTGACTGAAAAATACGATCTGGTGTTTGCAACATCAACACCACTTACCACTAGTATTCCAGGTATTTTTGCCCGCTGGATTCGCGGAAAACCTTTTGTGTTTGAGGTTCGGGACCTGTGGCCTGAATTGCCCAGAGAGATGGGCGTGATCACCAATCCGGTGGCGCTTTGGGCCATGGGATTGTTGGAGTGGGTAAGCTATCACTCTGCTCACCGTTTGGTTGGCTTGTCGCCAGGTATTGTGGAGGGCATTAAAAAGCGGGGGGTGTCAGGAATCCATATTGCAATGGTACCTAATGGTTGTGATCTGGATATTTTCACAGAAAGCGCCACACCCTGGCGGCCGCAGGGCGTAGCGGGATCAGACCTGATGGCGGTGTTCGCTGGTACCCATGGCATCGCCAACGGCCTGGACGCCGTTCTCGACGCAGCAGGTGAACTGAAAAAGCGTGGCCGTGATGATATAAAACTGGTGCTGATTGGTAGCGGAAAATTGAAGGCAACATTGCAGGCAAGGGCAAAGAGAGAGAATCTGAGCAATGTGGTTTTTCATGCGCCCGTAAAGAAATCGGAACTGGCAGGCCTGATGCGGGCCACTGATATTGGTATGCAGATTTTGGCAAATGTGCCGGCGTTTTACTACGGAACTTCACCAAACAAGTTTTTCGATTATATAGCGGCGGGCTTGCCGGTATTGAACAACTACCCTGGCTGGCTGGCTGAGATGATCGAGAACGAGCAGTGTGGTTATGCTGTTCCTCCAGCCGACCCGGTGGTTTTTGCGGACGTATTGGAACAGGCCGCCAGTGAACGGGACCAATTGCCGATTATGGGTCAAAAGGCCAAGGCCTTGGCAAAGCGGGATTTTGATCGGGAGAGGATGGCTGATGAGTGGTTGCACTGGGTGACAGGAGCAGCCCGATGATAAAACGTTCGTTTGATGTGTTTTGCTCGTTGCTTGGGCTAATGGTGATGTTTCCGGTTATTTTGGTGGTTGCATTTTTGGTTTTCTGGAAACTTGGTGGTCCCATGTTTTTCCGCCAAACCCGCCCGGGCATGAATGGCAAACCTTTCAAAATGGTGAAATTCCGCACCATGCTGGAAGCAGTTGACGATCAAGGCAATATGCTCCCGGATAATGAAAGGCTCACGCGTTTCGGGGCCGTACTTCGTTCAACAAGTCTTGACGAGTTGCCTGAGTTCTGGAACGTCCTGAAAGGCGATATGAGCTTGGTTGGTCCCCGCCCGCTGCTTATGGAGTACCTGCCACTATATTCCAAGGAACAGTACCGTAGGCATGAAGTGCGTCCCGGAATTACCGGCTGGGCTCAGGTAAATGGCAGAAACGCACTGAGTTGGGATGAGAAATTCCGGCTGGATGTCTGGTATGTGGATAATCAGAGCTTTTGGCTGGATATGAAAATCCTGTTTCTGACGGTACAGAAGGTCGTGAAGCGGGACGGTATCAATCAGGATGGCGAGGCGACCATGACCAAATTTCATGGAAATGATTCGTGAAGCGGCTGGCTATTCTTGGTGCCAGTGGCCACGGCAAAGTGGTCGCGGATGCTGCCGAGCTGTCAGGTTGGGATGACGTGATTTTTTATGACGATGCCTGGCTAGGAATCGAGACGAATGGTGCGTGGCCGGTTAACGGCGGTAGTCGAGAACTGATTGAGAGTCTCGGGAGCTACGATGGGATCGTCGTGGCCATCGGGGATAACACTGTACGTCTTGAGAAGCTTATTGAACTGGAAGCGGGAAATGCGCCTCTTGTGGTTATAATCCATCCTTCAGCGCAGGTCAGTCGCTATGCGAAGGTGTCTCCGGGGACGGTTATTCTTGCTAATTCGGTAGTGAATGCCGGGGCCGAGCTTGGCAAGGGGTGTATTATAAATACGGGCTCGGTGGTAGAACACGATTGCACGCTGGCTGGTGGTGTTCATGTTAGCCCCAATGCTGCCTTGGCCGGTGGCGTGGTTGTCGGGCGGGCAAGCTGGATTGGTATTGGTGCGGCTGTCAAGCAGTTGGTCTCTATTGGCGACGGAGTCATTGTTGGTATGGGAGCTGTTGTAACCCGGAATATGCCTGATGGGGTTGTGGCCTTTGGTAGTCCCGCCCGGCCCATGTGAAGTTTTGCACTGAATTTTTGATCTGCACAGGTAAGGCTAACTGAATGCTGAATGGTCCTTTTTCCCCTTGGCCCTCCTTCACCCAGGAGGAGGCCGATGCGGTTTCCCGGGTGTTGCTATCCAACAAGGTTAATTATTGGACGGGGTCGGAGTGCCGTGAGTTCGAAAAAGAATTCGCACGCTTTTCCGGCACGGAGTACGCCGTTGCGGTGGCCAATGGTACGGTCGCCCTGGATTTGGCTCTCAAGGGGCTGGGTATCTGCAAGGGTGATGAGGTTATTGTTACCTCAAGAACGTTTCTCGCCTCCGTCTCCAGTATCGTGACAGCGGGTGCAACGCCGGTATTTGTGGATGTCGATCGTGATTCCCAGAACATCACCGCCGAGACGGTTGCTCCCCTGATTACCAACCGGACCAGGGCGATTATTGCCGTCCATCTCGCGGGCTGGCCTTGCGATATGGATGCCTTGAACGAGTTGGCCGGCAAGCACGAGATCTCGGTGATTGAGGATTGTGCCCAGGCGCACGGTGCCACATACAAGGGAAGACCAGTCGGCTCGCTGGGCCACGTCGCCGCCTGGTCGTTCTGCCAGGATAAGATCATGACCACCGGTGGCGAAGGTGGCATGGTGACCACAAATGATCGAGGGTTATGGTCCCGGATGTGGTCTTACAAGGATCATGGTAAAAGCTGGGAGGCGGTTTACAGGCGCGAGCATCCGCCGGGCTTTCGCTGGCTGCATGAGTCTTTCGGCACCAATTGGCGCATGACCGAAATGCAGGCGGTTCTTGGTCGTATTCAGTTAAAACGCATGCCTCAGTGGCATGAAATCCGCCTCCGGTATGCAGAGCAGATCTGGAAGACCGCGCGCATCCTGCCGGGCCTCAGGGTTCCTGTGGTGCCGGAGCCTACTGGGCATGGGGCCTACAAGTGCTATCTGTTTGCTGAATCCGGTAATCGGGATAACTTGATGCAGGCCATCGTTGACAAAGGTGTTCCCTGCTTCTCAGGCTCCTGCTCCGAGGTTTATCTTGAGAAAGCCTTTGAGGGAACCGGCTGGCGGCCTGAACATCCGCTGCCTGTGGCCCATGAGTTGGGTAAGACCAGCCTGATGTTTCTGGTCCACCCCACGCTCACGCAGGCGGAGGTTGATAAAACCTGCCAGGTACTCCAAGAGGTTGTGAAGGAAGCGCAATGATCAATACTTTTCTGAATCTCCCCCGGGTGCAAAAACGGCTGATCTCTGTGGCATCCGATATGGTTGTGCTGTTCGTTGCGATATGGTCCGCGTTCGCACTGCGCCTGGAGCAGCAGTTGTGGGTGCCGGACCAAGGCCATGTCATCGTAGCCGCCATTACCGTGGTGTTTACGATTGTTGTGTTCATTCGGTTGGGCCTGTACCGCGCGGTTATCCGGTTTCTGGGCGATAAGGCGCTTCTCACCATCATCTACGGAGTGTTTGCGTCGGCCCTGGCGTTGATTATTACCGGGTACCTGCTACAAGTGCCCATTCCACGTTCGGTGCCGATTATTTACGGCGCACTGGCGTTTGTGTTTGTCAGCGGAACACGCCTCGGGGTTCGCATGCTGGTGAATCACCCTCACCAGCGGAACAAGGAAGCGGTGGCCATTATTGGTGCTGGTGAGACGGGTATGGCTCTGGCTTCAGCGCTTCGGCAGGGTATGGAATATCGTCCGGTTGTGTTTGTGACTTTCAATAAAGCCAACCACAAATCGATGATTGACGGCTTGCCGGTGGTGAGTATCGATCTGATTGCCAAGAATATGCTCAAATACGGCGTACGCAGGATTCTGCTGGCGCTGGACCCTAACTCTCGGGTTGATCGCAAGAAGCTGCTGAAACAGCTGGAGCCCCTGTCGATTCCGGTACAAACGGTACCGTCGGTTTCCGAATTGGTGGCGGGGCAGGCGCGGATCAATGATATCCGGGATCTGGAAATTGAAGATCTGCTGGGCCGTGATCCGGTTCAGCCGGATAACGCCATTGTTGCGGCCAGCCTGTACGGGAAGTCGGTGATGGTAACGGGTGCCGGGGGGTCGATTGGTTCGGAGTTGTGTCGGCAGATAATCCGGCACCGGCCGAAGGTTCTGGTGCTATTTGAGCAGTCGGAGTTTTCCCTGTACGCCATTGAACGGGAACTTCAGTCCATAAACCGGATTGAGGGGTTGGATGTGGCGCTTCATCCGTTGCTGGGCAGTGTTCACCATCGCCGCCGGTGCGAAACGGTTATGAAGGCCTTTGGTACCCAGACGGTGTACCACGCGGCGGCCTACAAACATGTGCCCCTGGTGGAGCACAATGTGATTGAAGGTGTGCAGAACAATGTATTCGGCACCTGGTACACGGCGGAAGCGGCGGTCGCTGCAGGTGTGGAACGCTTTGTACTGATCTCCACGGATAAGGCCGTGCGGCCCACTAACGTGATGGGGGCCAGCAAGCGCCTCGCGGAGCTGGTATTGCAGGGCCTGGCGCGGCGGCAGCGCGGTACGGTGTTTTCCATGGTGCGATTCGGCAATGTGCTGGGATCTTCCGGCTCGGTGGTGCCCCTGTTCCGGGATCAGATTCGCGATGGTGGGCCGGTTACGGTCACCCACCCGGACATTATTCGTTACTTCATGACCATTCCAGAGGCCAGCCAGCTCGTATTGCAGGCCGGCAGCATGGGTGAGGGCGGCGAAGTGTTCGTGCTGGATATGGGCGAGCCGGTGAAAATTGCCGACCTGGCCCGCAAGATGATTCACCTGATGGGGCTGACAGAGAAAACTGACGAGCAGCCTGAGGGTGATATCGAGATAGTCTTCTCAGGCCTTCGGCCGGGCGAAAAGCTCTTTGAGGAGCTATTGATTGGTGATGACCCTCAGGGCACTGCCCATCCACGAATCATGATGGCGCGGGAGGTTTCCATGCCTTGGGCGGATGTGGAACAGACCCTGAACCGGCTGATGCGGGCGAGCCACGAGTTTGACTGCCAGGAAGTACAGGATATTTTGAAAGCGGCGCCTACGGAGTTTGCTCCGAATAGTGGCGTTGCAGACCTGGTTTGGTGTAACGGCAATCAGGAGCGGGTAAGCGAGGCAAGGAACGCGGGCAAGGTCCGCCGGTTGCCTTTGGGCTGATGTATGATTTCAGATTATGACTTAGTTGCGGGGGCCTGATGGCCTCCGTTTTTTTACCGATTCTTGGGTTGTGCTATTCTGCATCAATCGTATGAACTTTGATGCGGAGTAAAGTGATGGCAACCATACGCAAGACAATTACATTGACTGACCAACAGGGTGACTGGGTTAAGTCTCGGATTGCCAGGGGCGGTTTCACCAACGACAGCGAGTACTTTCGTGATCTGATCCGCCAGGATCAGGCGCGTAATGCGGGGATCGAACAACTGCGTGCGGCTCTTGAAGAGGGTGAACGAAGCGGTATCAGCAACCGCACCCCGCACGAAATCCGCGAGGCGGCCAGGGAGAGGCTGAAAGCAGATGGCAAGTTACCGGCTCAGTAAAAGAGCTGATGAGGATTTTGAATCCATTTATTTGTTTGGATTGCTGAATTTTGGTTTGATTCAGGCGGACGCTTATGCCGATGGACTGGAGGAGCGCTTTGAACAGATTGCTGCGCAGCCCGATTTGTATCCGGCCATTGAGCACGTTAAGGCCGGGTACAGACTCAGTGTTTATCAGAGTCACTCAATATATTATCGGGTTGAACAAATCGGAGTTCTTATTGTTCGCATTCTGCGTAATCAGGACCTGAAAACGGCATTGCTGTAGCAAATACTCAGTTCCAGGTTTGTCTTTCTTTAGCTAGTTCACTGACAAGGATGTTGTCATGATTGAAATCAGCCACCACGGCGCCACTTCTGGCGTCACCGGCTCCTGCCATGAGTTGACGTTAACTCCCGGGATGAATAAGGGGTCTGACCCCGCGGGGTCAGACCCCAGGTCTGCCGCCGACTCCGGATCTGCGGGCATGCTGGTGAAAAAGGGGTCTGACCCCGTGGGGTCAGACCCCAACTTCATTCCCTCGGGCTCTGCCGGCATTCTCATAGACTGCGGCCTGTTCCAGGGCGAGGACTCGGGCCGCGGCGCTTCTGCTTCCGATCTCTCCATTGATTTCCCCATCGGGCATATCCGCGCCCTGGTCGTTACCCATGTACACATTGATCATGTTGGCCGCATACCCTATTTGCTGGCCGCGGGTTTTGAGGGGCCGATTATTTGTTCGGAACCGTCGGCCATTATGCTGCCGGAGATTCTGGAGGATGCCCTGAAGATTGGCTTTACCCGGGACAGGCGATTGATTGAGCAGGTTCTGGGGCTGATTCGTTCCCGGCTGGTGCCGGTGCCCTATGGCCAGTGGCATTCGGTGTTTTCCGAGGATGATGCTTCGCTGTCGGTTCGGTTTCAGAGGGCAGGGCATATCCTGGGCTCGGCCTATGTGGAGTGTGATGCGCGTGTGGGGGATTCAGAGGAGCGCATCGTATTCAGTGGCGATCTGGGCGCGCGCCATGCGCCTTTGCTTCCTGCGCCTGAATCGCCGGAGCGGGCAGATCGTTTGGTGATTGAGAGTACTTATGGGGATAAGGACCATGAGGACAGAGAGACTCGGCGTTACCGGTTGAAGGCGGTGTTGGAGCATGCGCTGGAGGATGGGGGCACGGTTTTGGTGCCGGCGTTCAGTATTGGGCGGACGCAGGAGTTGCTTTATGAGATTGAGGGGTTGATTCATGAGTTTGGGGGTGACGGCGTAGCTTCGGGCATGAAAATGGGGTCTGACCCCGTGGGGTCAGACCCCGACTTCAACGCTAACTCCGAATCTGCCGGCAAGCTCGTGAAAATGGGGTCTGACCCCGTGGGGTCAGACCCCTCCTTCACCTGGGAGTCTCTGGAAATCGTCGTCGATTCCCCGCTGGCTGCGGAATTCACCCGCATCTACCGGGATCTGAAACCCTACTGGGATGCTGAGGCCACAGAACTGGTTCGCAAGGGCCGGCACCCTTTGTCCTTCGAGCAGCTCACTGTGATTAATTCCCACGAAGACCACCTGAATGCGGTGGATTACCTGGCCCGCTCTCATCGTCCCTGTGTGGTTCTGGCCGGTTCCGGCATGTGCGCCGGTGGACGGGTGGTGAACTATCTGAAAGCCATGCTGGGTGATGAGCGCAATGATGTGTTGTTTGTCGGCTATCAGGCGGCCGGTACGCCGGGGCGGGATATTCTGACTTATGGCCCCCGGGGTGGCTGGGTTGAGCTGGAGGGCGAGCGCTATGAGATTCGGGCGAGGGTTCATCAGGTGGGTGGTTATTCGGCCCATGCCGGGCAGAGTGATCTGCTTCGGTTTGTTCAGGAAATACCCGAAGCCCCCATGGAAATCCGAATAGTGCATGGCGACGCGGACGCGAAGCAGGCGTTGAAAAGATGTTTTCATTTCCTGCGAGACACAGACATAATTATTCCAGCAGGCTAGGGCGACACACGCCGGGTTTACTTCTGGGGAAAGGATTTCAAATGAAGAAAATTGCAGTCATCGGTCTTGGATATGTGGGGCTTCCTCTTGCGGCCGCATTCGGTGAAAAGCGCCAGATTGTCGGATTTGATATCAACAGTAAGCGCATTGCCGATCTTAAAGACGGTGTTGATTATACCCGCGAGGTCTCCCGGGAAGAGCTGGCTGCTTCATCCGGATTGTCGTTCACGGACAATCTGGAAGGCATTCGCGATTCCCAGATATATATCGTGACGGTGCCCACGCCTATCAATGAGTTCAAAACACCCGATTTAACGCCGTTGATAAAAGCCAGTGAAACGGTGGGCGCGGTTCTGAAACAGGGCGATATCGTGATTTATGAATCGACGGTATACCCCGGCGCGACGGAAGAAGTGTGCGTGCCTGTACTGGAGAAAGTCTCTGGCCTGGCGTTCAACCGGGACTTTTACGCCGGTTACAGCCCCGAGCGCATTAACCCCGGCGATAAAGAGCATCGGGTGGCCAGCATCATGAAAGTCACCTCCGGTTCTACTCCGGAGATTGCCAATGAAGTGGATGCGCTTTATGCCGGTATTATTACCGCCGGCACCCATAAGGCCAGTTCCATCAAGGTGGCTGAGGCGGCAAAGGTTATCGAGAATACCCAGCGTGATCTGAATATCGCGCTGATGAATGAGCTTTCGATGATCTTCGCGCGGCTGAAGATTGATACCCATGAAGTGCTGGCGGCAGCCGCTACCAAGTGGAATTTCCTGCCCTTCAAGCCCGGCCTGGTGGGCGGGCATTGTATTGGTGTGGACCCGTATTATCTCACCCATAAAGCCCAGGCTATCGGGTATCACCCGGAAATTATCCTTGCCGGGCGCCGGGTAAATGACAACATGGGCCCCTATGCGGCGGCCGAGCTTGTTAAAGCCATGATAAAAACCGGGCACACCGTTGCTTCTTCAAAGGTACTGGTGATGGGCCTGACCTTTAAGGAGAATTGCCCGGATTTGCGAAACACCCGGGTTGTGGATGTTATCCGCGAGCTGGAGGATTTCGGTTGTGCGGTGGATGTGACGGATTGCTGGGCGGATAATGAGGAAGCCGTGCACGAACATGGTATTTCTCTGGTGGGTGCCCCGAAAGCCGGTGACTATGATGCGGTTTTTCTGGCAGTGCCGCACCGGGAATACGCTGCGAAGTCGTCAAAGGAACTCCGGGCTTATTTGAAAACGGGTGGTGTCCTGTTTGATCTCAAAGGTATTCTGCCATTGGGCGAAGCTGATTTGAGGCTGTAAATTTGGGGTCAGATGAAAAGTTCATCTGACCCCATCTTCATGAAGAGGCAGTATGCAGATTTACGATGTATTTAATGGCGATGCCGATGGCATCTGTGCACTGATCCAGCTTCGCCTCGCCGAGCCTGCGGACACAACACTCATCACCGGCGTCAAGCGAGACACGGCACTGGCCCGCCGGGTGCCGACCGACGCCCCGGCCCGGGTAAATATCCTCGATATCAGTCTCGATAAAAACCGTGAAGCCGTAGATGAACTGCTTGCCGCTGGCTGCTCGGTTTTTTATGTGGACCACCACTTTCCGGGTGAGGAACTGCCTGATAGCCCCAACTTCACTGCCTTGATCAATACCCAGCCAACCACCTGCACCAGCTTGCTGGTGGACCAGTACCTTGGCGGCCGGTTCCATAACTGGGCAATTGCAGCTGCCTTTGGTGATAACCTCAATGCTGTCGGCGAGGCATTGGCCGCTGAGGCCGGTTTATCATCAGATCAGGCTGAGGCGCTTAAAACGCTCGGCGTTTGCATCAACTACAATGGCTATGGCGCGTCGGTAGAAGACTTACACTTTCACCCGGCCGATGTGTACCGGGAATGTGTGAAGTTTGAGGATCCTCTTGAGCTGATCAATTCCGCTCCCGGAGCATGGCAGCAACTGCGAGATGGTTACGAGGCGGACATGGCGCAGGGGCAGGCGGCCCCCGTTCTTTCCGAAACGGCTAGCTCACTTGTGGTGAAACTGCCGGACGAAGCCTGGGCGCGACGGGTGAGTGGCGTGTTGGGTAATGAGCTGGCAAACCGCAACCCCGGCAAAGCCTGTGCGATCATTACTGGGAAGGCCGATAATACTCACCTGGTGAGTATTCGTGCGCCCCTGAACAACCGCAGTGGTGCCGATGAGGTGGCGCGACAGTTTGCGACCGGTGGTGGGCGGAAGGCAGCCGCTGGGATTAATTCGCTGCCGGCAGATCAGTTGGATGAGTTCTTGAGCGTGTTTGCTGCATTTTGGGCTTGATGGCGCGGCTGTCGGGATTAGCGAAGCGTAATCCGGCAAGCAAAACCAGATTTTAGGGGGAAGACCTTGGCTGAAAATATTGTCTGGCACGATCACAAGATTACCCGTGCCGAGCGTTCCGTCAACAAGAACCAGAAACCTTGCCTGCTTTGGTTCACCGGGTTGAGTGGTTCCGGCAAATCGACGATTGCCAATGCACTGGATGTCGCTTTGCACAAGCGCGGCTACCACACGTTTTTGCTGGATGGTGACAATGTTCGCCACGGTTTGTGCAAGGATCTGGGTTTTTCTGACGATGATCGGGAAGAGAATATCCGCCGCGTGGGTGAGGTTTGTAAACTCTTTGCAGATGCGGGTCTGATCGTAATGAGTGCGTTCATTTCTCCGTTCACCAGTGACCGGCGCCTGGTACGTAAGTTGTTCCCTGCGGGCGAGTTCATTGAGGTATACATGGATACGCCGCTGGCCACCTGTGAGGAACGTGACCCAAAGGGGCTTTATCAGAAGGCCCGTTCGGGCGAGATCAGGCACTTCACTGGGATCGACTCGCCTTACGAGGTGCCGGCACACCCTGAGATTCGGCTGGATACTTCCCGGCACTCGGTAGAGGCGTGTGTTGATTCTCTCATTGCCTACCTGCTTGAGCGGGAGCTGATTACCCACAAGGACTAAATCCATGGAGTGGCAAGGCATAGTGACACTGGCAACACTGTTTTCGGTGTTGTCGGCGCTTGCACTTACCCGTGTTTCCGCCGATCTGGTTTTGATGGCGGCTTTAGCGTTCCTGTTGATCATGGGAATTCTGAGGCCGGCTGAGGCTTTGGCGGGGTTCGGCAATCCGGGTGTGATTATCATCGCAACCCTGTACGTGGTGGCGGCCGGGCTGAAGGAAACCGGGGCGGTGCAGTGGATTGCCCGCCATCTGCTGGGGCATCCGAAAACCGAAAAAGGCGCCCAGCTGCGAATGGTTGCGCCCACGGGCATTCTCAGCGCTTTCATGAATAACACCGCCGTGGTGGCCATGTTCATTCCTGCCATCCAGGGCTGGGCCCAGCGGCTTGGCGTTCCGGCTTCCAAGCTGCTGTTACCTCTGAGTTATGCGGCTATTCTAGGCGGTACCTGTACCCTAATTGGCACCAGCACCAACCTTGTTGTGGATGGCATGCTCCAAAGTCGTCTCGGTATCAATCTGGGTTTGTTTGAACTGGCCTGGGTTGGAATTCCGTTACTGCTTGTGGGCGGTACCTTTCTTGTGCTGTTTGCCTCACGGATACTGCCGGATCGTGGTGGTGTTACGGAAGAACTGGATCAGGTTCGGGAGTACGGGGTTGAGGTTGAGGTGATGGCCCCGGGGCCTCTGGTGGGTAAAACCATTGCTGAGGCTGGCTTGAGGGCATTGAGTTATGGCTACCTCACTGAGATTGACCGCGGTGGCCGGCTGATTACTGCCGTAGAGCCAGACCGGACGCTGCAGGCCGGTGACCGGCTGTATTTTGTGGGAGCGCCGGAGTGTGCCAGTGAGTTGCGCCGTATCCAGGGCCTGAAGCCGGCCAACGGCAGCGTGCATAAGCTCGAGGTGGAAAACCATCAACGCTGCCTGGTGGAGGTGGTCCTCGGGCCGGAATTCCCGGCGCTGAACAAGACCATCCGCGATAGCCGGTTTCGGACCCGCTTTAATGCAGTGATTCTGTCCCTGTCGCGCGAGGGTAAGCGGGTGCCGGGTAAGCTCGGAGATATCACCTTTCGGATGGGGGATACCTTGCTGCTGGAAGCCAGCCATCAGTTTGTGGAGCAGTACCGGTTCCGGCGGGATTTCCTCCTGGTTAGCGCGTTGAATGATTCTACGCCGCCGGATTTTCGCAGGGCACCTCGTGCGCTGGGAATACTGGCACTGATGGTGCTGGTGAGTGCGTCCGGGCTTTTGCAGATTATGGAGGCCGCGTTTCTGGCCGCAGGAGCGATGATAGTTTCCGGGTGTCTTACCGCTAGCCGGGCCAGGCGCAGTGTGGATCTGCCGGTTCTGGTGGTGATTGCGGCTTCGTTCGCACTGGGAAATGCAATGACTGAAACTGGTGCGGCTATCTGGGTTGCGGATGGTATGCTGGGTTTTGGTGCGATGACACCCTGGCCGGCGCTGGCGTTGGTCTATCTTCTGACGGCGTTGTTTACAGAGCTGATTACCAATAATGCCGCAGCGGTTCTCATGTTCCCGATTGCGCTTGCGCTTTCCGAGCAGCTCGGGGTCAGTTTTCTTCCTTTTGCTGTTACGGTGATGTTTGCAGCATCCGCTTCGTTTATCACCCCTTTGGGATATCAGACTAATCTGATGGTATACGGCCCCGGGAGATACCAGTTTGTTGATTACGTTCGAATTGGCTTGCCTTTAAGCGGCTTGGTGGCTTTAACTGCGATATTATTAATTCCGCAGGTGTGGCCGTTTTGAGTCTGAATCTGATGTTCATGTTTAATTTGTAGATACTTTGAGTGCTGCGCCCACTCCTGAGCATTGATCTGCCCAAGAAGCTGATTGGCAAGGTGTTGTTTGAGATCAACCGGGAGGTGGGTCAAGGTCTTTTCGAGGGCACTAAAATCAGCTTTTTTCATGTTGCGCTCCACCGAAGGGTTGTTTATACAGTAGTATATACAGTATTGTGAGAGCGTGCCAAGCAGCAAAAGCCAACATAGCCTTAAATGTACAGTATATGGACGAGCATTATGGAAGGATCCCGGAAAATCAGCCATGATCAAAATTTCAAAAACCTTATTATTGACTATCCACGACAGGCTATTGAGCTTTTCAGCCCTGAAGAGGCCGGGCACATCGGCCGAAACGCGCGTGTGGTTCCATTGCGGCAGGAGCAATTAAAAGAGCGGCTTGGTGAGCGTTTTCGCGAGCTGGATGTCCCACTGATGGTGGAATGGCCAGGCGGTCAGCGTGAGGCGCTATTGTTTGTGCTTGAGGAGGAAACCGACCCCCAGCGCTTTTCAATACACCGTCTGGCACATTATTGCCTGGATTTGTCGGAGCTTTGTGAGACCGATCGGGTGGTGCCGGTGGTGATTTTTCTGAATATTCGGGGCAGCGAGCCGGTTCAGCTGAATCTGGGCGGTGACTGTCATGAGTACCTGAGATTCCATTACATTCGCTGTGCCTTGCAGGAATTGAATGCCGAGGACTACTGGGGCAGTAACAATCTGATCGCCCGACTGTGTCTGAGCCTGATGCAGTGGAAAGAGGATCAGAAACTGGAAGTATACGCCCGCGCCGTGAGTGGTCTGAGCATGCTGGAACCGGACCCTGAGAAGCAATTGAAGTACATTGACTTCATCGACATCTACTCAGCCCTGGATGATAATGAAATGGAACAATACAAAGCACAGTACCCGCAGGAGAACAACGTCATGGCCACCTTGAGTGAGCGGTTACGAGCTGAAGGAATGCAAAAGGGCATGCAGCAAGGAATGCAGCAAGGAATGCAGCAAGGAATGCAGCAAGGAATGCAGCAAGGAATGCAGCAAGGCGAAGCGGCCGCTCTGAAAAAGCTGATTACTCTGAAATTTGGCAAACTTCCCGGCTGGGCGGAAGAGCAAATTCACTCTGCCACTCTTCCGGAACTGGAGCTGTGGCTCGAAGCCATATTGACCTCAGATACGTTGGAGTCGCTACTCAGTCGGCATTAACATTCCTGTAGGAGTCACTTCAGTCGCGATGAATGTCATATAAGTGTTTTAAAAGCAGGGTTGCTGTTTTATGTCTGAGAACATCGTCTGGCACCACCAGAAAGTCACCCGGGCGGACCGGGCGTCCATCAAGAGCCAAAGCCCATGCCTGTTGTGGTTCACCGGCCTGAGTGGTTCCGGTAAGTCCACCATTGCCAATGCCCTGGATGTGGCCTTGTTTGAACGGGGCTACCATACCTTCCTGCTGGACGGGGACAACGTGCGCCACGGCCTGAACAGGGATCTGGGGTTTTCCGATGAGGACCGGGTTGAGAATATTCGCCGTATTGGTGAGGTGAGCAAGCTATTTACCGATTCTGGCGTGATTGTGCTCAGTGCGTTTATTTCCCCCTTCACCAGCGACAGGCGCCTGGTGCGCAACCTGTTTCCTGCCGGTGAATACTGAAGTATTTATGGATACGCCGCTTGAGACCTGTGAGGAGCGGGATCCGAAGGGGCTTTATGAGAAAGCCAGGGCCGGCAAGATCACGCACTTTACGGGTATCGACTCTCCCTACGAGGCGCCGGAGCGGCCGGAAGTGCGCCTGGATACGTCGCAGATGTCGGTTGAGGGCTTTGTGAACCGGCTAATCAGCTACCTGCTGGATCGGCAACTGATCTTTACCTCGCCCCAA
Source organism: Marinobacter sp. SS8-8 (assembly GCF_030540945.1). Taxonomy (NCBI): domain Bacteria; kingdom Pseudomonadati; phylum Pseudomonadota; class Gammaproteobacteria; order Pseudomonadales; family Marinobacteraceae; genus Marinobacter; species Marinobacter sp. SS8-8. The sequence goes on along the minus strand of NZ_JASSVN010000002.1, from coordinate 173,886 downwards.
GCCACCGGAGCCTAAGCGCCTATGGCGTGGGAAGCCATTGTTACCCTGCTTACCCTGTTTACGGTTTTAGCAGCACTGGTGATTGCCCGGGTGTCGGCCGACCTGGTGTTGATGGCTGCCCTGGTATTCCTGCTGATTACAAGAAACCGGTGCCGTGCAGTGGATTGCCCGTTTGCTGCTGGGCCACCCGAAAACCGAACGAGGCGCACAACTGCGTATGCTGGCGCCCACCGGTATTCTCAGCGGTTTTATGAACAATACCGCCGTTGTGGCCATGTTTATCCCCGCCATTCAGGACTGGGCGAAACGCCTGGGTATTCCTTCCTCCCGCCTTCTCTTGCCCCTGAGTTACGCCGCCATTCTGGGCTGGAAGGCTCTTGGCCCTATGGTTGGCAAAACGGTCGCCCAGGCCGGTTTGCGGGCGCTGAATGACGGCTACCTGACGGAAATCGATCGCGGTGACCGGCTGATTACCGCAGTTTAGCCGGACCGGATGCTGCAACCCGGCGACAGGGCAAGACGGTGCGGGAAAGCCGCTTCCGCCGGGATTTTCTGCTGGTCAGCGGGCTGAACGATTCCACGCCACCGGATTTTCGCGAGGCGCCCCGGGCACTGGGTATTCTGTTGTTGATGGTGCTGGTGAGTGCCACCGGCCTGCTGCAAATTATCGAGGCTGCATTCCTGGCTGCCGGTGCGATGATCCTGACCGGCTGCATTACCGCCAGCCGCGCCAGGCGTAGTGTGGATTTGCCGGTGCTGGTGGTGATTGCTGCTTCCTTTGCTCTGGGCACTGCGATAACAGAGACCGGTGGAGCAGAGTGGGTGGCCACCAGCCTGCTGGGCCTGTTCGGCCCGCTGATGCCGTGGCTGGCACTGGTTTACATCCTTACGGCAATGTTTACAGAAGCCATTACCAACAATGCGGCGGCGGTACTGATGTTTCCCATTGCATTGGCGGTGTCTGAGCAGTTGGGCGTCAATTTCCTGCCGTTCGCGGTGGCCGTGATGTTCGCGGCCTCGGCCTCGTTCATTACCCCGCTGGGCTACCAGACCAACCTGATGGTTTACAGCCCGGGCCGTTACAAGCTCATGGATTACGTGCGGTTGGGCTTCCCGTTGAGCCTGTTGGTAGGCTCAACAGCTATTGGATTAATCCCGTTTGTTTGGGCGTGTTGATCTGACTCCTGGTTGTCTGATGGTTTTGGAGCTGGCCCGGGAATGGGGGTACCTTTTCTTTGGAAAAAGAACTCGCTGCGCTCAGACACCTTTATTCTGGCAGAAAAGGTACTCCCACCTCCGGTCCGTTCGAACCTTCGGGCAAGGGTTTGGTTCCAACTACCTTGACAGAGGGGGCCGTAAACCACCGTCGCTTCGATCAGTTTGGTGGTTTGTACTGGGGCTGGCTTATTTTTTAGGGGGCAGGCCCAGTACACAGAAAAGAGGCCTGAAAATCACACTAAACGCAAAGCTGTTGTCCTGACCGATGAAATGATTCAGTACGCTGACCAGATAAAGAGTGACAAGCGGCGTGCAGACCTGGTTTGGTGTAACGGCAATCAGGAGCGGGTAAGCGAGGCAGGGAATGCGGGCAAGGTCCGGAGGTTGCCTTTGGGCTGATGTATGATTTTCGGGTTGTGAACTGATTTTGACTTGGTAGCGGGGGCCTGATGGCCTCCGCTTTCGTTGGGACTATGCAATCAGCACCTGCTAGAATTGTTTTTTCTGAATAGTCGGCGTTTTTAATCGTTTTTTTGGCAGGATAATCATTTTGGGCACGATGGTGGGTGATGAAATTGGCTATGCCTGGTTGGCGGCACGCTACAACGTGCAGGCAATCCAGCCGCTGCCGGTGGAGAGCCGTATTGGACGTAGGCGCCAAACCTACGATCAGGCCGGCTGCCGCCTGGAATACTACACAGAGCCAATGTGTCCTCAAGGCACCCTGGGCGCGCACCTTACGTTTGCGTTGAAACATGAGGGGGTGGCGCTGGAGTTCCTGGCAAGGTTGTTTTGGGTATTGCCCGCAGAGGCGCTTGCGGACTGGATACGCTCTGAACCTACCGGCCAGTATGCCCGGCGTGCCGGGTTTCTCTACGAGTGGCTAACCGGCAATACTCTGGCAGTGGAGGGTGTCGGTGGCAACTATCGTGATGCGCTGGATCCCGAACTGTATGTTACGGCGGTTACTGGGGTGTGTCGTAACCGCCGCTGGCGGATTAATGACAATCTGCCGGGGACCCCTGAATTCTGCCCGCTTGTTCGTCGCACGACTTCATTGTTGGAAGCCCGCCAGTACGGGATCGCCGACCGGCTTGCAGCGATGGAAGGTGAATTCGGGCCGGATATCTTGCGCCGCAGCGCGGTGTGGCTGACCATTAAAGAGAGCCGTGCCAGTTTCGTGATCGAGCACGAAGGGCAACATCAGAATCGCATACGCCGTTTTGCCACCGCCATGGAACAGTACTGTGGCAGGCTGGATTCTCCCCTTGATGAGGGCGCCCTGAGTGAATTTCAGTCGGCTATCCTGGATACCACTACGATCCGGACGGGCCTGCGGCAATCTCCGGTTTTTGTCGGGAGTAGCTTGATCGATTACGGTGCGGTTGTGCATTATGTCTGCCCGCACTGGGAGTGGTTGCCAGGCATGCTGAAGGGGTTGCAGTGTTTTCTGGCACGAACCGATCCGGCGGAAGCATTAGTTCGTGCTGCCGTGGCAAGTTTCGGGTTTGTCTTTATTCATCCGCTGGCAGATGGCAATGGGAGAATCTCCCGTTTTCTGGTGAACGATACCCTCCGCCGCGACGGCGTGGTGCCCGAGCCCTTTATTTTGCCTGTTTCAGCGGCGATAACGTCCTCGGCGGTGAGGCGGGCCGAGTATGATCGAATTCTTGAGCGCTACTCTCGGCCATTGATGTCGGCTTACCGTGATGCGGTCGATTTCGTCCATGAACGCGTGGCGTATGCAGATGGTATTGAATCGGACTTTGTTTTTAATGCCTATGACGAGGCGGCCCCTGCCTGGCGCTATCCGGACTTGACCAAACAAGCGGAATATCTGTTCACGATCATTCGCCACACGCTGGAACAAGAGATGCACCATCAGGCCGCCTTTCAGAGAGCTTGGTATCGCACACGCGAGGCGATCAAGGATTGGGTGGAAGGCCCTGATGAGCACATTGATCGGATGATCCGGGCAATACGCCAGCATGGCCGGGTCAGTGGCAAATTGATGAAGGAATTTCCGGTGCTGGCGCAGGCCGGCATTGCATCTGAATTAGAGCAGGCCGTAGCCGAAGGTTTTGCTGATCTGCAGGATGTGCATAATTGATGAGTCTGGTGAAGGCTATCTCTATCCAGCTCAGCTGTTTACTCGCCTCGAGCTTCACGCCTCAAATGGGGCAGTTTTTAGCATTTCAACCAATTGCAAGCGTGTCTTTCTATAACTAGTTCACTGACAAGGATGTTGTCATGATTCAAATCAGCCACCACGGCGCCATTTCCGGCGTAACTGGCTCCTGCCATGAGTTAACGTTAACTCCGGGGATGAAAAAGGGGTCTGACCCCGTGGGGTCACGAATTGACTCTGACTCCGGGGATGAAAAAGGGGTCTGACCCCGTGGGGTCAGACCCCAACTTCACTGCCAGCTTGGACCCCGTGGGGTCAGACCCCTCCTTCACCTGGGAGTCGTTGGAAATTGTGGTTGATTCGCCACTGGCAGCAGAGTTCACGCGAATCTACCGGGACCTGGAGCCATTCTGGGATGCCGAAGCTACCGAACTGGTCAAACAAGGCCGGCACCCTCTGTCGTTCGAGCAGCTCACGGTCATCAATTCCCACGAAGACCACCTGAACGCGGTGGATTACCTGGCCCGGTCCCATCGCCCCTGCGTGGTTCTGGCAGGTTCCGGTATGTGTGCCGGTGGCCGTGTGGTGAATTACCTGAAGGCCATGCTTGGTGATAAACGCAATGATGTGCTGTTTGTGGGTTACCAGGCAGCCGGTACGCCCGGGCGGGATATTCTGACCTATGGTCCGCGGGGTGGCTGGGTCGAGCTGGATGGCCAGCGCTATGGCATCCGGGCCCGGGTTCATCAGGTGGGCGGTTATTCGGCCCATGCGGGGCAGTCGGATTTATGTCGCTTTATTGATGAAATTCCTGAAGTTCCGGGAGAGATTCGGGTGGTTCATGGGGATCAGGAGGCAAAGGCGGCGTTCCGGGCGAAGCTTGACGTGCTTTTCCCTGAATCTCAGGTTGTGATTCCGGATTAGCGAGGTATTTATGCCAGTTATTTTCAGCTATCAAGGTTTCAGATTCTTTTTCTATTCGAACGAAGGCGATCCACGGGAGCCTGCTCATGTTCATGTCCGAGCTGTGGGCAAAGAAGCAAAGTTTTGGCTGTCTCCTGCCGTATCTCTGGCTCGTAATGATGGTTTTGATGCACATACTATTAGAGTATTGTTGGAAGTAACAGAGAACAACCGCCAATTGTTTGAGGATGCGTGGCATGACTACTTCGCCTGAAAAAGTATGGCTTGATGACGACAATCTTTGGGTCATACTTTCGGATGGTCGCACAATTGGTGCCCCGTTGGCCTGGTTCCCGCGCCTGCTGCATGCGGAAAAAAAAGCCAGGGATGACTTTGAGCTGAGCGTTCATGGTATTCACTGGGACTCGTTGGATGAGGATATCAGCATTGAGGGTTTGCTGACTGGCCTGGGCGACCAAACCCACCCAAAACGTAATCACGCGGCCTGATTTGGAAAGGAATTCAAATGAAGAAAATTGCAATCATTGGTCTTGGGTATGTGGGCCTGCCCCTGGCAGCGGCTTTTGGTGAAAAGCGGGAAATCGTCGGTTTTGATATCAACAGCAAGCGCATTGCTGATCTCAAAGACGGTGTTGATTATACCCGTGAGGTATCCAGGGAAGAATTGGCCGCTTCATCGGGGTTGTCATTTACGGATAATCTGGAAGGCATTCGCGATTGTCAGGTTTATATTGTGACGGTGCCAACACCGATTGATGAATTCAAAACGCCCGATTTAACGCCCTTGGTTAAAGCCAGTGAAACCGTGGGCCAGGTTTTGCAAAAAGGCGATATCGTGATTTATGAATCGACGGTATACCCCGGCGCGACGGAAGAAGTGTGCGTGCCTGTACTGGAGAAAGTCTCTGGCCTGGCGTTTAACCGGGACTTTTACGCCGGTTACAGCCCCGAGCGTATTAATCCGGGTGATAAAGAACACCGGGTAGCCAGCATTATGAAAGTCACCTCCGGTTCTACTCCGGAGATTGCCAATGAAGTGGATGCGCTTTATGCCGGTATTATTACCGCCGGCACCCATAAGGCCAGTTCCATCAAGGTGGCTGAGGCGGCAAAGGTTATCGAGAATACCCAGCGTGATCTGAATATCGCGCTGATGAATGAGCTTTCGATGATCTTCGCGCGGCTGAAGATTGATACCCATGAAGTGCTGGCGGCAGCCGCTACCAAGTGGAATTTCCTGCCCTTCAAACCCGGCCTGGTTGGCGGGCACTGCATTGGTGTGGACCCGTATTATCTCACCCATAAAGCCCAGGCTATCGGGTATCACCCGGAAATTATCCTTGCCGGGCGCCGGGTAAATGACAACATGGGCCCCTATGCGGCGGCCGAGCTTGTTAAAGCCATGATAAAAACCGGGCACACCGTTGCTTCTTCAAAGGTACTGGTGATGGGCCTGACCTTTAAGGAGAATTGCCCGGATTTGCGAAACACCCGGGTTGTGGATGTTATCCGCGAGCTGGAGGATTTCGGTTGTGCGGTGGATGTGACGGATTGCTGGGCGGATAATGAGGAAGCCGTGCACGAATATGGTATTTCTCTGGTGGGTGCCCCGAAAGCCGGTGACTATGATGCGGTTTTTCTGGCAGTGCCGCACCGGGAATACGCTGCGAAGTCGTCAAAGGAACTCCGGGCTTATTTGAAGGACGATGGTGTTTTGTTTGACCTGAAGGGTGTTTTGCCGTTGGGTGAAGCGGATTTGCGGTTGTAACATGCAGTGTGCCATCGTTCACACAGGTGGGGCAGATCCTGGGAGGTTGCGTAAAATTTACGCATGAGACTTGAGCGGCAGCTACAACAGTTTAACGGCATTCCTTTCACCAGATTGCTGGCATGATCCGGTTTTCCTGAAAGGCTACCTCCCCACCCACTCACTAATTGTCCGCTGCACCAACGCGTCGGGCAAAAACTCCTGCTCCAGCCTGCCCCGTTCTGCGTCCAGAAGCGCGTTGTAGAGTTGGGCTTCGCCGGTTGTCAGGCCGGTGGGAGCAACGGATTCGGCGGGTTGGGGTTCTTCTACGGCGTTCTCTTTCGCGAACTGTTCGAAGACCGCCTGGTTCATTAGCAGTGGCGTAAGGTGGGGCTGGTGGTTTCTGGCGCGCGCGAGCATGGTCAGGCCCCAGGTATCCAGGTCGCCCCAGTAGGCGAGGTTTTTATCGGCGAGCCAGCTGGCCTTTAGCCAGGACAGGTTCAGGCCGGAGCCGAGTACCGCCATGGTGCCGGGAGTGTGTGGCAACTGATGCAGGCAGCGTTCGTTCTCCACCAGCAACAGGTGCTGCCCCGGTAGCGGAGTCTTTTGCAGTTCGCGGGCCCGGACCCGGAACTGTGAAAAAGGCGTAAGGCCACCCTCCAGATCCGCGACCAGCAGCCAGTGATGGCCTTCATCCTCCGCACCCAGAAACGCTTCCAGGCCTGTTTCGCTGACCTGGCCATCGAACAGGATGTCCAGCATCCGCACGACCAGTTGGCGGTTGCGTTCGAAGAACTTGCTGTCGATACCCGCCAGGGGCAGCGCCCGCAGGGGCTTGCCGGCGGCACAGCCGGGGCTGAGTTGCAGGGCCAGTTTTCCGCACCGGATGACATCGCTTTCGGGCTTATCCAGCACCAGGCTGCGCCTTCGGATAATCAATGAGTGAAAGCGCTCATCCAGCGCCGCGGCCAGGCGGCTGAGTTGTTGATATTCTCGCCTTACTTCGCTGTTGCCGGTTGCCTGTATCCACTGGCTGGGCGATCCAAGCACCCAGGCTACGGGTATTTCCACGTTGTCGTTGGCGCTGCGGAACCGCACCTGTTGCCATTGTGTTTTTCCGACGGTGATTTCACGCCAGCGCTGCAGATGCTTGCGAACGCTGCCGGGATTATCCCGGACAGTGCCACCGGTGGGTTTGCTGATAGGGATTCGTAGCGGCCAGGTGTCGGCATTGAGCAGGCGCTGTTCCCGCAGGTCAGCGTTTTGCCATTGCCGGGCAAGACGGCTGGCCAGTTCAGCCGGGGATTTCATGGGCTTTCCGGGCCAGGCGTTCGGCGTGGGCTTCGAGTTCTTCCCAGCTCAGGGAGGTGAGGGTGGCCTGGAGCTCCTTGCGGTGTACCAGGATCGCAGAGCGGGTATGGGCTCGCAGTAACCGCATCTCCTTGTTGGGAGTAACGAACAGGGGGTGCAGGCCGAATTCGTTCAGGGCTGAGATAATCCGGCCGGCCACTGCATGGGAGCTTTTCGAGAAAGCTTCGTCCAGCACTATGGTGCCGAACAGAGGCAGGGTGGCACCGTCTGGGCACAGGGCGTAGCTGAGCGATGCGGTAAGGATATAACTGGCGATGATTTCTTTCTCGCCGCCGCTGCCACCCTGGGAGCCGGTGCGGGTTTCGATCACCGCGCTGCTTTCCCTGTCCAGTACCGACACTTCGAACTGTAACCGGTAGCGGGGGTCCAGTAACGCCCGGGCACCCACGGTGCGCTTGTTGTCGGCGGCATCCCTGAGCAATCCCACCATGTTTTGCAGGGCGCGGAAATGACTTTCGCCCTGGTCACCCTTCAGGGCGTCGGCGCGGAGTTGGCGCTGGGCCCGCTCCAGGGTGCGCAGGGACTCGTGGGTAACCCGGCGCGGTTCCAGCCTCAGGTATCGGCCGGGCTGGAAGTTCACCCGCCTCAGGGTGGCGTTCAAGTCCGCAATGCGTTCCTCAATGATAGCTACCTGGTTCTGGATATGGGCCAGCAGTTGGGTCACGCCCTGGTCCGAGGACTGGTTCAGGTAGTTCAGGAATCGTTCCAGCTTTTGGGGCAGGGCTTCTTCTTCCAGCACCCGCAGCCGCTCCAGGTATTCCGGGATGTCGCGAATATCGCTGCCGGTTTCCGCCAGGGCGCCGGTGTCGATGGAGCGGGCTTTTTCCATCAGTTGGGTCAGGCTCAGTTCATAGCCCTGTACCCGTTTGTTCAGAAGGCGGATATCCTGCTCCAGCTGTTCCCGCTGGGCTCGTTCCAACTGGTCGAGATGGTCGTACTGGTTGGCTTTCGGCGGGGTGAAATGCTTATCGGCCAAGGCCTGCTGCTCATCCGGCAGGCCGTCGCCGATCCTGTCCAGCAGGTCTTTGCATCGGTCGGTGGCCTGGCTTCGCTTGTCTTCCAGAAGGGCATGGCGGGTGCGTTCGTCAGACAACACCTGCTGGGTCTGTTCCAGCTGCCTGTTGACCGTTTCATACTCTTGCCGTGCCTTTTCCACGTCCGAATCCGGAGTGGTGAGGGATTCGAGGCGGGCCTGCAGTTCGTCCTGTGCGGCCTGGGCACTGGGCAGGTCGATGGTATCGAAATCGATTTCCGAGAGCAGGGTGTACAGCTTGATCTGATCCCTGGTGTCGTTCAGGGCAACTCGTGCCGTATTAAGCCGCTGCTGGACCTGCTCGGCGGCCCGCCGGGTTTCCGTCAGTTCGTCGCCCAGGGCCGCCAGCCTGTCCCGGTTGTTGAAGCCGGTCATCCAGTCCTTGTCCAGCCGCTGGTTATCCCGCTTTTCGAAATAGCCTTTCTTGCCGGACATGAGGCCCTGCATGGTCATGCCGTGGGGCGTCTGGCGCAGTGTTTCCGGCGAGCCGACACAATGGCGGTCGATACCGGCCAGCAGCTGCTTCAGGGCTTCCCTGTGAGGGTGGTTCTTGAAGTTGAGCTTGCGGGTGAAGCCATCTTCCAGGAACCGCGCCGGGGTCTGGGGTGCCTGAGCCTCCAATAACCGCACATGCAGCCGGTTCTCTCGGCTGTTGATTCGGTTCAGGGCTGTTTGCATGGCCGCGGGTGGCACCAGTAGCCGCAACCGGTGCCCGCCGATGGCACGCTCGATGGCACCGCGCCAGGCGCTTTCTTCCGATTTGACCTCCACCAGCTCCGCCACAAAAGGCAGGCTGTTCTCATCAAGGTTCAGTGCTTCGGCCAGTTCGCTGCGGAATTCCTGATACCGGCCATCGATGTTGGAGTCCGGCCTGGCCCTGATGCGGTCGATCTCCCCGGTGAGCTCGGTCAGGGTTTCGGCCAGCTTGCCGTGGTGGATCCGGAAGTCCAGTAGGCTCTTGTCCTGTTCTTCCTCCAGCGCAGCCAGTTCCCGGAGCTTTGCTGTGCCTTGTTGTTGGTTGGCGGCGAGGGCTCCCGCGGAGAGTGAGTCATCCAAGCCGAGCTTGCGAGTCAGGGATTGATAATCACTGGAGTCTCGGGCCCGCTCGTTCACCCATCGCTGTTGCAGGCTGATCTGTTCCCGCAGCTGCTCGATGCTGGCACCCCCGGCCTTCAGGTAGATGTCCTTGAGCGTGGTGGCCTTGCTGTTGAGGGCAGCCGCGGCGGTTTCCAGGGAGCGGATGGTGCTTTGGCTTTCCCCGAGCTGTGTATCTAGGTTCAGGATACGGTTACTCCACAGCTGGTAGCCCGCCTGGGCAAACCACACCGGCAAGTTATCCTTCAGGGTTTGCTGCTGGTCCAGCCCGGTGCGGGTGGCCTGGTGCTTCTCGTGGGTTTCGGCAATGGGCAATAGCGACTGGTGCTGTTTGCGGGCGGTCTCCAGTTCGCCGTGAATGGCTGCGAGGTCATCGAATTCGCTGGCCACTTCGGAGGCCCGGTCAAAGGCGGAGTGGTCTTCCAGCACCAGCTCCCGGAAAATGTCGTCGATGCTGTTGAGCTGCTTGAGGCCGGCGGCGCGGTTGAGCAGGGTGAAGGCATTTTCGCCCACCTCGAAGAACCGCCGTACCTGGGCGAGGTAGGCTTTCTTGCTGTCGTTGGCCTGCAGGCCGGGGTTGTCCCGGGCGTGCTGCTTGAGTTCCCGGGCGCCGCCCTCGTGGTGTATGGCCAGCCAGTCCTCCAGGCCCTGGTCGTCCCTTTCCGAGACCAGCCACAGGCGCTTGAGGTCACTGGTGGCGGAGCTGCTGCCATCCACCCAGAATAAGGCACCAAGGCGCAAGGCCTTGTTGCTATTGGAAAAGCGGGCGCAGACCGCGGTTACGGTCTTGCCCGGGCGAGCGATATGGCTGTTGTCCCCACTGTTGTTGCCTGCACCGGAGACGCCACGAATATAGGAGATCAGGTCCCGGTCGCTTTCATGACCGCCGGTGGAGGCGAGGTTGTAGCGGGGCTGGTGGGTGAGCAGGGTCATCAGGGCATCCACCAGGGTGGTCTTGCCACTGCCAGTGGGACCGATTATGGCGGTACCCCTGGGGTCGATTTCCGCGCAGTGCCGGCCACCGAACGGGCCCCAGTTATACAGGTCCAGGTGGGTCAGTATATACGCGGTGGGCGGGGTAACCTCGGTGGCAAACAGGTCGTTCCGGGGCAGGCTCATGACTCGCCTCCGTCCGTGTCAGCGGCCTGCCCGGCCAGCTTGCGGAAGTGGTGCAACAGGTTCTGCAGGTTTTCCGGGTTGGCCAGGTGAGTGATGATGGGGCGGATGACGACCTGATCGTTGGCATCAATGTCTGAGACGATACCGTGGTTTTTCAGATTCTCCATCAGGCTGCGCAGGCGTTTCTGGTCCCGGGTGTCGCTGCCGGTGTCACCCAGGTAGAGTTGCAGCTGCGGTATCAGTTCTTCCAGCTCCACGACAGCGTCGCCGGCACCCAGCCCGGCTTCCTGTTCATGGGCGATAAAGTGCTGCCGCAGGATGGCAATCAGCAGGGACTGTTCCATGTTCAGTCGCTGTCGGCGCACCAGGGGGTGGGACCATTCGTCGTCGTTTTCCTCGCCGTCCCGGAACAGTTGTTCGGATACCACCAGGAAGGCGAGGCCGCGGATGTCGTCCACCTTGAGGCGCAGATCCAGTGGCTCCAGAATCCGGTTGATGGCGGCAGTCTGACCGGTGGCTACCTGGTAAAGGCCGGGTTTGCGATCCGCCTCCAGCAGGCCGTATTTGAGCAGTTCCTGGGCGGTGGTTTTCAGGTTGGTGGCGGTGTACTGGTCAGTTTCCGCAGTCGGTGCCGGGGTGTCCTCGGCATGGGCCGGTGAGGGGGTACCCTGTTTCTGCGTGTCGCCTGTTTCCGGAGTGTCTGTCCGGCTGGTCAGGCGGTCAAAGTAGTCGGACATGCTGTGTTATAGCTCCCAGTCGATAGAGTGTGCGTCGTCCCTGGTGAGTGCCAGTTTCGGTACCTGGAAACGCAGTTTCTGGCCGTTGCTGTCGGTGATATCCACAGCTTCGCGGTCTTCGGAAATAGCCACCTCCGCCTCCCGGGCCATGGCCAGCCAAAGCGCGACCGTTTCCAGGTCGTGGGTAGGCGGCAGGTGGCTGGCCAGATCGGCAATGCTCATGGGCCGATCAGTCACCTTGAGCAGTTCTGCGGTTTGCTGGAACAGGGCCTCCCTGTCGAGCCCGTCGAAGGAACGCCAGAATTCCTCGTCCACCTCTTCGAGATTGACGTTCTGCTCCGCCAGTTCCAGGCCCCGGGCCTGTTCCTCGATTGCGGACTTGAATCTCAGCCGCTCCATCAGGGGCAGGCCGGAGGTTGCAACGGCCACCGGGGGCAGCGGTGTGTCACTCTTGCGGACCCGATGGCTGGACCAGTCAATCTGCAGTGCCGTATTGAGGATGCCGTTCAGTAGCTCACCCACCCGATGGTTTTCTGCCGCCAGCCCGGTCTTGAGGAAGCCCTTGACGTCCCGCTCACTGCGGGCCCGGGCCTTGATGACGGTGGCGGACTCTTGAATCAGACGAATAACCAGCCAGCGTAAATCGTCCTGTTGCTGACGGGAGAGGGCATGGCGGGTGGCCGGGTGGCGCAGAATGGTACGCAGCCGCTGTTTCATGTTGTCCAGCTCCGTGGACCGCCCCAGTTGTTCATGGAAGCCGTGGAAGACCTTGCCCTCGGAGGTTTCCAGCAGAGTGTCGTGGCCGTCGAGCAAGCGGTCGACAATCTCGCCACGGTGATGTTGTTCGCTGACGATAGACTGGCGCAGGCGTCGGTCGGCGTCGCGATAAGAGTCTTCCACGCGACGGAAGTCCGCCCGCAGGCTGATGGCCAGGTTGTAGACCTCACGAATGCCTTCGGCGGCCTCACCACCTTGCAGTACCTGGAAGCGGCCGGCTTCCACTTCGGCCAGTTCGTGCTCCAGATCTTTGATCTTGCGACGAATGTGATCCGCGCGGCTGCGGGCATCGGGGTTCAGGCGGGTTTCCAGGTTTTCGATTTCCCGCTGAACGGTGGCCAGGCGGGATGCGGTGGAGGTCATGATGCGGTTATCAAGCCCCTCTGCAAAGGCCAGGGCCTTTTGCAGAGCGTCGGTGGCAATCAGCCGGCCGTTTCTTTCGATGATCAGGCCCCGGCGGATCCAGGACCGAAGCTCCCGCCGGGCATCGCCAGCCGGGTCGTCGGTGGACAGCTCCAGGTCGTCGCTGTTGGCATGCTGGAGCAGGATGTCCGTCAGCATCTGCTGGGCATCCTCAAAAAGGATTTCCTCCCGGTTCTGCTCCAGCAATGCATGCAGACAGCTCAGAACCAGTGGTCCCCGGGTAGCGGAAAGCAGTTTCCAGGCCGGGTGCTGGTGGCGTGCCACCAGGTAGGACTGGGTGCGCAGATGGGTGCTTTCATCCATGGTGGTACTTGGTGATGTCTGGGCCGATTGACTTCGCGTTGGTAGTGGCTGGTTCAGTTCTGCCTTCTACCATGGATACTCTATCCTGTAGCGGCCCGACAGGCCAGCCAGAAGCATCGGAAGGTTTCCCGGTTGATGGTGTTTTATTTGATCCGCCGGGTGTTTTTTCTTTGTATGAGGCGGATCCGGGGTTGTAAGCACATTATTTGTACAGGGAACTTTTCAGAAGCCGCTAAAATTGACCGGATTTACTATTAAGGCTTCGTAAATAAATAATTTTGCCAGGATACATTGTTTTGTCTATTATTGTTGGCGACTTTTGGTCAACCCCAATTTAGTTTTTAAACCCCCTGTTTGAATAAGGTTTTAATTCCATGGCAAAGATTAACGATTACTACCAGAAAAAACAGCTTATGGAAAAGCTTGCTTCAGAGTTGGAACAGCTTGAAAAAGACCAGGCACTGAAAGGTGAGCTGGAGTTTGAAGACAAGGTTCGTGATTTGATGAAGAAGCATGGCAAGTCACCGAAGGATGTACTTCAGATCCTTTCTGCAATTGATCCCTCTGTGGCCGGTGGTAAGGCCGATTCAACAGCTGGCAGTCGCCCGAAGCGCCCGGTGAAAACCTACAAGAACCCGCATACCGGTGAAGTGGTTAAAACCCGGGGTGGCAATCACAAGACTCTGAATGAATGGCGTCAGAAGCATGGTAAGGAAGCTGTGCAGAGCTGGCAGCAGGACTAACGGCGTAAATCGGGGTCAGATGAAAATGGGGTCAGATGAACTTTTCATCTGACCCCATTTTCATGACCCCATTTTCATCTGACCCCAAACTTCACTCTTTCATTATCCGGACAATTTTATCGCTAAGGCAGCTTCGAACAAACCGGTTCATTGGCGCTTCTTCACCGGATTCGTAGAGCTCAAGCATTAACTCGTTAAACTCCAGCTGCCTTGACGCGGGTATATTAATCGCCGGATATCCGTTGTTCAGTAGATGGCCGTTCATCATGAATCGGCCCATCCGTTTGTTCGCATCGTAAAAAAACTGGCATCGGGCCATGGTCAGGAATATATGAATGGCCTGGTCGTAGATGTCGTTGATTTCATCCAGACTGTCTTTCATTTCATCGAATAGAGCCGGAAGCTTTTCCGCGGCCGGAGGTTCATAATCAGTGCCGGCTATGAGCACAGATCCTGAACGAAAGCACCCCCATTCCAGCGCCTCCTCTTTTGCAGCGATGGCATGCAGGCTTGTGGCACACTCTTTGGTCAGTTGGAACTGGCGTTCCCGGATCCTTTGAAACAGCGCTTTCCAGGTTTCACTCTGGTTGATGGCAATTTGCTGATCACTCAACTTGTGGCCGCCTACCGTAATGCCCTGCAGTAATGTTTGTATCTCCGGCAGCGTAAAGTTGAGGCCTTCCAGGCGCACGGCGTCATAGACAAAGACCGACACCTCTTTCTGCGCAATCATTAGTGCTCTACCCTGGTTAGGCGGCATTTGCCAGTAGGTGTCAGCAACTGCGGTCATATTGATTCCGGATCCGGTTTAAAGTGTATGCGACATTATAGCAGCGAGGTAAGGCGAATTCGGGGTCAGATGAAAATGGGGTCAGATGAAAAGTTCATCTGACCCCATTTTCATCTGACCCCAACTGTGAAGAGAGTCGCCCGCCCTCAGTCGGATATGCCGTACTTGGCCTTGAGCTGGCTTTTAAACTCAATCGAGCCGAGTGTTCTGCCGCTTTTTACCGTTTTCCGGATTTGATCTTTGAGAAAGTCTGGCATGGGCTTGGCAAACAGTTGGCGATAGCGCCGTTGGCGTTCGGATGGGTCTTTGCCGAGGGCCTGGTATAGCGGGTGGGGGCTGTGCATTTCACTGGTTTTTCCGAGCCCGTGGCACTGATAGCTTGACCACCAGTAATCTTCCGGGTTACGGACCATTCCTGCGCTGACCGGATTCATCTCAATGTAGCGCTGGCAGCCAAGCAGATAATTTTCTGAGTCAATCAGGCAGGATCGGAATCGCCCTTCCCAAAGGCCGCCGGTTCTGTCATGGCGCCGGTTGAAGTAGCGCACGTAACGCCGGCCAATTGACTGCATATAGTCTGACAGGCTTCTCTCTGTTGAAGGGGTTGCCAGCAGATGCACATGGTTTGTCATCAGTACCCAGCCATGCAGGGCGACACCGTGCTCTTCGGCATATTGCTCCATCAGACGACAGTAGAACGCAAAATCCACACGCCCTTTGAAGGTTGGCTGGCGGTTGTTTCCTCTTTGGATAACGTGTTGGGGAACGCCGGGAGGGCAAAATCTCGTGGTTCTGGGCATAACACCACATCCTTGTGATAGTTTGGTTGAGGCTGGAACCTTATCGTACGGCTACCCCGTCTACCATGACGCAGCGCACGAATTCGGGGGTCAGATGAAAATGGGGTCAGATGAAAAGTTCATCTGACCCCATTTTAAGACACCACTACGCGGTTCCTGCCTCCTTCTTTGGCGGCATACAGTGCCTCGTCCGCTTTCTGCATCCATTGCATATGGTTTTCCGGCTCGTCGGTTAACTGGGCAACGCCAATGCTGACGGTATAGCGAATCGGCGCTACGCTGGTTTCGACCACGCTCTGTTCAATGCTTTCCCGAATCCGCTCGCAGATAACCCGCGCCCCTTCGGCGTCGGTTTCCGGCAGTATGATGCCGAATTCTTCACCGCCGTAACGGCCGGCGCTGTCGGATTGGCGGATGTTGGCGCGGGTTATGCCAGCGGTGTGTCTGATCACTTCGTCGCCGGCCAGGTGGCCGTGGGTGTCGTTGACGGGTTTGAAGTGGTCTATGTCGAACATCACCAGGCTGGTGGTGTGGCCGTAGCGGCGGAAGCGTTCGAATTCAGCGTCTACCAGGTTTTCCCAGGTGCCGCGGTTGAGCAAGCCGGTGAGGCGGTCGGTCATGCTGAGTTTGGCCAACTGCTCGTTGGCGCGTTCCAGGGCGCGCTTGCTGCTGGCGATGTCGGTGACGTCGTACACCATCAGGCACACTTTCTCGACTTCGCCGGTTGTACCGGAGAGCGGGCTGATGGTGAGGTTCTGGAACATGTATTCTTCGGTACCGGTAATGGGCCGGGTGTTACGGAACCGGAACAGGTAAGGGCGTTGTTCCCAGGAGGTGAAGGCCCGGGTGTTCAGGAGGGCAACGGCATCTACCTTGCGGGCGAGCCAGGCTTTGGGGATGTCCGGGAATACATCGAACAGCACCTGGTTGCGGATTTTGTTGGCGGTGATGCCGCTGTGATTTTCCATGAAACCGTTCCAGGCCTGTACCCGGAAATCCAGATCAAGCACTACCAGGCCCACTTCCACGGATTCCAGCATGTCCACCAGCCAATGGAAGGAGTTGGCTTCTAAGTCGTTAATGGCCATCGGTCAGTCCACCAGGTATTGCAGGCGATCTTCGAGAAAAGGCACTGAATCCCCGGTGAGGAGGATCAGCATGTCGCATTCGATATCCCGGTCTTCCAGGGTGTAGCAGATTTCGATACACAGCAACTGTTCCTCCCGGCCGCTGTGGTGTTCCAGCAGTTCGGTAATTTGCCGGTGCTGGCCCAGTACGGTGGGGTGCCCCAGGCCGAGCTTCAGGTCCAACTGGTCGCCGATGCCTTTGAGGAAGGCACCGAACAGGATGCTGGACATGTCCATCAGTACTTCGACGTTGACGGCCTCGCCCTCGAGGTTTTCGTAGTGCAGCATCTCCGCCATGTCTCTGAAGCTGGCGTCTGCAAACAGCAGCAGTGCCTCACCGGCAATGCCGGCCCCGGTAAAGCCCTGGCATACGGCGGAGTAGGTGTCGCTGTTGCTGATTGAGGAAATCGCCATGTGCAGTTCCGAATTGGCGAGGAAAGCCACCTTGGGAATGGGTTGTTTCACAAATACCCTCAACAGGCGGGCCAGCAGATCCGAGGACCGGCCCATGGCCACGTTGGAGATTTCCTGCAGGTAGTCGTTCAGGGAAACGGAGATTTCCGGGGTGGCGCTGCCTGTATTCTTCAGGTTAGCGTCCTGCAGTGCGGCGTCTTCGAGGTCTCCGGGGCGGTAAACCCCGTAATCCACCAGCAGACTGAGCAGGATGCCCGTCTCGGTGGGCTTTTTGATGAAGTCGATGGCACCGAGTTTTTTTACCCGTTCCCGGGCTTCAGGCTGGATATCGCCGGAAACCACGATGGTCACGACCGGCAGGTCTTCCTTGCGGACCTGTTCCAGCACCTGGTAACCGTCCATTTCCGGCATGTTCAGATCCAGGAACATCAGCTCTGCCTCATGCCGTCGCAATTTCTCAAGTGCTTCCACGCCGTCTTTTGCGTAACTGACATCCCCCCTCAGCCCCTCTGGCAGGGCCCGGGCCATCTGCTTTCTGGCAAGGGCGGAATCGTCGCAGATCAGTATGCGGGTAGTCATTGAGGTGGCCGTTGGGGGTTGATTATCAGGTGAGAAAGTATACCAGCAGCAATTGTTATGTACAGGTTTGCTACAGCATTCGTAACGTTCGGTAAGAGGTTGTAAGTATATTAAACCAAAGGTTTTGTGACTGTATTCAAACTTGGCCGAGTATTACTGGATTTAAATGGCGATTGTGAACCTGCTCACTCTATTGGCCGGTCTGCCTTGTTTATAGTGTGTCGTCGGCAGATAAAATAATAATGGTTTTTCAGAGACCCAACTATATGAGACAGCAGGCGTATGGATACGCTGCCGTCACCCTGTTCTGCCTGGGTATTGCGCCCGTTGCCCAGGCCGAGCTGAAACCCATTTCAGACGAAACAATGGGTGAGGTGACCGGGCAGGGTTTTATTAAGATCGAGAACATACCGGGAGATCCCCACCAGTTCACGCGGATGACGCTGAGCATGGATGTGGAAACCCGGATGAATGTGGACGAGGTGAAAGCCGGTGAGATCGGCGGCGGAGTGGACTTCGCGGCGCAGCATGTGGCCCTGGGGCACATTGCCCGTAATGACGGCGTTCAGTATAACGGCCGCGCTTACAATGCCGGTGACACGGTGCCTTTCGAAGCGTTCCAGCCCTACATCGAGCTGGCGGAAGACCCGGCCGAGGGCAGGCTCTCCGGATTCCGCATGGGGTTCGGGCAGGCACGGGGATCTGTCTCTTCACTGACCAGCAGTTTCAGTGGTGATATCGGGCTCACGCTTGTTGATGATAGCGGTACCGAATTTGACGCCACACTATTTGACCAGAATTCCCAGGCCACCAACTATCGGGCCAGTTATATTGGCATAAACGATGGTTCGGCCGATTGCGCCCAGGGCATCAACTGTGCGCCTCTGGCCCAGTTGCAGTCACTGTTTGTGGGCCAGGAAAGCGCGGATGGCACGACGGGCTTCACCAGCGACTTCTTTATCGGCTTCCAGCGAGAGGGTGTTGAGTGGCAAAGCCCGGACGGCACGAACGTAATCAATGCCGGCAAGGGCGTGTTTATCAATCTGCCCACGAGCATGAAGGTGGATATGAGTCAGTTGATCAACCAGGGCGTGCCGCGATTGCAGACCCACCGGGAGGATATGGGTACCCGGCTGTTCTAGATGCTAAACTCCCGCCAGTTGGAACCCTATTTGGCAGGAGTTTAATCCCTTGATTCGCTCTTTTTACTGGCACGATTACGAAACCTTCGGTGTGGATCCGGTTCATGACAGGCCTTCCCAGTTTGCCGGAGTGCGGACGGACGCGGATCTGAATATCATCGAAGATCCGCTGGTTCTATACTGCAAGCCGGCGGACGATTACCTGCCAGCACCCGAAGCCTGCCTGATAACTGGCATTACCCCGCAGAAGGCACTGGAAAACGGGTTCCCTGAGGCGGAGTTCATCGCCCGGATCAACGAAGCCTTCAGCCAGCCCGGCACCTGTGTGGTGGGCTATAACAGCCTGCGTTTCGACGACGAAGTAACCCGCCACACCCTGTACCGGAACCTGCGCGATCCCTACGCCCGGGAATGGCAGAACGGCAATTCCCGCTGGGACATCATCGATATGGTGCGCCTGACCTATGCCCTGCGCCCGGAAGGCATCAACTGGCCCCGTAAGGAAGACGGCAGCCCCAGTTTCAAACTCGAGGCGCTGACGGCCACCAACGGGATCACCCATGAAGCCGCCCACGATGCCATGTCGGATGTGGAGGCGACGATTGCGTTGGCGAGGCTGATCAAGGAAAAGCAACCCAGGCTGTTTGATTTCGTGCTGCAGAACAAAGACAAGCACTCCGCCCGGGCCATGCTCGACACCGCCAACATGAAACCGGTTTTCCACATATCCGCCAAGTACCCGGCGACCCGTGGATGCTGTGCCCTGGTTGCTCCGGTGGCTGACCACCCCACCAACAAGAACCTGGTGATTGTGTACGACCTGCGGGAAGGCCCCGGCGAGCTGATCAACGCTACTCCTGAGCAGATTCGTGAGCGGGTGTTTACTTCCCGGGCGGAACTGGGGGAGGGCGTGAGCCGCTTTCCGCTGAAAGGCGTGCAGTTGAACAAATGCCCGGTGCTGGCGCCGGCGACCATGCTTTCCTCCCTTTCTCCGGAGCGGCTGGACGAACTGGAACTCGATGGCGATACCCTGCGGGCCAATCTGGCCATGCTGCGCAAGGCGCCGGACCTTCCGCGCAGGATTGCCGAAGCCTTTGACCAGCCCCACGAAAGCGACCTCACCGATCCGGACGAACAGCTTTACGCCGGCGGCTTTATCAGCAAGACCGACCGGGACAAGCTGAACCGGGTGCTGGAACAGCCGGTGGATACCCTGGGTGAGCTGGATGTGACTTTCGAGGATGATCGCCTGCAGGAACTGCTGTTCCGCTACCGGGCCAGAAATTACCCGGGCACCTTGATGGGTGAAGAGCTCGAGCGTTGGGAGGCGTTTCGTAGTCAACGGTTGATGCACCCGAAGAGGGGCTGGCGATCTTTCGAGGCCTACGCCCGGGAACTACAGCGCCTGGCGGCGGATCCGGAATTGACGCCGGAGAGGCGGCAGGTGCTGGAGGACTTGCATGTGTACGGGGAGTCTTTGATTCCCTATGTCTGAAGGTGGGGTCAGATGAAAACGGGGTCAGATGAAAAGTTCATCTGACCCCGTTTTCATCTGACCCCAATTTTATCTCTCAAAAAGCACGGTGATGTCATCGGCTGTCAGCGCCGAGGCAAAGCTGCCGGGTTTTCCATAGAGGCCGTCGGCCAGCCGGCTCTTGCGGGCCTGGAGGGCCTGGATGCGCTCCTCTACCGTTCCCTCGCTGATAAGGCGATACACGAATACCGGTTTGTCCTGGCCGATGCGCCAGGCGCGGTCGGTGGCTTGTTGCTCTACGGCTGGGTTCCACCAGGGGTCGTAATGAATCACGCAGTCGGCGGCGGTGAGGTTGAGGCCGGTGCCGCCGGCTTTCAGGCTGATCAGGAAAACCGGACTGTCTCCGTTCTGGAATCTTTTAACGGGGGTGGCACGGTCCCGGGTCTGGCCGGTGAGTTTTTCGTAACGGATGCCGGCAGACTCCAGCGCGGTTTCTATCAGTGCGAGCATGCTGGTGAACTGGGAAAACAGAATGATCCGCCGGCCCTCTTCCAGTAATTCGCAGATCATCTCCAGCAGGTACTCCATCTTGGCGGAACCGGCGTTACTTTCGCTGTTCAGCAGGGCCGGGTGGCAGCAGATCTGGCGGAGTTTGAGCAGGGCATCGAGAATTTCGATCTGGCTGCGGGCAGCACCTTTGCTGGCCAGGAGCTGGCGAATGCGTTTGTCCATGCTGGCGCGCACGGTTTCGTAGAGGTCCCGCTGTTCCCGGTTCAGTTCCACGTGGCGGATGATTTCTGTTTTCCGGGGCAGTTCCGGTGTTACCTGGTCTTTGGTGCGCCGCAGCATGAACGGGCGCACGCGGCGGCTGAGTTCGGCCTGGCGGCTGGCGTCACCGTTTTCTTCGATGGCCTTGCGGTAGTAGTCACGGAACGTCTTCTGGTCGCTCAGGTACCCGGGCAGGATCAGATCAAACAGGGCCCAGAGCTCGCCCAGGTGGTTTTCCATGGGGGTGCCGGTGAGGGCGATCCGGTTTTCCGCCGGCAGTTTGCGAGTGGCTTTGGCCAAAGCGGTAGCAGGATTCTTGAGGTATTGGGCTTCGTCAAAGAAGGCCAGGCTGTAGCCTTGCGCCTTATGCTGTTCGATATCCCGGGGTAGTAGTGGATAACTGGTAATCACCAGGTCGGCCCCGGGAATCTGTTCGAACAGTGGTTTGCGGTGGCTGCCGTGGAGGATCAGAAGTTTCAGCTCTGGTGCGAACTTTTTCGCTTCCGATTGCCAGTTCGCAATCAGGGTCGTTGGGCAGACTACCAGGGCAGGCGCTTTCAGCCGGCCGGCAGACTTCTCAACCTGAATGCACGCCAGGGTCTGCAGGGTTTTGCCCAGGCCCATGTCGTCTGCCAGTATGCCCCCGAGGCCAAATTCCCGCAGAAACTGCAGCCAGTTGAGGCCATCCTGCTGGTAATGGCGGAGCCGGGCATTGAGTTCGCTGGGCGGCAGTACGTCTTCCAGAGCCTGGAAGCTGGTCAGTTTTCTGCCCAGCGCCTTGAGTTCTTCACTGCTGTCCCAGTCGGCCCGGGTGCTGCCCATGACTTGCGCTGCGTCGAGTCGGGGTAGTCTGAACTTGCCGTTGGTTTCCTGTCCAAACAGGCTCAGGAGTGTTTGTACCAGTGGTTTGATCCGCTCGGAGGGGATTCGGATCAGGGTTTCGCCATTATGCAGCCAGAGGATCTCCGGCAGATCATCGGTACTCTCCTGATTGCCTTCGATGTGAACGGGAATGTATGCCAGAGCCTGGTGCAGCAGGGGGATCAGGTCTATTTTGGTGCCGTTGAAGTTTATGCCCAGCTCAACCTCAAACCAGCCCTGCGCGTCGTCGTCCGGGCGCAGGCTGCCCTGCAACTCGTCCGCCTCCACCACTGGCAGATCGAAGCTCTCATCCATTTCAATCTGCCAGCCTTCGGCGTGGAGCTGTGGTAACTGATAGGCGATGAAATCGAGCCAGGCTTTCCGGGTTGGCAGGGTAAAATCCAACAAGGCGGAACCGGGTAATTGGTTCAGGGCACGCTCGCCCTGTTCATCGGCAAGGATGCTGGCGAACTGGAAGCCGGGCAGGCCGTGGTGCAGGAAGCCGGCCTCCTGGTCTTTATCGCGGATGATCAGTACCGGGCCTTCCGATGCCTGCTGGAGAACCCGGGGCTGCTGCTCGGCATAGCCAACCTGATAGCCCTGGTAGCTAAACCGCAGGCGCGCAAGCAGCATGGGTACCTGCGCGCCGGGCGATGGATCATCCACGCTGTAAAGTTGCAAAATGGGCTGCGGGTCGGCTTTGATCATTTCCGGCGCCCTGAACGACTCGGGAAGCGGGGCGCGGGCTTGCTCCAGTAACGGTGTCAGATCCGGCAGGGCCTCCTGCAGCTGTTCTTCGGTTAAAGGCGGACATTGCTCCAGCAGGTCGCTGACTTCTGGCGAGAGCGCGCTGTGAACCGGCCCAATGCAGTGCGTTTCGGAATCCAGATACAGTGGCGGGTTGGTGTTGAGCACCGCGACCTGTGGTGGTAGCTCCCTTGGCACCAGCTGCCAGTGCCGGTCGCCTGGTAATTGCTGCCACTCGTAACCGGTCTTGATGGCATCCCCGGGCTGCAGTGGCGGATTGCTGGCGGACTCAAGGAACAGGCGCCCGGTTTTCATGGCGGTTTCCAGAAAATAAGCGCCGGTCGTTCCTTCCAGCAAGGGGTCGGAGCGGTAGGATGTGGGGGCGGCCTCCAGCCAGGTAAGCGGCGCGATATCGCTGTCCTGCAGGTATTTGGGGCGATCATATTCCAGTGTGGTCCGGCCCCAGACCGTGCTGACGGAACCCTGGGAGTAACCACCGGATTTACGGGCCCGGACCTTCCGAACCGAAACCGAAAGGCGCTTCAGGCTGGTGTACGCAGTGATGATGTACACCAGGCACTCGGGGCTGGCGGCCTTGGGAGCCGGATCCGCGGCTGAAGCAAGCCGCGCCAGCCAGGTTTCCGCCGTGTGTCCCGTTGCCCTGTTCCGGTGGCCCTCCGCCTTCTGCGCATCCACCTGCGACTGCTCGTAATTGGCCTGCAGGATAACCGCCGCGGCATGTTTACATTGAAAGCCCACAGGGCAACTGCAGTAGGTGTCGACCCTGTAGGGCGTGTAACGATCAAACCGTACCTCCGTACGGTAGGCCTGGTGCTGGCTGCCGATAACCTTCGCCCGCAACACCTGAATGCTCATGCCTTCGATATTGAGAGTCAGGTCCTGTACCCGGCTCTGGGCAAAATAGCGTTTGCCCCGCTGCAGGGTGTTGGTGTCGAAAATCTCGGTGAGGGTGTGGTTGTCGATCAGCATAATGTCGCGCTGTAGTGCAGAATCGGGAGGCACTACGCTAACCGAAAGCTGTGTGCGGCTCAATGCCCGGATTGGTGAAAGGCCGGCCGCAGTGCCGCGACGGCCGGCCTTTCACCTCATCTTCTGCGCTGGAAATAAACACTCAGATTCTGCCCCATCAGGCTCTGTACCTCACTTCCCAGCGCCTCCGCCTGAATCTGCTTCTGAACCGGCCCGGTCGCCAGGCTGTGGCCGTCGATATCCCGGGCCTTAACCAGCTTCCATTCCACTTCATTGCTGACCATCGCCATCAGTTCTTTTAACTGGGCGGTATCCTGGGGCCGGAACCATCTGTCCCGGCAGCCGCCGAGGCTGTAGAAATCGGCGTCGGCAGTCAGTTCCTGCCAGGTGGCATCCTTCCGGTTGGCCAGAACCATCCGGCGGAGTTGGCGCAGGGCCTGGCGGGTGGGTTGGAGCTTGTGCTCGCTGACCAGCTTGCGAATCTGTTTGTCACCGCTGGTTTGTTCGGCAACGGCCGTGTGTATGTGAACAACGGCACCGGAGCCGGTGGCTTCGTTAACGAGGGCTGCCAAAGAAAGAGTAGTCATCGCCGGTGAGGGCAGGCGGCCGACTTCAATCCAGTGCACCTGGTGGCCATCGGCCACGAAACGCTGGGCAATGGACCAGGGCCAGAACACGATGTTGTCCCGGCCCATGTCATTGGCCACGCGGGTGGCCTTGGCGATGTTAGCCAGGGATTCGTCCACCGCGATCACTTCCACATCGTCCAGGTAACTGGCCAACTCCATGGCGCGCTGGCCGGACTGGGCACCGCAGACCATGATGCGCAGGGTGGCCGGGAGGTTGTCGGTGGCCAGCCCCAGTTCTGTTGCCATCAGGGTTTTCAGGCTGCTTTCGGTGCGGTAGGCCAGCTGCGACCAGGCAGGCCATGCCTGGGGCACGTCGGTTTTGTCCAGGCAGAGCTCTTCGGCTTTCTCATCGAAGTTCTGCTTGATAGCCTCTTCTTGCGCCCTGTCGTAGTAGCTGGCGGCCAGGACCGGTTGCAGCGCCAGGGGCCAGTCCACCAGGTTCCACTGGCCAAGCTGGACGGCAAAGGTCTGGTGGAAGAGGGCGCCGTACATGGCGCTGATTATCAAAGAGCCAATCAGCGCATCCTGTTCCTCCCCAAGGGCAAACTGGGCCTGGAGGCTGTCGTTGATGGCGGCAACCAGGCGCTCTTCATCATCGTTAGCGGCCAGGGCATGGCCGGTTCTGTCCGCATACTCTGCAATGGCCAGGGCCAGGCGTTGTAGCTCATCCCGAAGTTCAACGGCTTGCGCGACTTCGGCAATAATGGCGCGGCGCAGCAGGGTAATCAGTTCTTCCACCGCCGGATTGGGCATCAGGGTTTTCCGGAGGGCAAGGATCAGCAGTTCATCCTCACTGGCGGCTTCCAGGAAAATCTGCGCGTTCGGATTATCCAGATCGTACTGCTGGTGAATGATCGCGCCGACAAACCTGCCCAGTTCCTGGTGCGGCAAACCCTCCCGCTGGAGCAGGGCAATGGCATCCCGGGCCAGGGCTGAATCCGCCTTGTTGACTTCCAGATGCTGGGCGCAGGTCAGCATGCCGCTGTACACAGACTCCCATTTGGCCCCGGTTTCCAGCAGCTTGCGGTAGTGCAGGTAGGCCACATCAAACTGGCCCAGCGAGCGTTTGGCATGGGCGATACCACAGAAAGCGGCGGCGGATTGCCGGTCGCAGTCCAGGGCCTGCAGGAAATACCGCTCCGCCAGCGCCGGGCGTTCGGTTTTCAGGGCCCAGTAACCCAGGTTGCAATACTGCTGTGCCTGCCCCGGCTGATGATCCAGGCTGGCGTTGAACAGCTTATGCGCCTTCTCAAACTGCCCGTCGTCTATCTCCACCCGCCCAAGCAGGCCCAGAGCGCCAGCGTTCGTCGGCTCAAGAGCCAGCGCCTCGTTCAGATACCCCCGGCATTCCTGCCGCGACTTCAGCCGCCGGATATGGCTGACGCCGTTGCTGTTGGATTCCCCGTAGGCAAGGTTGGCCTGCAGAAGCAGGCGGGCAACCTGGGCCTGTTGGGTTTGGGATACCGGAACTT
This sequence comes from Marinobacter sp. SS8-8, assembly GCF_030540945.1. Taxonomy (NCBI): domain Bacteria; kingdom Pseudomonadati; phylum Pseudomonadota; class Gammaproteobacteria; order Pseudomonadales; family Marinobacteraceae; genus Marinobacter; species Marinobacter sp. SS8-8. Next base: position 148,475 of record NZ_JASSVN010000002.1, on the reverse strand, counting down.
GATGCTTGGCTTGCATGGGACACCTCGTAATACCAGCCGCAATGGGAAGCGGCAAAGGTCTGCAGTTTTTTGACGGATTGCCGGGGTTTGGGAGAGGTGCTGCGAAAGGTGTGCCAGTTTGGCAATATGGTGGCAGTGAGATTGGTTTTCGAAACATCTTGGGGCTGATCAAGAATTATTGTATCGTGTACATACAGATGTAAATACAAGGATGTGTAATGCGTTTTGAATGGGATGAGGCGAAGAATGCCCAAAACATCCGCAAGCATGGAATCGACTTCATGGATGCCGTCGATATTTTCAATCACCCGATGCTGACATCTATTGATGATCGGTATGCCTATGATGAAGAACGTTGGGTCGCTGTGGGTTTAATGCGACAGTTTATAGGGGTGATTGTATACGTGGAGAGATGCGGAGACGTTGTCCGGATTATTTCAGCTCGGAAAGCAACCCGGCGAGAGGTGAGGCTTTATGAACAGAACATCTAAAACAGACTGGCAGCGAATGGCTGAACAGGATGACAAACGGATCGACACCAGTGATATACCAGAACTGGATGAGACCTTCTTTGAAAAGGCCGAACTGCGAGTGCCGGCGAAGCAGCCTGTAACGCTTCGGATAGACGAGGATGTGCTGGTCTGGTTCAAAGCTCAGGGAAAGGGGTATCAAACGAGGATCAATAAGTTGCTGAGGCAATATATGGAAAATCAGGTTCACAGGCGCTGAATGTTGCAAACCAGCGCCTGGCTAAACCAAGCGCACAGGCCCCTGGTAGCCTGCCACCAGCTTATCCGAGGTGATTAACAAAAAGCCCTCAGTCTCTGCCTGGGTGACCAGAATCCGGTCAAAGGGATCCTTGTGAATATCCGGGAGGTGGCTTAACGCAAGTGTGTGTTGCGAGGTGATCGGCAATTCCGAATAGCCGTTATCGACAAGGCCGCGCCTCAGCAAATGGGGATCAACCCGAAAATCCGGCCGGCCCAGCCGATTTTTTATGACAACCTCCCAAAGGCTGGCAGCGCTGAAATATAAACGGTTGTTCTCATCGTTGATAAGCGCTGTCGCTTCAGGTGACAACTTGCCGGGCTCAGCGGCTGCCCAGAGAAGAATGTGGGTGTCCAGAAGCAGGTTCACTTCAGCCTCCGAACATCTCGGCTATTTCGTCCTGGCCCATCCGGTCAAAATCGTCCGGCACGGTGAATTCACCTGCCATAAAGCCAATCCTTTTTTGCTGGCTTTCTTCAGGGGAATCATAAGCCGTTACCCGGGCAACCGGCTTCCCCGCTTTGGCGATGATGAATGCTTCGCCCTTGGCAGCGCGGGCAACCAGTTGTGACAGGCGGGTTTTTGCTTCGTGCATGTTGACGGATTCCATGTTGGCTCCATTAGCTTAGTTTATAGGGCTTAGTCTATCATTGGCGAGCTGGTTGAGCTACCCAGGCAGATGACAAGAGCTGCGGGTGAATTTGCCAGTGGATATCGTCCAATTTCTAAATTAACTAAACTGTGCATACCGCTCAAAAAGATCTGTTGCTCTGAAGTGGATCCCAAAATATCGGAGCCCTTATGCCCCAGCCAGCCAACAAAGCCTACCAACTCAAAGTATCACTTCTTGGGGCCCAGCCGCCGATCTGGCGCCGGTTGCTGATTGCGCCGGATACCACGTTTCAGGATCTTCACCGGATTATTCAGTTGGCGATGGGCTGGCAGGCCTGTCACCTGCATATGTTTCGGGCGGGTGATGGCCGGTTGATTGGTGATCCGGCGGAGGATTTCGATGGCATGCTGAATTTTCAGGATGAAACCATGGTGGCGGTGTCTGCTGTGCTCAGCAAGGAAGGGCAGGCGCTGACGTATGAGTATGATTTCGGCGACAGCTGGGAGCATGAGGTGCGGCTTGAAAAGGTCCTGCCGGGCGATCAGGGTGAGCCGTTGCCCCGCTGTATAAAAGCGGTGCGCCAGTGCCCGCCAGAGGATGTCGGTGGCTTGCCCGGATTCTACGACTTCCTGGAAGTCATGGAAGATGCCGCTCACCCGGAGCATGTGGCAGTACGCGAATGGATGGGTGGCGAGTGGTTCGAGCCGGAGTTTGTGGATCTTGATGACATCAACCAGGCACTCGCCGAGCGGGATGCCCTGTTTACCGAAATAGAATCCGAATCCGATACCCCGCCGGCCAGCAACTTCTTCGGCCTTAGCCCCAGCCAGGTCCATGAGCTGCTGCAGAACCCGCTGAATTGCCCCTCTGTGTTCGAGCCGCTGATCAATGCCGAAGCCGTAAACCACGAACTCGACACCGCACCGGTCATCCGGATGGCGAAAGTTCTGGTTGAGGCATTGAAAGGCAAGGGCATCCGCCTCACCGGCAAAGGAAACCTGCCTCTCAAACAGGTCAAGGCCATGATTGAGGCTGGTGGCGAGGGGGTTGCGGCACCGATGGCGAGGTATTCTCCGATTCGCTCCGAGGAGCAGGCTCGATCTGCGATGCGCTCAAGAATGTTGACGCTGTACCAGCTACTTGGCCTGATCGAGCTGGATCCTGAGCATGCACGGTTGCGGGGTGAGGGTGAGCAGAGGATGCGGCGGACGGCGTTGTTTGAGGGGATGTTTGTTAGAGCTTAGTTTCGGGCGCTGCCAAAACGTGTGGCGCAAATTGGAGCGGTTCCAGAGGGTGGGTTAAACTGTTAAGCTAGTTGCAACTAGGGAGTGGGCGTTAATGGCTAATTCCGGATTGCCAGATATCCTGACAGAGCGATCAGGCGAGGTGAATTATCTTTGCCGCAAGTATAATGTGAGCGCCCTTTTCGTCTTCGGATCCGCTGTCACCGGCCGTTTTTCCGAATCAAGCGACCTGGATTTTCTGGTTACTTTTAACCCGGAGCTGTCCGCTATAGCCGTGGCCGAATCCTACTTCGGGCTAAAGGAAGAGCTTGAGGCTCTGTTTTGCCGGCCAGTCGACCTCGTAAGCACGGCCTCGTTGACCAACCCCTATTTTCGAGATGCGGTAATGGAAGAAAGGCAGTCGCTCTATGCAGCGTGAGGCACTGAAATATGTGTACGACATAAAAGTTGCGGCTGAGAAAATTCAGCGATTCGTTGCCGGTAAATCGCAGTCAGAGTATTTCGAAGATGAAATGCTGCAGTCGGCAGTGGAAAGGTAGTTTGAAATAATTGGAGAGGCGATCGGGAAGTTGCATAAAGTGGATGCTGCACTTGCTGATTCCATAACTGATTGCCGGAAAATGATTGCGTTTAGAAATGTGCTTATCCACGGCTATGCGACAGTGGACCCAGTAATAGTCTGGGGTGTCGTTGAATCGAACCTTGGCGGTCTCGCAAGAGAAGTCGGCCTCATTCTGGATTTGTAGTTCTGCGATTCCGTGTTGATGTGGGTCTTGCCAAACTTTGCCATAATCTCGCCAATGGAGGGCTTAAACATGGCAACAATGAATATATCCCTGCCCGATGCGATGAAAACCTGGGCAGAGCAACAGGCGGAATCCGGTAGGTATTCCAATACCAGCGATTATGTTTGTGATCTGATCCGCAAAGATCAGGACCGACGACACAAAATCGACCAGTTACAAGCTCTCGTTTCGGCGGGAATCGCCAGTGGAGAAGGGGCTCGTTCAATGGATGAACTAAGAGCTGCTGCAAAGCATTTAGCCAGGGATGGAGAAGTCGATGAATTACGTTCTCAGCAGGACGGCTGAAGAAGATATCATTTCTATCTCCATGGATTGGAAAACTTTGGTGAAATGCAGGCCGACGTGTATCACTCAAAATTGCAGGCTTGCTTTGAGTTTCTTGCTCGAAACCTGCTCTCCACGCCGGAACGCATGGAATTGTCACCGCCGGTAAGATTACATCCTGTCGGCATATATCGCGGTATACCAAATAATAGACTCGTGCAACATATTCATTGTGAGGGTGCGGCACGAGCGTGAAGACTGGCTAAGAATATAGGTCTCACCCAAAAACCAAAACGGCCGGGTTCTAGCCCGACCGTTTCGATTCCTCAGTTCAGGTTAAGCGACGTTATCCCTGCAGCAACTGCAACACCTGCTGCGGCCTCGCGTTGGCCTGGGCCAGTACCGACAGGCCGGCCTGCTGGAGAACCTGGGTTCGGGCCAGTTCGGCGGATTCCGCGGCGAAGTCGGCATCCTGAATCCGAGAACGAGCTGCGGTCAGGTTTTCGGACGTGGTGCCAAGATTGGCGATGGTAGTCTCAAAGCGGTTTTGGATAGCACCGAGGTCTGCCCGAACGCTGTTAATGGATTGCAGTGCAGAGTCCATGGCGAGGAGGGCCTTGTTAGCACCTTCGATTGTGGAGATATCGACTGTCGCAACGTTCTGCGTCTTGTCAGCGTTCAGAAGCGCTTGATCGAAGCCAATAATGTCGCCGCCTCCGTTAATAGTTACGTTATCGAGTGACTGCAAGGTGACTTCACCTCGGTAAAGAAAACTATTGGATACGGAGGCATCCGTGTTGGCTGTCTGGTCGAAGCCATCCTGGAAAATTGATACAAGGCTAGAGGCTGCTCCTGTATTAGTGGTGTCGCCTTCCGTTATCGACATGGTTTCGTCAATGTCGATATTTCTGCCGTCTTTTGCGCGGAGTACCAACTGCCCAGACGTATCAATTTCTGCGCGAACACCTGTTTGGCTGCTAAATTCGTTGATTGCGGCTTCAGCGTCCGCCAGAGAAATCCCATCACCAGTATCTAGCGTAGTCTCGAGGACTTTTACACCATTGATGTCGATGCTGTAAGTTGCCGTGTCGCCCTCAGCTGCAGGGTCTGTAAAGGTGGCGAGGGAGTTGCTGCCGGGGCCAACCCCAGTGAAACTTTTCTCTGTTTCGGCGAGTGCGCTCACACCATCGAGTGCACTACCATTAATGGCTGCGGCCTTTGCATAGGCGCTGTCAGCTTCTTGGCCAGCGAGCGTTCCTGCGAACCGTGTTGAGTCTGCCACTACGGTTCCGTTGATGATGACGGAGGTGCCCGTCGCCGCGCCACTAACACCGGTTGAGTCGGTGACACCAGCTTGAGCAGCGCCATTCGAGCCGCCGGTTGCCGTACCCAATGTCTCCGCGCCGGTTCGCGCAACTTCACCCGCGACGTCCACTACCGAGCCAATCTGGTTGGCCTTGGTGCCGTCAATGGAGACGCCGATGGTCTGGTTGGCATTTGCGCCAACCTGGAATTGTTGAGTGACATAACTGCCGTCAAGAATCCGCAATCCGTTGAATTCAGTTTCGGAGGCAATCCGGTCGATTTCTTCGATCAGTTGGGACACTTCGGCCTGCAGGGCTTTCCGATCCGAGCCGGAGTTGGTGGCGTTAGCAGATTGGACAGCAAGTTCTCTGATGCGCTGGAGGGCATTGGCGGATTCGCCCAGCGCACCCTCAGCAACTTGGGACAGTGAAATGCCATCGTTGGCGTTCCGGATGGCCTGATTGAGACCTTTCACCTGGCTGGTGAATCGCTCGGAGATGGCGAGTCCGGCGGCATCGTCCTTCGCAGAGTTAATTCGCAAACCCGAAGACAGGCGCTGCAGCGTAGTATCGGCTTCCCGCTGTGACGTATTGAGATTCCGCTGTGCATTCAGCGAAGCAATGTTGGTGTTAATGATCTGAGGCATATCAATTCTCCCTGCTAAGAAGTGCCGGAAGCCTGGTGCCCGATCTTGAAGGGGAACCCTTGCCGGCTGAAATTCGTTAACTTGCCGTTTTGCAGGGTGATAAGCGAAGGGTGTGCCAGTTTTCAGTATTTTTACTCAGGAGACTGTTTCTAAAAGAATTTCTATTACCGGTATCCATATACGGGGCCTTTAACGCGCCAAAGTGCTGCCGCTGGAAAAGGAACTGAATTGCCGGTTTTACATTTGTTAACAAAAACGCTAGTTTTTTTTCTAAAGCAATCGGATGTAGCGCCGTTATTTGAGGTAACAGGGCGGCGCTTCCAAACTGAAAACGGGCGCCAGACCTTTTCCATGAAGTAATGACTTCCGTCGAAGGAGAAGCAATATGGCTCTCAGTATCAACACTAACGTTGCGTCACTGTCTGCACAAAATCAGTTAAACAATTCTCAGAAGTTAAACGATCAGGCGCTGGAGCGTCTGTCCTCCGGTTTGAGGATCAACTCCGCGAAAGATGATGCTGCGGGCCTGGCAATCTCTACGCGTTTTCAGGCTCAAATCTCAGGCCTGAATGTGGCTCAGCGCAACGCTAATGACGGGATTTCTCTGGCGCAGACTGCTGAGGGCGCGCTTGGTGAAGTCACGAATTCTCTTCAGCGAATCCGCGAGCTTTCTGTTCAATCAGCCAACGCAACCAACAGCGCCTCAGATCGCCAAGCGCTGCAGGAAGAAGTGAGTCAGTTGGTAAGCGAAATTGAACGGGTTGCCACTACAACCGAGTTCAATAACACCAAGCTTTTGAATGGCAACTTTACTGCCCAACAGTTCCAGGTAGGAGCCAATGCCAATCAGACCATCAATGTTACTGTCGATGGCGCACGGACAACGCAGATTGGCTCAATTGTAAACGAGAAAGGCACGAACACGGTTTCAGGTGTAGCAACAATTGCCACAGCAGGTACAGCTGAAACAACCGCTGACACATACGCTGGTGTTGACTCCAACCCGATTGATGGCACCAACGTGACAATAAACGGCACTAACATTGTTTCGTCATCAGATTTTACTGGTGAGTTGGCCAGGGGCGAAACCAATGACAGCGCATTTGCGAAGGCAGCTGCAATTAATGCAAGTGATGCTGGCGTTAGCGCCGTTGCATCTAACACTCAAACTATCAGCGTTGGCTCCGCAAATGCTGTAAGTTTTGGTGCCGATGAGGCAGGAGACACCGCAACCTATGCTCTGGCGATTAACGGTGAGAACGTGTTTTCTCAAGATCTTACCTTCGCCAGCCAAACAATTTCCGCAACGGACATTCAAAATGCGGTAAACGCAAAATCAGATACAACAGGAGTTACTGCTTCGTTCAATGCCACCACCAACGAATTGACTTTTACCAACGCATCCGGTGGCAATATTGAGCTGAAAGAAACAGTAAGCGGGGTTGCTGATGGCGGTACAGGAACGGCTGACCCTCTGGATTCCATTCTGACGACTGGTGGTGCGGCGACAGTAACCGCTGGCGATAATACTGCCACTTTCAGGGGTGACATTACGCTGCAATCCAATGAGCTGGTTAATATAACTGCCGGGGCCGCTGTTGTTGGATTCGATGCTACATCTCAGAATATTCTGAATGTCGATACTACCAAGTCAGTGGCGACTGTCGATATCTCAACCGTAGCTGGTGCCAATGAAGCCATATTGGCTATTGACGCCGCTCTTGACAGCATCAATAGTTCAAGGGCTAAGCTGGGTGCGGTCCAAAATCGGTTTGAGTCCACTATTTCTAACATTGCATCCACCGCGGAAAACCTCAGTGCCGCTAACAGCCGCATCCTGGACGCAGACTTTGCCGCTGAAACTGCGAAGCTGTCCAAGTCCCAGGTATTGCAACAGGCCGGCATCTCCGTCCTGGCCCAGGCCAACGCCCGTCCGCAGCAGGTTCTGTCCCTCCTGCAGTAAGGGGCTAGCGGTAACAGCCGGAACCTTCGGGTTCCGGCTTAACGCCGTTTGAGGATAGCGAGGTAAAGCTATGAATGACGTTAACCTGAACAGCCCGGATCTGAAGCTGGTTCGTACCAGTGAGCAAGCACCGGCTCGGGCAATTTCGTCATCTCAGTCCGAAGGCAGGAATGCCTCCGACCTTGCTGGTTCGTCTGCCGCGGTCAACCAGACTCAGAATTCCCAGGTAACTTCAGAGGCGTCAAAAGCTGAGAAGCTGCAGGCTCGGAACGAAGCTACACGGGAGCAACTGGATGATGCGGTTAGTCAACTGAACGATTTTGTTCAGAATGTGCAGCGGGATTTGCAGTTTGAGGTGGATAATGAACTTGGTCAGACGATCGTGAAGGTCGTTGATCAGTCGACCAAAGAAGTCATTCGCCAGATTCCGGATGAACTAGCATTGAGGTTGGCAGAAAACTTGCAGCAGGATGAGCCGCTGACGTTGTTTAACATCAAAGTGTGAGGGTATGCCGCTTTTACTTTGATGAGAATGACGGTATTTCAGCACCGCCTTACCTTCTAGGGTTTGGCGGTGTTTTCGTTTTGGGTGCGAGTTTGAAAATGGGGTCAGAAGAAGGCTTTCTTCTGACCCCGGGCCACTCCCGATTGTTACGCGGTGTTACAAATCGGCGTGAGAAAAAGGCAAAGTTTTGCCGCCTTTTGCCGATAAACTGATCAGAATCGGGTTTTGCCCCCCTTGAGGAGGTATGAGCATGGCAAACATATCATCGTTGGGTCTTGGTTCAGGCGTTCTGAACTCGGATCTGGTAGATCAGCTGGTGCAGGCAGAGCGCGCGCCTACTGAAAACCGGCTGACTCAAAAGACAGAACAGACCCAGGCTCTCATTTCCGCCTATGGAAAGCTGCGCAGCGCCGTTACCGAATTGCGGTTGCCCATGCGCCAGCTCAGTGCCCCGGACAACCTCAAGGCCTTTTCCGCCAGTTCCTCCAATGAAGACATCGCGGTATCCGTGGACAGCACCAGGGCCAGCCGGGGCACCTACAGCGTGGCGGTGACCAGCCTCGCCGGTGCGCAGGCGCTGGCTTCCCGCGATGTGTTTGCCGACCGCGATGCAACCAGCGTCGGGCAGGGGGCGATGACTCTGAATGTTGGCGACAAAACCACGAACCTCACCATTGATAGCAGCAACGACACGCTTCAGGGGCTGGCGAATGCCATCAATGATGCCGACGCCGGCGTGTCGGCGGGTGTGATTGATACCGGCAACGGTTTCCAACTGGTTCTTTCCGCGGATGAGACTGGTACCGCCAATGCCGTCAGTATTTCTGTATTGGGTGACACGGTTGGAACCGATACCGATAACCTGGGGTTGTCGCGCTTTGCCTTCAATACCGGAATGGATGCGGATTCCGGTCTGCGCGAAACCATTGCTGCTTCAGATGCGGTTATGGAAATCAACGGTGTGGAAGTTACCCGTTCCACCAATAGCTTTGAGAACGTGATTGATGGGCTGACGTTTGATATTGCCGCCACAGGCTCTTCCATTATCAAGGTTCAGCAGGATTTTGGTGCGGTTGCGGATCGGGTTCAGGGCTTTGTCGACAAATTCAACAGCCTCCAGTCCACGATCGATAGTCTTGCCGGTTTTAATTCCGAGGCGGGCGTGGGCAGTTTGTTGACGGGCGACAGCACCGTACGGTCGATTCAGAACCAATTGCGCCAGGTGCTGACCCGCGTTGTGCCGGGTCTGGAAAATTCCAGCGTTCGCAGTCTGGCGGATGTGGGCATTACCACCAACTTTGAGACCGGCGGTCTGGAGTTTGACCGGGCGAAGTTTGAAGAGCAGCTCAAGAATAATCCGGATGATGTTACCGCTTTGTTTGCGGAGCGGGGGCGCACGACAGACGGCCAGGTTGAGTTTGTGCGCAGTGGTCTTGATACTGCCCCGGGTAAATACGGCATCAACATTACCCAGGCGGCAACGCAGGGTTCTCTTGTCGCCGGTAGCGCGCTTGCAGATGGCATTGCGATTGATGGAGCGAACGATGAACTCTCGTTTCAAGTCAATGGTGAGACGTCCGTTAGTCTGCTGTTGACTCAGCAAACCTACGCCTCTGCTCAGGATTTGGTGGATGAGATTCAGTCCCAGCTGAATAGCAATAATGCCCTGAATGCGGCAGGCACGTCCGTACAGGTTGAGCTTGATGCGAGCGGCAATCTGAACTTCAGGTCTGCGAAATACGGGAGCGAGTCTTCGGTATCCCTCACTTCGGCGGAAAATCCGGCCACTTTCGGCCTGGATTCTGTTTCGACTTCTTTGGGCGTCGACGTGGCTGGCACTATTGACGGCCGAACTGCCGAAGGCGATGGGCAGGTCCTGTTCCTTGGGAGCGGTAACGGCGGTGCTTCCGGCCTGCAGGTCCGTATACTTGGGGATCAGACCGGAAATCGAGGTTCGATCACGTTTGTTGAGGGTGTTGCCGAACGCACCGTGGATCTGGTGACCAGCTTTGTGGGCGCCGACGGCGTGATCGAATCGCGTACCGAAGGCCTGAATCGGGAACTTGAGCAGATTCAGCAGAACCAGACCCGCCTGGAAGAACGAATCGCAGCTTATCGTGAGCGCTTGGTCAGCCAGTTCACTGCTGCTGACTCCCTGATTTCCCGGCTCAGCAGCACCCAGGATTACGTAAGCCAGCAACTTGCCGCGCTTGCACCCCAAAACAACCGGAACAACAACTGACCGGTCCGGTCCGGTTGGCGAACAGAGAGGTCTAGCATGAACGGTTTACAGGCATACCAGCGGGTAAACACCCAAACCAGCATCACCGATGCGGATCCTCACAAGCTTATCCAGCTGCTTTATAACGGGGCTCTGGAACGCATCAACATGGCGAAGGCCCGCATGCAGGCGAAGGATTATGAAGGCAAGGGTAAGCTGATCACCAAGGCTATCGAAATCATTGGCGGTCTTCGCAGCTTCCTGGACTTTGAAAAAGGTGGCGATCTGGCGGTTCGGCTGGAAGGGCTCTACGACTATATGGAGCGCACGCTGTTCGAGGCGAATGCCAAAAACGATGTCGCCAAGCTGGATGAAGTCGCCGATTTGCTTCGTGCCATCAAGGAGGGCTGGGATGGGATTCGGGAAGAGGCTGTTGGGCAGCAGCAGGCTGTTTGAGGCGACGAATCCGCTGCTCTGAACATGGGTCATGAAGAGGGGGTCAGATGAAAACTTCATCTGACCCATGTTCACCTGATCCTTGGTTTGCGTTATCCCCCGGCCCAATAGCCATTCCCGCTGCAGTTCCGTACAATGTGCGCCTTATTTCGATCAAGAAATTGAGGTATACCCCGGGGTGAGGCTAAATTGGGGTCAGATGAAGTTTTCATCTGACCCCGCCTTCACTCTCACTCTGGGTTCATCCTCCGTTTCCATCCATTCTGTTCAGTCTGGAGCAAGGGCATGTCTGATATCAAAAAGGTGGTGCTGGCCTATTCCGGTGGCCTGGATACTTCCGTCATCGTTCGGTGGTTGCAGGATACCTATAACTGTGAGGTGGTGACCTTCACCGCCGACATCGGCCAGGGCGAGGAAGTGGAACCGGCACGCGCCAAGGCCGAGGCGTTGGGCGTGAAGGAAATCTACATCGAGGATCTGCGCGAGGCGTTTGTGCGCGATTACGTGTTCCCGATGTTCCGCGCGAACACCATCTACGAGGGTGAGTACCTGTTGGGTACATCCATTGCCCGCCCGCTGATTGCAAAGCGTCTGATCGACATCGCCAATGAAACGGGTGCAGATGCCATCTCTCACGGCGCTACCGGTAAGGGTAACGATCAGGTTCGTTTTGAGTTGGGCGCCTATGCGCTCAAGCCCGGTGTAAAGGTGATTGCGCCCTGGCGGGAGTGGGATCTGAACTCCCGCGAGAAGTTGCTCCAGTACTGTGACGAGCGCAATATTCCGGTGGAGAAGAAGAAGGGCAAGAGCCCTTACTCCATGGATGCCAACCTGCTGCACATCTCCTACGAAGGCATCAATCTGGAAGACCCCTGGGCGGAAGCCGAGGAAGATATGTGGCGCTGGAGCGTTTCTCCGGAAACGGCACCAGACACGCCGACTTACGTTGAGCTGACCTATGAGAAGGGCGACATTGTTGCCATCGACGGCCAGGAGATGAAGGCGCATGAAGTGCTGGAAACCCTGAACAAGGTTGCCGGCGCGAACGGTATTGGTCGCCTGGATATCGTCGAGAACCGCTACGTGGGCATGAAGTCCCGTGGCTGCTATGAAACCCCGGGTGGCACCATCATGCTGCGCGCCCACCGCGCCATTGAGTCCATCACCCTGGACCGCGAAGTCGCACATCTGAAAGACAGCATCATGCCGCGCTACGCCGAGGTGATCTACAACGGTTACTGGTGGTCGCCGGAGCGTGAGGCGCTGCAGGCGCTGATCGACCAGACCCAGAGCTATGTGAACGGCACGGTTCGACTGAAGCTCTACAAGGGCAATGTCGATGTGGTTGGCCGTAAGTCTGAGGATTCCCTGTTTGACGAGAAGATCGCCACCTTCGAGGAAGATCAGGGTGCGTACAATCAGAAGGATGCGGAAGGCTTTATCAAGCTGAATGCTCTGCGGCTTCGGATTGCGGCTGGCAAGGGTCGCAAGCTTTAGGGCGTGAAATTGGGGTCAGATGAAAATGGGGTCAGAAGAAAAGTTCTTCTGACCCCATTTTCATCTGACCCCGTTTTCAGCGATCCCCGGGGTCAGGCCCCTGATTCCCCGACTTGGTTCCCGCGAAATTCTCCGGGCGTCTTCCCCGTTACCGCCTTGAACTTCCGGTGAAACGACGTGGTTTCACTGTATCCCAGCCTTAGTGCGATATCCGGAATGGCCAGCTCGCTGTTGCGGAGATAGTCTTCGGCCATTTTTTGCCGCACTTCATCCAGCAGTTTCTGATAGGAAACGCCTTCCTGGCTAAGTTTCCTCTGCAGGGTTCGGCTGGTCATACCCAGGTCTTCTGCCACCATGTCCTGTCGTGTAATGCCGTGCATCAGTTGCTGCTGGATGCTGTGGCGCACTTTTGATCTCAGGTCGCTGTCAGTGTCCAGGGAGGCCAGTTGGCTCAGAGCATGGGCTTCCAGGGTTTTTCGGAGCAGGGGGTCTGGCTGCCGCAGACGGGTTTCCAGCAGAGCCTTTTTGAGGGTAATGCTGTCTTCATCGGCAGAAAAAGTGACTTGACACTGCCATCTTTCCTGATAAGCCTGTTCGAGTTCCGGGCCGGGAGAGGTGCGACGGAGTTGTATGGAGCTGGGTGACGCCTCGTGATCGTCCGCCAGCCAGCGAGCGTAGTTCACCCAGGAGGCAAATACGTTATCTACCAGCTGTGGCCGGACTACGGGATCAGTGTAGTTGCAGTTCCAGCTTAGCTTGATGTCGTCCCCTTTCATGGCAAGGCTGGTGGTGCCCATGTCCCCGACCAGTTTCTCAAAGGGCGCAATCCTTGCCACCGCCTCGCCCAGGGTGGCGCAGCTCATGGTGATGTAGCCCAGGACGCTGTAGGAACCAGGCTGTACAAAATCGCCAGTTTCCAGCCCGAGGATCGGGTTACCGGAGTGTTCGCACAGCAGGTGAATGAAATCCTGAAACTGCTCACCGTTAATGCGGCCGTCGTCCGTGTCCAGAAGATTTGGGTCCAGGCCGGCTTTGGCGAACAGTTTGTTGATATCAACGCCGGCAGATTCAGCAGCACGAGCATACTGGCGCAGGGCGGCGACGGAGGCAGTTCCAAGGGTTTTCATGGTTACAGCGCTGTTTTTGGAGTCTTATAGCTGGAGTATAACGGAACTGGTGCCGAAGCGTCTGGAAGGAAAAATAAAAAGGCCAGCTAAAAAGCTGGCCCAAAAAACAAGGAAAGAACGAAAGTGCCTGAAAAATTCGTTGATCCGGTGGATCTCACTCCCCATATGGCGGCGGAGGTACTGCGCGGCCCCTCCGCCATGGGGGATACTGCTTGAATCCACAATTTCAGAATAAGCCGCCCGCCTCGACCTGTCTGTTTGTGAAGTGTGTATCAGTGTTACTGACTGTGAAGGCGGGGTCAGATGAAAATGGGGTCAGATGAACTTTTCATCTGACCCCATTTTCATCTGACCCCAAGTTCGCTATGCCGTCGCTCCGATCTCCGGTGCTGTTTCGGTAAACCGCCGTGTATCATACGCATCCACCAGCCCCTGCACCGCGGCCCGCTCCATATCCTGTATCGAGGGCGTGCCATTCTGGGCGTCGGCCTTGCAAAGCACCATGCCTGCTTCCACGGAGGTATACCCGGCAGTGGTTTTCAGGGCCTTGTGGTTAATTCCATCGAACACGCGCCGGAAGGCGGTGGTGGTACAGTGGTCGCTGTTGGGGAAGTAGGCAATGATGGCGAACTGGTTGTCGCCCACGCGGCAAAGGGCGTCGATGGGGCGAATCAAGGTGCTCAGCCTGCGGGCAATGCCGATGGCCAGCTCGCTCATGACCGTGGGCGGGTGCTTGCGTTTCAGCTCCTGCCAGTTCCGGATGCCGCAAAGTACGTAAGCGGAACAGCCGCCCCGGGATTCGGCGTGGCGCAGCATTTTATTCAGTCGCTCGCGACCGTATTTGGTGTTGCAGAGGCCGGTTTCCAGGTCGATGATGTTGCTGGATTCCAGTTCCCGGTTGTTCTCAATCAGCAGCGAATTGGCCCGGAGCAGGGTATTCTGCCGGTCTGCCATGCGGTCCGCCGCAAAGATGCGGGGGATGAGTTGCTTGGTCATGTCGGACTTGTAGATGAAGTCATCCACGCCCCGGTCAAAGGCTTTCGAGAGTGCTTCCACACTTTCCCGGGCGGTGAGCAGGATCACATAAGTGTAGTGGTTGTTTTGCTCGTCCTGCTGGCGGACCTGGTCTGTCAGTTCCAGACCATCCATTTCCGGCATCAGCCAGTCGGCGATGAGCACGCTCACGGGTCGCTGTTCGATCAGTTGAAGGGCTTCCGGTGCATTGTTGACGATGCGTACGTCACGATACCCGGCATTTCGCAGGGTGCGGCCAACCACCATACTGCTGAATTTCGCGTCGTCTACTACGAGGATGGGAAGGTCCAGATTCGGCATTGTTATCTTCTTTTTACCAGTCCATTGTCAGATGCGGTATAAGCTGCAGATTGGTATGATTCCCTGCAAATCGAACGGGCGCGGAATGCGAACCCGGGGTCAGATGAACGCTTTCATCTGACCCCACTTTCAGCTTTTCCTCAGTATACCCGCTCAGCGTAACGGAGAATAACGACCATGCCGTCTTTTGACATTGTTTCAGAAATTGATATGCACGAAATCACCAATGCAGTGGACCAGGCCAGGCGGGAATTGGGCAACCGCTGGGATTTCAAGAACGTTGAAGCCGACGTCGAGCTGGACGACAAGGGCATCACCATCAGCGCCGAGCAGGAGTTCCAGCTTGAACAGTTGCTGGATATGCTGCGGATGGCCTTTGCCAAGCGCAATATCGATTCCCGCGCTCTGGCAGAGGATGGCGACAGCAAGTCCGGCAAGCTGGTGAAGCAGCACCTTCTGCTGAAGCAGGGCATAGAAACCGACATGGCGAAGAAGATTGTCAAGATGATCAAGGACGCCAAGCTGAAAGTGCAGGCCAGTATCCAGGGGGACAAGGTTCGGGTAACCGGCAAGAAGCGGGACGATCTGCAAACCGCCATTGCCATGCTCCGCGAAGCCGAGCTGGATATCCCGCTACAGTTCAACAACTTCCGCGACTGATCCGGAGGCTTTACCATCTTAACCGGCACCCGCCTGACCCTGATTCGGGATACGCTTTACACCTACACCCGTTGGCAGGTGATCGCCCTGTTATTCCTGGGGTTCTCGGCGGGTTTGCCGTTTCTGCTGGTGTTTTCCACCCTTAACGCCCGGCTGGCGGATGTCGGGGTGGAAACCGCCACCATCGGTTTTTTCAGCTGGCTGGGTATTACCTATTCAATCAAGGTTTTCTGGGCACCGGTTGTGGACCGCCTGAAACTGCCGCTGCTCGACCGTCTGCTGGGCAAGCGACGAAGCTGGATTATCTTTGCACAGGCGGGTATCGCCACGGGGTTGTACCTGATGGCTCATGTGGATGCCACGGCAGCGCCTGAAATGATGGCTCTTTGCGGCCTGCTGGTGGCCTTTTCCTCCGCAACTCAGGATGTGGCCATTGATGCCTACCGCATCGAGATTGCCGAGGAGCGGCTCCAGGCGGCCCTGGCTGCGACGTATATCTTTGGTTACCGTCTGGCGCTTCTGGTGGCCGGCGCCGGTGCTCTGTACCTGGCAGAATTCTGGTCCTGGCAGGTGTCCTATGAGGTGATGGCTGCCCTCGTGGGCGTTGGAGCTTTGACGGTTTTGATCGTTCGCGAACCCACCGTGAACCACTTTGCCGCCGCTCAGGACATTGCCCACAAGATCGAGCAGGAGGCCAGCAAGCGGACTCATCTCAATCCCCGGCTGGCGCGACTTGTCGGCTGGTTCTATGCCGCCGTTGCCGGTCCGTTCCTGGATTTCTTCCGCCGCTATAAAGAGCTTTCCATCGCGATTTTGCTGATGGTGGCGGTGTACCGGATTGCGGACATCGCCATGGGGGTGATGGCCAATCCCTTCTACCTGGACTTCATGGGCTTTAGCAAAACCGAGGTAGCGGACGTTACCAAGATTTTCGGTTTCTTCATGACCATCGCGGGTTCACTGCTGGGGGGGGTGATGGTGGTTCGCTACGGTGTGCGGCGTATTCTGCTGCTGGGCGCAATCATGACCGCCGCAACCAACCTTTTGTTTGTTCTGCTGGCCCAGTACCCACCCAATCTCATTACGCTTGCGGCGGTGGTCAGTGCCGATAACCTGAGCGGCGGTATTGCCAATGTGGCGCTGATTGCCTGGCTTTCGAGCATGACCAGCGCCTCGTTTACGGCAACTCAGTACGCGTTGTTCAGCTCGTTGATGACGTTACCGGGCAAGTTTCTCGGTGGTTTCTCCGGCATTGTGGTCGCCGGGTTTGGCTATGCGGAGTTCTTCCTGGTCTCTGCGGTTATGGGTGTGCCAGCGGTTCTTCTGGCAATGTTTATGATTCGCCAGGGAAAGCGGCTGGACGCTTTGGCGCCTCGGAATAAAGAGGGGTCAGATGAAAATGGGGTCAGATGAACTTTCATCTGACCCCATTTTCATCTGACCCCGAGTTCAATGAGATCGTGGGATGTCTGAACCGACTAAAGATCAAAAGATCTGGCAAGTGGTATTGGCCGTTCCCAGGGGGAAGGTGGTCAGTTATGGCCAGGTAGCAGAGATGGCCGGGCTTGGTCGGCAGGCGCGGTACATCGGAAGGGCGTTGGGTAGGTTGCCGGAGGGGCATTCGGTGCCTTGGTATCGGGTGATTCGCAGTAACGGCCAGATTGCTTTTCCCGTGGGTTCAGAGAAATACCAGGAGCAGGTAAGCCGGCTTGAAGCTGAGGGTGTAGAAGTCACTCACGGGCGGGTTTCGATGTCGCGGTTTCGGTGGCAATGAGAGTATGGAGGTGATCCAGCACGTCGGCTTTTGCCCCGGCAGGTGCTCGTGAAAGCCGTTCTTCGATATAGCGCTGAACCTTGTCAATTGCCTTCAGGCACTGTTCGTATAATTCCCGCGTTCTGGCCGAGCTCAAGTCACATACCTGAATGCCAAACCGCTCTAAATGCTTTCTTGGCCACCATTTTTTGCTGCCCATAAGGGTAAGGGCCGAGATGTCCTGCCTGATGTAGGCCGTGGTGCAAACGACATCGTAGGCCGGGGCCAGTCTGATGGCATCAATGCTTTCGTAAACCAGGCCAAAGTTCTTCAGGTGGGCGTCGCCATTCTGCAGGATGTTGTTCAGGACGATCATCTTGAAAAACTGCTCCAGGGAGGCGGCTTTGTTTTCCGCGCTCACAAAGGTCTTAATGGTTTTGGCAATCTGCTCGTAGCTGCCGGTGTACTTTTCCTCCCGCTGTTTTGCCTGAAGCACGCACATGTCTTCAAAGCCCAGAGCCACACCGCTGTCTTTCAGATCGAACCGCTTCATGATGAACAGGGATTCGTCATCCGAGAGGTAGAATTCAGGGACGGGAATGCCGGCATTCTGGCAGGCTAGCATGCAGCAGTATTCATTGAGGGCCAGCTCCGGATAATCCGGGCCCCAGGCTTTAACAATGTAGTCTTCAAGGTGAAGCGTCGCCTTGTTTTCCAGTGTCGCGAGGACCTTGGGCTGCACACCGCTCAGTGCAGAGCGAAGCGCAAAACGCGACACCAGTTCCTCGAACAGATCGGGGTTGCCAGAGTGCAAGAGCGTGTCGAGGCTCAGTGATCTCTCTCCGGGGTGATCATCAGGGTTGAATTCGATTCGGCCACGTATGTTTGGCGCGAGCAGTCGAAGAAGCCCGAAGTCGTCGGTATCCGTGAGTTTGGCAAACTGCTTTTTGATAACGGCGAGCAGGTAGCCCTCTGGCAGGTGCATCTCGAAAACAGGGTGCAGCTGTGGATGGGTATAATCTTTCTTTCGCACCGGCATGGTCAGCGAGACGAACGCGTCCGGACGGGCTTGTCCGGAATAGCTGAACACGTATTCGCCAGATTCCCGGAAAAGTCTCCCGGCAGGCCGCTGATGTACATGAACGTCGAGTTCATCGCTCATCACGCAGCTCCTCTAGTGTCGGGAACGGAGACTTGTCCCGGATAGCCAGTTCCTTTCCCAGGTAGTCCAGGATTTTCATAACCTTGCGGATGCCAATATCGCCGGACCGGCCGTTTTCCAGGGCATTGACGGTGGCACGGGAGATGCCCAGGTGGTCTGCCAGCTTCTGCTGGGAGACTCCTTGTTGCCGCCGGTGCAGGGCGATGTCGTGTCCGAGAGTTTGGAAATCCATTTTGGGCTCTGAGTGGCTAAAATAATTTACATCATTGGTTATTTTTTGTGATTTGTAAAGTATTTTAGCTTAATGCCAGCTCGTCCCTGATCTGGCATTACTTCCGGTGAGTTGCGGTTGATTACAGCCGCAAAGCCCCATCCACTTCAATTATCCGCCCGGAGACATAGTCATTCTCAAAGATAAACGCCGCCGCCGAGGCGATTTCTTCCGGCTGGCCCATACGCTTGAGCGGAATGCCGGCGATCATTTTTTCCAGGGCTTCCGGTTTCATGGAGGCGGTCATTTCGGTTTCGATAAAGCCGGGAGCTATGCCTGCACAGCGGATGCCGTGGCGGGCGAGTTCCCTGGCCCAGACCGGAACCAGGGCGGAGACGCCGGCTTTGGCGGCGGAGTAGTTGCTCTGGCCCATGTTGCCGGCGCGGGAGATGGAGGCAATGTTGATGATCACACCCTGGTCGCCGTTCTTGATCATCTGGGTGGCGGCTTCGCGACCGCAGAGGAAGACGCCGGTGAGATTGACGTCGATCACGGCCTGCCACTGGGACAGTTCCATGCGGCGCTCAACTTTGCACTCTTTGGCTTTGACCATCAGGCAGTCGCGGAGGATGCCGGCATTGTTGATCAGACCATTGAGGTGGCCGAAGTCTTTGATGATGGCTTCGAAGGTTTTCTCGACGTCTTCTTCTTTCGCCACGTTGCAAATGTAGCTTTTTGCCTCTGAACCGGCGGCTTTGCAGGCGGCGACGGCTTCGTCCAGTTTTTCCGGCATCAGGTCGATCAACGCGACTTTTGTGCCTTTGGAGGCAAGGTGTTCAGCCATGGCACGGCCCAGACCCTGGCCGCCACCGGTAATCGCAATCACGGAATCTTGAAGTTTCATGTTTTGCCCTAACTAAATTGAATGAGGTTCAGCAGTTTCTGTGTGCCTGTATCTCTACGCAAACCAGAGACAAATGTTTTTTAAGTGTGCGGCCCGCACCTTGCCACGTGCGCGTCACCGGGTAAGAGGCTTGTGGAATGTTGGAGGCCATGGATGGCCGGAAACAAGCGTACATGGACGTACTCGCAGCGGTTCCACAAGCCTCTTACCCGGTGACGCGCTAACTCACAATGCCGGACCGCATTCTCATTTTGAGGGCTGCGAGTATACCAGACCTTCTGAAATTCCTGTTCAGACCGCGAGGGCCTGATGTCTGTATTTCTCTTTTTATTCATTATCATGCCGATTGCCGAGATGGCGGTATTGATCAAAGTGGGCGGCATGATTGGTGTACTGAACACCGTGGGGCTGGTGTTACTGACGGCCGTTATTGGTGCCTGGCTTTTACGCCAGCAGGGTCTGGCAACACTGTTGAAGGCCAGCCAGCGCCTGAACAGTGGTGAACTACCCGCCAGGGAGGTTGCTGAAGGCCTGATTCTGGCTGTCGGTGGTGCCTTGCTGCTTACACCGGGGTTCATCACCGATACCGTCGGCTTTTTGTGCCTGATCCCGGGAACCCGCCACTGGCTGGCGGCCCAGGCACTGAAGCGGATGGTGGTGGCTGGCCGGAGCCGGAGTTTCCATTTCCGTTCCGGGGGTGAGTCGAATCCCTTCGGGCATGATCCGTTTGGTGGCCGGGAAAACCCGTTCGGACAGCAACGTCCGTTTGACCGGGACAGCAAGGGTGACATCATCGAAGGCGAGTACCAGGATGAGACGGAATCCGATCACGACCGGATCGAAAAAAAGTGAAAAATTTTTCTCTCGGGGTGTTGAAAACCCCTACCTGCTACCCCACATAGGAAACACAAGTTCGCCGCGGGCTCATAACCTCTGAAAAACAGATGGTTAGCAGCCGGGCAATTTGTCGGATTATGCTTTGCTGATCCGACTTTCAACAGCAAATGTCATTGCCACATTAATCTGACTATTGGAGAAACCGAGCAATGAAAATTCGTCCGCTACACGATCGTGTTGTCGTGCGCCGTAAGGAAGAAGAAGAGAAAACTGCAGGTGGCATCGTGCTGCCGGGCAACGCCAAGGAAAAGCCGTCCCAGGGTGAGGTAATTGCCGTGGGCAATGGCCGTATCCTCGATAACGGCGAGACCCGTGCGCTGGCGGTGAAGGTGGGTGACACCGTGGTTTTTGGTCAATACGCCGGTAATACCGTAAAGGTGGACGGCGAAGAGCTCCTGATTATGAGCGAGAACGACATCTACGGCGTGCTTGAGTGATCGCATAAGCGACCGGCACGAACTCTCATTATTCCGACTGACTCAACAAATTCGGTTTAACGAACAGGAATAGAAGACATGGCAGCAAAAGACGTTAAATTCGGTGATAGCGCTCGTAAGCGCATGGTCGCAGGCGTCAACGTTCTGGCAGACGCGGTTAAGGTGACCCTGGGCCCGAAAGGCCGTAACGTGGTTCTGGAAAAATCCTTTGGCGCGCCAACCATCACCAAAGATGGTGTTTCCGTCGCCAAGGAAATCGAGCTGAGAGACAAGTTCGAGAACATGGGCGCTCAGATGGTCAAGGAAGTTGCTTCCCAGACCAACGACACTGCCGGCGACGGTACCACTACCGCGACCGTTCTGGCCCAGTCCATTGTAAACGAGGGTGTTAAGGCGGTAACCGCCGGCATGAACCCGATGGATCTGAAGCGTGGCATCGACAAGGCCACTGCCCAAGCCGTGAAGGCGATCCGTGAGATGGCCAAGCCGTGCGACGACAACCGCAACATTGCTCAGGTAGGCACTATCTCTGCCAACGGCGACGAGGCCATCGGCAAGATCATTGCTGATGCCATGGAGCGTGTTGGTAAGGAAGGCGTGATTACTGTCGAGGAAGGCCGTGGCCTGGAAGACGAGCTGGACGTGGTTGAAGGCATGCAGTTCGACCGAGGCTTCCTGTCTCCGTACTTCATCAATAACCAGGACAACATGTCTGCCGAGCTGGATGACCCGTACATCCTGCTGGTCGACAAGAAGATCTCCAACATCCGCGAACTGCTACCGGTGCTGGAATCGGTTGCGAAAGCTGGCAAGCCGCTGATGATCATCGCTGAAGACATCGAAGGCGAAGCGCTGGCAACTCTGGTTGTGAACAACATGCGCGGTATCGTGAAGGTGTCGGCTGTGAAGGCTCCCGGCTTCGGTGACCGCCGCAAGGAAATGCTGCAGGACATCGCGATCCTGACTGGCGGCACTGTGATTTCCGAGGAAGTAGGTCTGTCTCTGGAAAACACCTCTCTGGATGACCTGGGCACTGCCCGGCGCGTCAACATCACCAAGGAAAACACCACGGTAATTGGCGGTGCCGGTGCCCAGGCAGACATCGAAGCCCGTGTTGAGCAGATCCGCAGGCAGATCGAAGACAGCACTTCCGATTACGACAAGGAAAAGCTGCAGGAGCGGGTTGCCAAGCTGGCGGGCGGTGTTGCCGTCATCAAGGTGGGCGCCGGTTCCGAGGTGGAAATGAAAGAGAAGAAAGCCCGCGTTGAGGACGCGCTGCACTCTACCCGCGCTGCGGTCGAAGAGGGCATCGTGCCTGGTGGCGGTGTCACCCTGATCCGTGCCATTGCGGCTCTGGACAAGGTGGATGCGCTCAACGAAGAGCAGAAAGCCGGTGTGAACATCCTGCGCCGTGCCATGGAAGCGCCGCTGCGCCAGATCGTGTACAACGCAGGTGGCGAGTCTTCTGTGGTGGTTGCCAAGGTTCGCGAAGGTGAAGGCGCCTTTGGCTACAACGCTGCTACCGAAGCGTACGGCGATATGCTGGAAATGGGCATCCTGGATCCTGCCAAGGTAACCCGCTCCGCGCTGCAGGCTGCGGCTTCCGTTGCGTCTCTGATCATCACCACCGAGGCGATGGTTGCAGACGAGCCGGAAGACGAGAAAGCCGGTGGTATGCCAGACATGGGCGGCATGGGCGGAATGGGAGGTATGGGCGGCATGATGTGATGCCGGCCTGATCCTGGCCCTTTAAAAACCCCGCGCTGGTTCACACTGGCGCGGGGTTTTTGTTTTTTTGTCATGAACTTGCGCCATGCCTTTGCTAGACTCGGCTTCCGGTCCATTTTCTGTGTGTAGCTGAATGAGTGACGCTGAACCAAGGCCCTTTCTCCGCCCCGGCAAGGTGTTTTTGCTTCTGTTGCTGGGTGCTCTGGTTTATCTGTTGTCACTGGTGTTTCTGGTACCCGCCGGCTGGGTCTGGCAGCAGGTGTCTGCCCAGGTGCCACTGCCGGCCCAGGTGCAGGTCCGGCAGGTGGCCGGCAGGCTTTGGGATGGCGAGGCTGGTGTGATTGTGGCGGGTTTTCCGCTGCGTGTGGACTGGCGCCTGCACCTGCCCTCCGTTACCCGCCTGGAACTGCCGCTCCGGGTTTCCGTGGAATCGTCACAATCTTCGCTGGATGGTGATGTTATGATCGGATGGCCAGCCAGCGCCCGAATGAACGCGCGCGGGCAAGTGGCGGTTGCGGAATTTGAGGCGTTTATCCGCCAGAGTGGCGGCGCGATGATTGAGGGTGTGGTGACCATTGATCGTCTTGAAATGGCGTGGGCGGACAACCGGATTACCCGGGCTGAGGGCCTCGGGCGCTGGGGTGGCGGGCTGGTTACCTGGCCCATGGGCGATCAGCGAGGCCAGGCTGAATTCCCGCCGATGCAGGCGACACTGGATACTGTAGAGAGCAGCCAGGGTGGTGTGGCCCTGACCGTTGCCGAACAGGGTGGAGAAGGCCCGGCGGCGGATGCAACGATATTCTGGAATGGGATGATGGAGCTGCGTGTCTACAAACGCATGGTGGATCTGGCCGGCCAGCCGTGGCCGGACTCCGCCAGCCCGGGGGACGTCGTGTTCCGGGTACGGCAGCCGCTTATCCCGGGGGCACGATAGTATGCCCCTGCTGAGCGCCCGGGCCCAAAGCCGAATTTCGCGGACTGTCGCGAACCTGTTGCTGGTGGCCCTGGTGCTGTACCTGGGGGTGGCCATGGCCCGGATTACCTGGCTGATTGCCTGGGACGACAGGCCGGTTCCCCGTGCGCCGGTGTCGGGTGGCGCAGGTAATCTGACAACGGGCGGTCGCATGACAGCCTCCATGGCCATCTACGATTTCTTCGGTCGTTTAGAGCGGGCGGTGGAGGTTGCTGAAGCCGTTCGCCGTTCGGCACCGGAAACCCGCCTGAGGCTTCGGCTCGAAGGCGTTCTGGTTGCGCAGCGTCCGGAGGACTCCGGTGCTATAGTGGCAGGAAGTAATGGTGAGACAGCGTATTACCGGGTGGGAGAGGTGTTGCCCGGTAATGCGGAACTCGCTGAAGTAGAGCCGGGGCGTGTGCTGATTCGCCGGGGCGGGCGTTATGAGTCGCTTACCTTTGAAGAGTCGGTGTCCGCGGACCTGGTTGCGGAGGTAGTGGCGAGGCCGGCAGACTCCTCCCCCGATGCGTTCCTCGCCAACGCCCGCGAACAGATTGACAGCCAGGGCCTGGCCGCATTGGCGCCATTCGGGTTGAGCCCGGTGGATGACAGCGGCATGTCCGGGTACGTATACGATGGCTCGAACGCCATGCTGAATGCCGTTAACCTGCAGGCCGGTGACGTGATTACCGCCATCAATGGCCAGCGGCTGGGTGATATCGATCAGGACAAGGCCTTGCTTGAGAACTGGCGTGACCAGTCTCAGCTGGAGATAGAAATCGAGCGTGACGGGTCCATCCTTACCATCAGTTATGCCATACCCGGGCAGTGGCGCTGACCGGGTTCATCGAAACAGGAAGAAATCGCCAGATGTATAATTACAAGACCAATCTGTTACGGGCCATTGCTCTGCTTATTTTGCTGCCGATGATGTCACTGGTGCACGGGCAGGAAGAAACCTGGCGGCTGAACCTGAAGGATGCGGATATTCGTGCCTTTGTTACCCAGGTGGCGGACATTACCGGTTACAGTTTTGTGGTGGACCCGAGGGTGAAGGGCAAGGTGACGGTGCTCTCCAGCGCGCCCATGAACAAGGATGAGATTTACGACCTGTTCCTGGCGGTTCTGAACGTACACGGCTTTACCGCGATTCCCGGCGAAGAAGTCATCAAGGTGGTGCAGCAGGTGGACGCCAAGCAATCGGCGGAATCCCTGGACCGGTTTCCGGCGACCCCTTCCGAACAGCTGATTACCCGGGTTATTCAGATTGACAATGGTAACGCGCTTGAGCTGGTGCCTATCCTGCGACCGCTGGTGGCCAAGTATGGCCACCTTGCCGGTGTAGCGGCCGCCAATGCGCTGATCATCAGTGACCACGCCTCGAATATCCAGCGCATCGAGCAGATCGTTCGCGAGCTGGACAGTCCCTCAAAATACGAAGTGGAAGTCATCCAGCTTCAGGAAGCCTGGGTTGGCGATATGGTTACCCTGTTGCAGGAGCTGGCACCGGATGAGCTGGGGCGTGCCGGTGGGGATAATGCTGCCCGGAAGTACAGCGTGACCGCGGATGAGCGCAGCAACCGGCTCATTCTCCGGGGCGATGAGACCTTCCGTGGCAAGATGCGAGGCCTGATCCGGCAGCTGGACCAGCCCTCGGCCTCCGGGGGCACCACCAAGGTTCTGAGACTGAAACACGCCGATGCCAAGAACCTGACCGAAATCCTCAAGGGGGTTATGGGCGAGCTGGTCAAAGAAGGGGGCGGCTCGGGAGGCACAGGCGGCGCCAAACCGCAAAGCAGTTTCGCCGTCTTCGCGGATGAGGGTCTTAACGCGCTGGTGGTTCGTGGCGAGCCATCCCTGATGCAGGAAGCCGAGCAGATTGTAGCAGCTCTTGATGTGCGCCGTGCCCAGGTCATGATTGAGGCGGCGATTGTCGAAATCAGCGACGAGCTGGGGCGGGATCTGGGTGTTCAGGTGGCCGTTGGTGATGAGTCCGGAGAGTCCACGCCGGTGGCCGGCACCAACTTTGGTAACGTGGGTCGCAGCCTGGGTGAGGTGCTGAGCGCGATTCTCACCGGGTCTGCCATTACGCCGGCCGCCGGAGGCATCACCATCGGGGCCGGCCAGCGAAACGAGAACGGCGTCAGTTGGGGTGTCCTGTTGCAGGCGCTCTCTACGTCAGCTGCCGCGAACCTGCTCTCCACCCCCAGCATCATTACCCTGGACAACCAGGAGTCGGAGATTATCGTCGGCCAGAATGTCCCGTTCCGCACTGGCCAGTCGACGGTTGTCGGTGACGGCACCACCAACCCGTTCACTACCATAGAGCGTCGTGATATCGGCCTGACGCTCAAGGTGACCCCGACCATCAGTGCAGAGGGGCTGGTTCGTCTGGTGGTCGAGCAGACCACTGAAAGTGTAGCGGACAGCATTGAGGATGCCTCGGACATTGTAACCAACAAGCGGGAAATCAAGACCACCGTGCTGGCCGATGATGGCGAGACCATCGTGCTGGGCGGGTTGACCCGGGACGACTACCAGGTCAACAAGAGCAAGGTTCCGTTGCTTGGCGACATTCCGTATCTGGGGCGGTTGTTTTCATCGGAATCAGAACGGCGGGTGAAACGTAACCTGCTGGTGTTCCTGCGCCCGAAGATCATGTTGGGCAAAGAGGAAGCCGTTGCCGCGACCGACGACAAGTTCAACAGGCTTTGGGATGTGAACCTGGGTATCCGCGAGAAGCTTGGCATGCCGACTCCCCGGCAGCACCCCTCCGTTGATGCGCTGTTTGAAGAGGGAAACACCCGGGTTCAGTAAGTCCTCAGGCAGTCAGTGGCGGCATCGGGCAATCCATCTGGTCCGCCACCAGCCGCATCAGCTCGTATTCTCTTGTCTCCACTTTGCCATCGTGGGTGATGCAGTGCCCGCAGGCATCGATCACCGCAGGCTTTAGCAAGGGGGACAGGCCGTTAAGAGCAGTCAGGGCTTCCCGTAGCTGGCGCATGGTGACCTTCTCCGGCACCGGCTGGCTTCCATTGCGGGTATCCATAAAGCCCGCCATTGCTTCCCGGTAAAGCGCTTCCGCATCAGCCTGGGAGGTGGAGCCTGCGCGAGCCAGCAGGCTCAGAAGCCGTTGCAGAGCTGGCAATACAGGCTTATAGCTTTTATAGCGAACAGGGACCACTTTGTCTGCCTCGGCACCCAGGTGCCGGGACAGGAAGCTGGTCAGCGCCAGCTCAAACAGGCTGACCCGGTTATCCGCCGCCACCAGTTTCTGAACATTGGTAATGAGCGTTTCCCGCTCTTCCGGATCCAGCTTGCGCAGCGCAGGCATGGCCAGCTCAAGGGCCGGGAACCGGACGCCGTCGCCAATGGTCTTCAGGGCCGGCAGCAGTTTTTCCAGCAGGTCCGGCTGGCTGCCCAGTACCGGGTGCGGGGGTAGCAGGATGAGCCTCTCAACCTGCTGATCGCGGGAAAGTTCACTGATCAGCATGGCGTAGCAAAGCTGCACAGCGCCGGCCCGGGTGTACAAGAGATTCCGAAAGGTGGCCGGGAGCCGGCCCAGAAAGCGGAGGGCGAAATCCTCGCTTTGCCGGTTGATGGTGCCAACCTGGTCTGAAAATTTCCGGGCTGGCTTCGTTGGTGATTCAGTGCCGGACGCCAGTGGTGATGTTCGCGCGCCTTTTCCGGATACCGGCCCGAGTATTTCCGAGGTGGCTCCGGTGAATCCCGACGTTCCAGCCGCTGGTACCGGGCCTGAACTCCGGTAAAGATCAGCCCCGGGCTTGGTATCCCGGAGACGGCTACGCAGTCTGGCCAGCATGCCGGGCTGAATCGCGTTGATACGCTCATCGATAGGAGGGTGGGACGCCAGCAGGGCGGTAAATTTCATTCGGGCGCTTTCGCCAAAACACATATGGTTCATGTCGCTGGCGTGGCTGGTGGTGTCCAGGTAGCCGCCCTTCAGGCCGATCTTGAACAAAGCGCCGGCAATCCCCTCGGGGTTACGGGTGAACTGAACGGATGAGGCGTCTGCCAGCATTTCCCGTTGCCGCGAGACAGCCGCCTGAATAAGCCGGCCGAAGAAAACCCCCACGTAGCCAATCACAAACAGTGCCAGGCCGATGATGCCCATGGCGGCCTGGGCCCGCCCGTCCCGGGACCGTCCGACCCGGTGACCCCGGTAGAAGGAGGCCCGGAGCAGGAAACCGCCAATCTGACCAATCATCAGAATGCCGGCAAGCAGGGCAATAAGGCGCACGTTCAACCGCATGTCGCCGTTAAAGATGTGGCTGAACTCGTGGGCAACAACGCCCTGGAGTTCGTCCCGTGAAAGTTGGGTAATGGCACCGTGAGTGACCACCATCACTGCTTCGCCGGGGGTGTAGCCGGCCACAAAGGCGTTGATGCCGGTTTCCTGGTCCATTAGGTAGAGTTCGGGTACAGGTACGCCGCTGGCGATGGCCATTTCCTCGACAATGTTGCGCAGTTTGCGCTCGTCGCTGTCCCGGGTGTCCGGGTCAACCGGCCGCGCGCCCACCATTTTCGCAACCCGGCTACCGCCGCCGGCCAGATCGACCCAGCGTAACAGGGACCCGAGACCAATCAGCAGCACGACCGTTGCGGCCGTTAACAGCCCGTGACTGGAGAGGAGCCAATGGTGAAAAGCGAGGCTGGTCGATTCGCTGCGGGTAACGAAGTAACCCACAAGAGAAACCGCCAGGGTGATAAAGGCGACCGCTGCCAGGAACAGGAACACCAGAAGACCGGTGTTGCGCCGGGCATGGGCCTGGCGCTGAAAGAAACCGGGATGAGCCATGCCTCGGGGCCTCAGAAGGCTACTTTCGGGGCCTGGCGGGCTTCCGGAGAATCCAGTTCCAGCTGAGCCGTTTCCTTGAAGGCAAACATGCCGGCCATGATATTGTTGGGGAACTGCTCCCGGAAAATGTTGTAGCTCATTACGCCATCGTTATAAGCCTGGCGGGCGAAGGCGACCCGGTTCTCGGTGCTGGAAAGCTCTTCCATCAGCTGCTGGATAGTCTCGTTGGCTTTCAGCTCCGGGTAGTTCTCCGCAACGGCATAAAAGTTGGCGAGGGCCTTGGTCAGGAGATTTTCGGCACTGCCCAGGCGCTGGATTTTGGTTCCGTCACCGGGGTCTTTCGCTGCATCTTTCTGGGCACTGACTGCATTGTTACGGGCTTCCATGACCTGGGTGAGGGTGCTTTTCTCGTGGGTAAGGTAGGCCTTGGCAGCCTCAACCAGATTTGGAATCAGGTCGTGGCGACGCTGCAGCTGCACATCAATCTGGGCAAAGCCGTTTTTGAATTGATTACGCAGGGAAACCAAGCGGTTGTAGATAAAGGCCAGGTAGATTAGGGCGACGGCAATAACAATCAGGCCAATGATGGTAGTTCCCATGGCAACTCCTCAGGGTGATGAATCAGGCGTTATTTTCCACGATTTGCCTGTGAAAACCTTTTACAAAAGTCTCAAAATCTTTCGGTAGTAGCGGTTTGTTGAAGTAGTAACCCTGCGCCAGTTGGCATCCGCGCTGGCTGAGACAGTACTCCTGCTCTGCCGTTTCCACGCCCTCTGCAATCATGGACAGGTTCAGGCTCCTGCCCGGATCGATGCTGAAGACGGCCTGGGTAGCTGCGTCTTTTACCATGGCAATGGTCTGGTTGGCGTTGTTGTCCAGACCCGCGGACATGCGCTTCGGGCCTCACCCTGATTACTGCTTCCAGGTATGGTCTGGAGTCGGGATAGCTTTATGGAGTATCGGTGATTTTTCCAAAGATTTCAGGATGTGGTTGTATCAAATTGTAATTGTTTCGGGATGACAGACACCAAAACGCCCGCCAGGGGGCGGGCGTTTCAACACAGTCTTCGACGACTGCATCTGGAAGCGGAGCTTTGATCAGGCCAGGTTTTCGTTCACGAAATCCCAGTTGACCAGGTTCCAGAAAGCTTCCAGGTAGTTCGGGCGGGAGTTGCGATAGTCGATGTAGTAGGCATGCTCCCATACGTCGACGGTCAGCACCGGCTTGTCGGCACCGGTCAGTGGGGTTTCCGCGTTGCTGGTGTTGGCAATCGCAACGCTGCCGTCAGCTTTCTTTACCAGCCAGGTCCAGCCGGAGCCGAAGTTGTTGGCGGCCTTGTCATTAAACTCTTTCTTGAAGTCTTCGAAAGAACCAAAAGCTTTCTCAATGGCTTCCTTGGCGGCACCGGTCGGCTCACCGCCGCCGTTCGGGCTCAGGCAGTGCCAGTAGAAAGTGTGGTTCCAGACCTGCGCCGCGTTGTTGAACAGCGGGCCGCTGGCGCTCTTGATGATGTCTTCAAGAGACTTGTTGGCGTTATCGGTGCCTTCCACCAGGCCATTGAGCTTGGTGACGTAAGTGTTGTGGTGCTTGCCGTAATGGTACTCAAGGGTTTCCTCAGAGATGTGCGGTTCCAGTGCGTTTTTTTCATAAGGCAGTGCGGGAAGTTCAAATGCCATGAGGTCGTTCTCCCTGTCTCTCTGTTTATGTGGATGTACATCACCCCGATATAAGGGCGCTTTGAGCTATATCAACCCTTTGGTGTCAAAGAGCTTTTAAACTCCGGGCTACCGGGCAGGAACTGCGCGCAGTTCTTTACTCGCCAGACCAGCTCTTCGTAGCTGTCTGCAAGAATGTTCACATGGCCCAGTTTCCGGCCCGGTCGTTCGCCTTTATTATAGAGGTGAACGTGGGCATAGGGCAGTTCGAGGATGCGCTCAATGTCGCCATGCTCGCCGATGATGTTGATCATGCAGCTTACGCCACGGGGCGCGACATTCCCAAGGGCATGGCCGCTTACCGCGCGGATGTGGTTCTCGAACTGGCTGGTCATCGCGCCTTCGAGGGTCCAGTGCCCGGAGTTGTGGACCCTCGGGGCCATCTCGTTGGCTACCAGGCCATTGGCAGTCTCGAACAGCTCAAGGGTGAGTACGCCAACATAATCCAATTCGTTCAGTAGCGCCCTGATGTAACGCTCGGCATCTTCCTGGATATGCTTCTCAAGCCTCGGGGCTGGCGCAATCGAGTAGCGCAGGATGCCTTCGTGGTGGGTGTTTTCCGTGATCGGGTAGAAGGCCAGTTCACCGTCTTCGGCTCTTACCGCGATCATCGATACTTCCCGGTGGAAGTCGACAAACTTTTCCACGATCAGGCGCGGATGGCCGATGGAATCCCAGGCCGCATCGGCATCCTCCGGACTTTTCAGGACTGCCTGGCCCTTGCCGTCATAGCCTTCGGTGTTGGACTTGGCCACCACCGGGCAGCCAAGCTCTTCGGCGGCGGCTCGCAGTGAGGCGGCGCTGTCGGCAATTTTCCACTCCGGCGTCGGAATGCCCAACTGGCCAAACAGGGTTTTCTCCGCTTCGCGGTTCTGGCAAACCCGGAGGGCCCGGGGGCAGGGGTGCACCGGTTTGTGGGCGGCAATTTTCTCGGCCACGTCTACCGGCAGGTGTTCAAATTCGTAAGTAACCCGGTCTACGCGGGAGAGAAAGTCATCCAGGTAGTCCCCGTCCCGGTCGATGATGACTTCACCAAGCCCGGCACTGGGGCTGCCGGACATGTCATAGAAAACAAAGGTCTTGGCCAGTGGGTATCCGGCCAGTGCCAGCATTCTTCCCAGTTGGCCGGCGCCCAGTACACCAATTCTCATTTGTGTTCTCCTGCCTTGTGTTCGGCGTTTAGCGTCTGACTTTTGGAGTGTGAGCGGGGTGGAAACCCTTTTCCAAAACACGCTCCTTGCGGCACGTCCATGTGACGCTTGGGCTCCGCCATCCATGGCTCCGCACAGTTTTGGAAAAGGGTTTCCACCCCGCTCAGCAGGCTTGGGAGTCAACGCGTGGCTTAGTTTGTTTGACCATGGTGCCATTTATGATGAACCACCCAAAGCTGGGGGAGCCTTCGGGAGATGCCCTTCCAAAACTGTAGAGGGCCATGGATGGCCCGAAACAAGCGCACATGGACGTGCTTGTAGCGTGTTTTGGAAGGGCATCTCCCGAAGGCTCCTTTCTCCGGAGTTTGGCTCCGGGGCCTGGCACCCAGTTCTGATTACTGATCCTGAGGGTCAGGATTGTCCAGTATCGTCTGTGTTTGAGTAGAGCGAAATTCTTCTACGGCTTGTCGGACATTGTCGTCGGAGGTGCCGATAATCTGTGCTGCCAGCAGGCCAGCATTGGTGGCACCCGCTTTTCCGATGGCCAGTGTGCCAACGGCGATGCCGCCGGGCATCTGGACGATGGACAGCAGGGAATCGAGGCCATTCAGGGCTTTGGACTGAACAGGCACGCCCAGGACCGGCAGGGCGGTTTGGGAAGCAACCATGCCCGGCAGGTGCGCTGCGCCGCCGGCGCCGGCGATGATGACTTTCAGGCCGCGGTCTGAGGCGGTTTTGGCGTAGTCAAACAGCAGATCCGGGGTGCGGTGGGCCGAGACGACTTTGGTTTCATAGGGCACGCGAAGTTTTTCGAGCATGTTGGCGGCGTGTTCCATGGTGGGCCAGTCGGATCTGGAGCCCATGATGAGTCCTACAAGCGGCTGCATATGCAACAGTCCTGTGATAATTGGAAAGCCGGCCATTGTATGTTTTGGCTACCTGCCATGCAACAAAGCCCGGAGCACGGCGGGGTCGGGATTCCTTTTCCAGAAACCGCTACAAGCACATCCCTGTGCGCTTGGCTCCGGCCATCCATGGCCTCCGACATTTCTGGAAAAGGAATCCCGACCTCGCCCAGGGTTCTGTGCGGTGTTCCTGTAACAAGCCTTTATTTCACCCTGCTTGTAAGTACGGGTATTATCGGTCCTTATTGTTCAATCCGTCCATAGTCAGGAGCTGTAATGGAACCCATCCGTCCAGGTGATGATGAACTGAGAGCCGAGCGACCGATTGGCAGTGCGGAGCCCAAGGCGGCGGCAGTGAGGAAGCCCAGGCCATCTTCCGCAGGGAAGGGGAAGCCGCCGCGGCATGAGGGGCCGGCTAGCGGGGGTAAAAGCGGCCAGGGCGGTAACGGCGGCAATGGCCGTGGGAGTGTGGTGATGCTCTGGTTGCTGATGATTGCGGTGGCCGTGGCAGCGGGTGCTGGCTGGTATTCGCAGAGCCAGCGGGTTCAGGCGTTAGAGAGCCAGTTGGAGGAGGCAGACTACTGGGCGCGGCAGAGCAAGCTGGCGTTGGCGCGGTTTGAGGGGGATCTTTCCGAAACCGGGGAGACTCTTCAGGAGCGTGGGGCGTCGCTGGCGGATCAGATGGCTGCCCAGGAGAAGCGGCTGGATACGGCGGACAGTGAGATCAGGAAACTTTGGGCCATTGCCAATGAGCGCAACAAGAAACGCCTGGACGAGCATCAGGAGCGGATTGCCACGGTTGAGTCCGGCCTTGCTGAAAGCAAGAAGGCAGTTGATGCGCTGGAGGCCTCAGCCGAGAAGGTCCGGGCATCGCTTTCGGCAGATATTGCCGCCGTGAAACAACAGACGGAGACGTCGATAACAGCCTTGCAGGACGCAAACCGGCAGGCGACGGATCAGCTTGCCAGGCTCAGTCAGCAACTGGCGGATGTGGACCAGGTGATTGAGAGCCGTATCCGGCGGTTTGAGCGTGAGCAGAAGCTGGGGGCGAGCGGTATGGAAGGGCGGATTGCGGCCCTTGAGCGGGAGACCGAGGCGCTTTCCGGTGGCGACCGGGTTCAGGCGCTTCGGAATGAGCTCGCAAACCTGAAAAGGACGGTGGAGTCCATTGACGCTTCCCGTTCGCAGTTGACTTCCCGCCTGGTAAGGCTTTCCGAGGAGGTGAATCAGCTTCGCACTCAGGTGAGCCGGCAGTAATCCGGGGTTTTCGGTTCATTAAACGGCGGTATTTCGGGTTTTGTAACGGTTTGTAGTCATCCCTTGCGGTAGCTCTCATTTCTGCCGTTTTGCAGTTGCTATGATCAGACAACTCGCAATCAGGATGAAGAGTTAACAACAATGAAAACCCGAGTGCCCCCTGTTCTGTCTGTTCTCCGGCCGCTGGCGGTGTTGTCGGTGTTGCTGGTGATGTCGGGTTGTACGGTGTACCAGTCCGTCGGCAAGAGCGTGGGTTCGTTCCTGCATCCGGTCTCCGGCCCTGACTTCGTGCATATTGATAACGACAGCTGGGACCGCCGGAATGCCCTGCTGTACTTCTACCGGACCGATTCCCAATGGGCGGCGGACGAGATCGAGGCCCCAAGCGTCTACATCGATGACAAGCACTACTTCAATATCCGCAACGACAGTTATACCTGGCTTGAAGTCAGTCCTGGTGAGCGCCGGATCACCATGCGTCGGCCATTGCTGGGTCTTGAGGGATTGAATTCCTTCAGCCTGAGCCTGATTGCCGATGCAACCCTTAAGGTTGAGCCCGGCCGGATCTATTACCTGCGTTACAACGAACTCTCGGAGCCGGCCCAGCGACATCCGGACCTGGACCCGGACGATCCGCTGGCCCAGGGTGACTTGCAACTGGTAACCCGGGATTACGCAATGCAGGCGGAGGAGATTGTTTCCACGCGCTTCCTGAACAGTGATCTGCTGGCACCGAACCATGCCGCTACCTCGATTGTGGAAGTGAATGAAGATCTCGATTACGAACGGCGGCTTGTAATGCTGGAAGAGGAGCGGGAGCTTGAGGTTGAGCGCCTGAAGGAAGAAGGAAGGTACGAATCAGCCTCTTGGTTCTGGCCGTTCGGTGGCGGCCCCACGGTTCCCCTGGAAGCGGATCGAAAGATCGATAGACTCGAGAGGGAATACGCTGAGCTGAAGCGTAAGCGGCGGGAAGCGGCAGAATCCGGTGGTGGCTGGTGGATTTTCTGAGTGCTGGCTACACTGACGGGAGGTGAAAGGCTCGGGAAGTTAGAAAATGGCTCTCAAGGATTCTCTTCGTCTGAGACTTGAAAAGCTGGCTGGTGGCGTTGTTCCCCAGCTACGGGATAGCTTGGGTGATCTCCGGAAACGGCTTGACGATCTGAACTGTTCACTGGCTAATCGCGCCTGTCCGGAGGACAGGCGCAGCCGTGTCAGTGAGCTGTCCCTGCAGGAGAAAGCGCAGCAGGCGGGCCAGAATCGCCCGGCTCTGAGGGCTGTCAAAACGGCTGGCAAGGCCTCGCGGGAAAAGTAGAATTGCTCAAAAACTGTCTGCTTTTGAATGACTTGCAGGTTTTCCCATAAAATTTCAGGAAAATATTTGACACTGTCAGCCAAATGCTTAAAATGCGCCTCTCACTTGATTGAGACAGCATCGCTGGCCAACAAGTGAGCGCCTTTGGAAGGTTTGTACGTCTTTGTCAGGTTTGAGGCAAAGGCCTGAAAGTGGGTGGTTAGCTCAGCTGGGAGAGCATCGCCCTTACAAGGCGAGGGTCACTGGTTCGATCCCAGTACCACCCACCACTTTCAAATGCATCACCGGATCATCCCATCCGGTTTCAGGTTCGGCCCAAAGGCCGGAGTTGATGCGGAGCGGTAGTTCAGTTGGTTAGAATACCGGCCTGTCACGCCGGGGGTCGCGGGTTCGAGTCCCGTCCGCTCCGCCATTTTCCCGGGTGGTTAGCTCAGCTGGGAGAGCATCGCCCTTACAAGGCGAGGGTCACTGGTTCGATCCCAGTACCACCCACCAGAATTCCGAAAAGGGCCGGTCCGCAAGGATCGGCCTTTTTTTCGTGCTGAAATCGGGGTCATGAAATCGGGGGGTGAAATCGGGGGGTGAAATCGGGGTCAGATGAAAGCTTTCATCTGACCCCAGGTTCAACCTCAGGTTCAACCCCAGGTTCACTTGCCGATCAGCGACTGCCCGCAAACCCGCACCACATTGCCATTCACGCCGTTGGACGCAGGGCTGCAGTACCAGGCGATGGTTTCGGCAACATCGACCGGTTGACCACCCTGAGACAGACTGTTCATGCGGCGGCCTGCCTCACGGATGGTGATGGGCATGGCGGCGGTCATCCGGGTTTCGATAAACCCGGGGGCGACGGCGTTGATGGTGATGCCATTTTTCACCTGCCGGGCCATGGCTTCCACGTAACCAATGACCCCGCACTTGGCGGTGGCGTAGTTGGTCTGCCCGAAATTACCGGCAATGCCGCTGATGGAGGAGATACAGACAATGCGCCCGTTCTCCCTCAGTAGCTCCCGGCGCATCAATTCCTCATCAATCAGTTCTTCCGCGGTCAGATTCACTGCGATGGTCATGTCCCAGAAGTGTTTGGGCATATTGCCGAGGGTTTTGTCGCGGGTGATGCCGGCATTATGGATGACCAGATCAACACCCCCGAAATGTTCTTCAAGAAAATCACCGACCAGCTTCGGGGCTTTGCCATCGGTAATGTCACAGGCGAGGGCCTTGCCGTTGATAGCGCCGGTAACTTTTTCCAGCTCCTCCGTGGCCGGAGGGATATCCAGCCCGATCACGGTGGCCCCGTCCCGGGCCAGGGTTTCGGCAATGGCGGCGCCAATACCCCGGGATGCGCCGGTGACCAGCGCAACTTTGCCGGTCAGTGGCGCAACGGGGTTGGTTGCAGGTGCGGGATCGCTCTTGCCGATTTTTACGACCTGCCCGGACACATAGGCCGAGCGGAGGGACAGGAAGAAGCGCACACTGGAATCCAGCTGCTTTTCGGCCCCGGGGGCTATCCACAGCAGGTTGGCGGTGGAACCTTTCTTTCCGATTTCCTTGCCGACACTGCGGACAAAGCCTTCGAGTGCCCGTTGCGCGGCAGCCTGTGGTGCCTTGCGGCAACTGGCGGGATTCTGGCCAATTACAAGAACGCGGGCGTTGCCGCCCAGTTTTTTGATGGTGGGATGGAAGAAGTCGTACAGCGCCCGCAGGTCGCCCGGGCCCTTGAGGCCGGTGGCATCAAAGATCAATGCCGAAAATGTTTGGCTGATTTCGGAACCCAAGTCCAGTGGGCGGGCTTTGTTGCCAGCTTTGGATGAGTCTGCCAGGCGATTGTTTCCGCTGGCATGATGAAGGGTGGCCGCGCTGGCGCTGAGAATACTGCCTAATGTGGCCATGGTTTTTCCGCCGTTGGCAGCGCCGATGAGCACATCGCCTTCGATAAACGGCTGGTCAGTGCGCTTCAGGCGTTTCAGGGGCACAGGCGCGGGGAGACCAAGCGATTGTGCCGCGGTTTTACCGACGGGGGTGTTTACTAGTCTAAAATAGAGGTCAGACATGGGGCTTCCTTGTGGTTGCAATCGGTTCTCTGGATGCGGATCGTTTACAGGGTAAAGAATCGGACAGTTTTTGGATTGACTCAATGCCTGTAAGGTATTGTCAGGGGTGCCAATGAGGCATTGTGCGTTGTCGCTACACTTGTTGCCAGCCTGGGTGCAGGGAGCATTGGGGGCTGGCCTCCCAAAACACGCTGTGAATACGTCCTTGTACGCTCGGCTCCGCCACCCATGGCTCCGCACGGTTTTGGGAGGCCAGCCCCCAATGCTCTATCCGGCAATGAAATTTTCCGCAAAAGGATTGGATTGATCATGGCAGAAGCATCGAAAACTCCACGCAAGAAAACCGCTACTTCAAAAAAGTCCAGCACAGCTCCTTCGGGTATTCGCCGCGTAGCGGTGCTGGGTGGTAACCGGGTTCCGTTTGCCCGGTCCAACACCGCCTACAGCAAGATCAGTAACCAGGAGTTGCTGTCCTCTGCGCTGCGGGGGCTGGTGGATCGGTACAGCCTTCAGGGCAAGCGGCTGGGTGAGGTGGCCGCTGGGGCGGTTATCAAGCATCCCCGGGACTTTAGCCTTACCCGGGAGTCGGCGATGAGTTGCGGCCTGGCGCCGGAGACACCGGCTTATGATATTCAGTTGGCCTGCGGGACGGGGCTGGAGGCAGCCATTCTGGTGGCCAACAGGATTGCCCTGGGGCAGATCGAATGTGGTATTGCCGGTGGTACGGATACCACGTCCGATGCACCGATTGGTGTAAGCGAGGGGCTTCGGGAGATTCTGCTGGACCTGAACCGGGCCAGAACCCCCGGCGAGCGGTTGAAGATTCTGGCGCGGTTCCGGCCCGCGCACCTAAAGCCCGAGGTTCCGGAGAACAGAGAGCCTCGCACGGGTATGTCCATGGGTGAGCATGCCCAAGTGATGGCCCGGGAGTGGGACATTTCCCGGGAAGATCAGGACAGGCTGGCCTGGGAGAGTCATCAGAAGCTGGCCAAGGCCTATGAAGAGGGCTTCTTTACAGATTTGCTGACGCCGCTGGCGGGGCTGGAGAAGGATAATATCCTGCGGCCGGACACGACCCTGGAGAAGCTGGCGACGCTCAAGCCGGTGTTTGACCGGGACAACGGCACCATGACAGCGGCCAACAGCACGGCGCTGACCGACGGCGCCTCCTGCGTGCTTCTGGCCAGTGAGGAGTGGGCCAGGGCCAATAACCACGAGGTGAAGGCCTGGCTGACGTTCTCCGAGGTGGCAGCGGTGGATTTTGTGGACAAGAAAGAGGGGCTGCTGATGGCGCCAGCTTACGCCGTGCCCCGGATGCTGGAGAAAGCGGGGTTGACACTCCAGGATTTCGATTTCTACGAGATCCACGAAGCCTTCGCCTCGCAGGTGCTGTGTACTCTGAAAGCCTGGCAGGATCCCGCCTTCTGCAAGGACCGTCTGGAACTGGACAAGCCGGTGGGCAGCATCGACCGGGACAAGCTCAATGTCAAAGGCAGCAGCCTGGCCACCGGCCATCCGTTCGCCGCCACCGGCGGGCGCATCATTGCAACCCTGGCCAAGTTGCTGGAGGAAAAGGGCAGTGGCCGCGGCCTGATCTCCATCTGCACGGCAGGCGGGCAGGGGGTAACAGCGATTCTGGAGCGGTAAGTTTCCGAAAAACCGGAACTTTCCTTTGACAGTGGCAGGCGCACCCCTTATCATGCGCGCCACGTTGATCAGGGGCTCCCTGAGAGAAACAACAGTTTGATGCGGGGTGGAGCAGTCTGGTAGCTCGTCGGGCTCCCAATCCCGAGAAAGCCGAAGGGAGTCATCGACCTTCGGCTTATGAGCCCGACCAACGGGCGGGCTCTGAAGACCAGAATGATGAAAAGTTTGATGCGGGGTGGAGCAGTCTGGTAGCTCGTCGGGCTCCCAATCCCGAGAAAGCCGAAGGGAGTCATCGACCTTCGGCTTATGAGCCCGACCAACAGGTGGACTCTGAAGACCAGAATGATGAAAAGTTTGATGCGGGGTGGAGCAGTCTGGTAGCTCGTCGGGCTCATAACCCGAAGGTCGTAGGTTCGAATCCTGCCCCCGCTACCATAAAAAAGAAAGGCAGATCAGTTGGTTACTGATCTGCCTTTTTTGCGTTTGGGGCCGCCAAACTTCCCTGTGACGAATATGTGACATATCTGTGCCAATCTTTGTGACGCCCCATTTGGATGGTTCGGTGAGATTGACCGTAAGTCTTTTGCTGTCACAGGTTGGGTAACCTTGCTGCGTATAGCCTGGTCAACCCTCATTTGGCAACCTCTTCTCTGGCATTACCCCAGTTGCCTTTAATTGTTGCTCACTGGTCTTCCTGAAACTCCAGCAGATCGCTGACCTCGCATTTGAATAATTTGCAGAGTCTGTCGAGCGCATCAAGATCGATCCGTTGAGCGGTCTCTTTATACAGCAGAGTCACCGTGTTGCGGTTCAGGCCGGTCTCTCGCGCCACATCTACGATTTTCATTTTGTGCTCGCCCATGATGCGGGCCAGGTGGCATCGAATCATCTCTAAATTATCCTTAATGAAAAAATGTTATCCAGAATGGCAAAAAGCTCTTGCAAATGTCATTTTGTTGCCTAAAATGTCATTCAGGATGACATTCTGATATAGGGAATGTCTTTTGTTGATTTAGAATATCGCAGCGGAAGGAATATTTCGATGGAAAACTCTTACACCTATCTGACCACTGAAGAGCTGGCTGGTCGAATCAAATATGACTGCCGGACCATTCGCCAGTGTCTGAAAGACACGGTTCTCCTTGAGGGCAAGCACTACATCAAGCCGTTCGGCCGCCGCAAGATTCTTTTTCTTTGGGAGGAGGTCGAAAAGGAAATGTTAGACGGTGCCAGGGAGCATGAGCATTTGGCTATTCCCATGGCGAGCGGGGTGGTTTGTCATGGGTAAGGTCAGGACAAGGAAAGAAACCGGAAAGCTGTATTTGGACTTTATGTACGCAGGTCACCGTTGTCGGGAGCAAACGGCCTTGGTGGACACGCCTCAAAACCGAAAGCGTGTAAACGCACTTTTGCAGAAAGTTGAGGCCATGATTCTCTTGGGTGACTTCAACTATGCGGAGTATTTTCCTGATAGTCGTAATCTCAAGAAGATCCAGGCCAGCCAAGCAAATTCTGGGGCAACTAATACCTCAGAAAATGGCAGGGCGTCTGATACTCCTTTGTTCGCAGACTTCGCTGACCAGTGGTTCCTCGAATCCAAAATCCAGTGGCGGAACTCCCACACTCGCAACGTGGAATCCATCCTGGCCAGTTCTCTCAAGCCAGCCTTCAAGGATAAACGGGTAGGCGAGATTTCCAAGCCGGATATTCTGGCCGCTCGTAACAAGATGGCTCGGCGGAAAGGAAGAGGGGCCAGTGGCTTGATGGCGCCCAAAACCATCAACAGCCACATGACCATTTTGCGGATGATTCTAACGGAGGCGGCTGAGCGGTTTGACTTCACGAATCCCTATCTGAACATAAAGCCGCTCAAGCAGCAGAGGGTACACATCGAGCCTTTCTCCCTGAATGAGGTAGAAAAGATTCTCGAAACGGTCAGAGAGGATTACCACAACTATTACCTGGTGCGTTTTTACACCGGCATGCGAACGGGGGAGGTTGATGGCCTCAAGTGGGAGTACGTGGATTTTGAAAAGCGGGAAATCCTGGTACGTGAAACACTTATCCACGGCCAAACCGAATACACAAAAACGGACGGCTCACAAAGGGAAATTCCAATGTTTGGCCCCGTGTACCAGGCACTCAAATCCCAGTACGAGGCAACCGGCAAACTCAGCAAGTTCGTATTTTGTAACCGGCTGGGAGAGCCGCTGGACCACAATAACGTGACCAAGCGTGTTTGGTACCCTTTGTTGGAACACCTCAAGCTGAAGAAACGCAGACCCTACCAGACCCGGCATACAGCTGCGACGCTACTCCTCGCGTCGGGAGAAAACCCGGAATGGGTCGCCCGCACTCTGGGCCATTCCTCAACGGAAATGCTGTTTAAAGTGTATTCCCGCTATATCCCGAACCTGACTCGCATGGATGGCAGCGCCTTTGAGCGACTGATTCAGAGTCGGGTCATCGAAAACGATAAGGAGGTAGGTGATGAAACTGAATGATCTACGCCCGTTGATGCAGGAAACCTTTAAAGGCACCTACCGACTGACGGGGCGTGTTGCCTGTTTTGATGATGAAGGCATTCCGTATCTGAAACTTCGGTTGAGCAGCTGTGCCAGCGACATCGTGGTTCTGGCGGTAATTGGTTCTATATTGATTCCAGAGCACTTGGGCCACATGGATCTGGTCGTGGTCAAAGGGCAGGTGTGTGTGGGTGCGGAGGAAAGTGAGATCCTGCTGACCGATATCCGCCGCCCGTTGCAGGCAGACGTTGCCGGCTTGCCTGCATTGCAGACTTTGCCACGGACGTTCTGTCCGAGACCGGAGGCACTGGATCAGCTGGTGGCTGCGGTTCGGTCTTTGCAGTCAGCCCCGTTACAGATGTTCATTAAGCGAGTATTGGAGCGCCGTGACAGGCTGGAAGTCTTTCTGAAAGCTCCGGCGAGCAGGAATTACCATCATAATGAACCTGGCGGGCTGCTGGCTCATTCCTTGGACGTGGCGAAGAACGTAGTGGTCATGACGAAGACCAATGAGCCAGACATGCCTCGAGAACTTCAGGAGCTCGGTTTCGTCGCTGGTTTGTTGCACGATATTGGCAAGACCTACACCTATGATACGTGGGGTAAGCCGACAGCAACTGCAAGGTTGTGCGACCATGCCGACATGACTTTAGAGGCCTGCGCCTACGGCCTGGCTTATCTTGACAAGGTAGACCCTGATGCGGCTCTTGCACTCCGGCACATTTGGACCTGTGCCTCGCCCGGTGCTCGCTACGGTGTCAGCCCTGCGATGACGCTTGCCCGTTATGTTCGGGACGCCGATGCCCAGAGTGCCATGGCTGACAATCAGCGGAAGGCCTATCGAAAGCGCCAGCCAATCGGTTTTGGGCGGCTCGGAAACAACACATATTGGCGGCCATCGATAGAAGCTCACGGATGAGGCGGATGAAAACTACAGTGAGGGGTGTGAGCACGTTGCGGCCACACCCCTTTTTTATTCGATGTTGTGTGAGGACAGCAGCTGGGCCGTGAAACAGGCATTTACCCGGCAACGGTGCTAAGGTCAGGAAACATATCGCGTCCAGAGCGAAGGATATGCTGAAAATATACTACCTCCACGGCTTCGCCAGCCGCTTCGATATCACCAGCGACAAACTTAAAGCGCTCGCGAAGCTTGGCCCTGTCTATGGTCACGACATCGATTACACTCAAGCCTCGGAAGACGTCATTGAAGATAGCCTGGACAAACTGATGCAAGTGAACCCGGACCTTCTGGTTGGGACCTCGATGGGGGGATGGTTGGCGGGTATTCTGGGTGCCGAATCCGGCATTCCGTTTGTCGCCATCAACCCGGTGACGGATCCCGGTCACACTCTCAAGCCCTGGATAGGGCAGGGTGTTGATCATCAGGGGCACGCCTATCAACTGACGGACGAAGTGGTTTCAAGCTACTATCCCTTCACTCACTATGGCAGCGGGCTTGTGTTGCTGGATCAGGGGGATGAACTGCTTCCGTGGAGCGACACCGTCAGGACGCTTGCGGATTATTTTCCGGTTCATAGCTTTGAGGGCGGGAGCCATCGGTTTGAGCACATGGAAGAAGCGTTGAAGCTGATTCGGGAACATGTGAAGGATTGAAACCGAAAACCCGGACTGGATGAATGGATGGACCGAACCATGAATTACGACACTCTCAAACAGCGCCACCGTGATGAGCGAGACGGCTACCCTGCCAATCTCAGCCTGCGGGTTCATCGGTCGCTGAGCTGGTTGCAGCGAGCAGAGCAACTCGACGACCCAGACAGCCGGTTCATCTTTCTGTGGATTGCGTTCAACGCCGCCTATGCCACAGAGATCAATGAAGAATACCGGACGACAGAGAAAACGGCCTTCCGTGGTTTCTTGGAGAAGTTAGTCGATCTTGATGCCGGCAAACAGCTGGATGAGCTGACCTGGACAGAATTCCCCCGGAGTATTCGGGTACTACTCAGCAATCGTTTTGTGTTTCAGCCCTTCTGGGACCATCAGAACGGAAAGCTCAGTGAGGAAGAGTGGCAGGACCAGTTTAACCGTGCAAAAGTCGCCGCTCAGTCCGCCTTGGGCTCAGAGGATACCGCGACGGTACTGGGCATTGCGCTTAGCCGGATCTACACCCTGCGAAATCAGTTGATACATGGCGGTGCTACATGGGGCAGTAAGGTAAACCGGGAGCAGATTCGTGACTGTGTAGCCTTGATGAGCCAACTGGTTCCCGTCATTCTGACAATCATGATGGATCACCCGGAGACACTGTGGGGCGATGCCTGTTATCCGGTAGGGAAGGACTAGTGTTCGACGAGTA
The DNA here is from genome assembly GCF_030540945.1 of Marinobacter sp. SS8-8. NCBI lineage: Bacteria > Pseudomonadati > Pseudomonadota > Gammaproteobacteria > Pseudomonadales > Marinobacteraceae > Marinobacter > Marinobacter sp. SS8-8. The sequence goes on along the minus strand of NZ_JASSVN010000002.1, from coordinate 105,315 downwards.
AATTCATGCCTTCTAGTCCGCTTCGGCCTGATCAATGTCCAAGGAACGGTAAACAACCCACACTATGAGCTCTATGCCGCACTACCTGAAAAAACTGTTTTCCCGGGCGTATCGCCGTCAGCTTGCCGCTGAAGAACGCCAGAACGAGCTGCAGGCCCAGATTCAAGAGCATCTGGCGACACTTCCCAGATGTGAAGGACAAATACTGGTTGCCACTACCGAGAACCGGGATGAGGGCTTTTTCTGCGACGTGACGGTCCCGGCAAGAGTGTTGTTGGCCTGGGCAAGGGAAGACGCCGAGAGAACGGTGATTCAAAGCGTCAGTGCCCAAGCGGCGAGGGATGTGCTGCCAGTCTGGCTCGCCAATTCCACCTTCGACACACGCAAGGTGAGTCGGTTGCCGGGCGGCCATTTCGGCCTCGTTGAAGTGCGGATTAATGACTGGGTGACCGATGGAACCGCTACGGTGTATTGCCCGGAATGCGGCCATGAAGTCCAAGACGTTGCGATCACGAAGGCAAATGAAATGAGAGCTGGCAGGGCGTACTACTGGTGGACAGACATCTGGAGCTGCCCCCGCGGTCACCTGTTACGCCAAAAAGACCAGGAAACCCGGTTTATATTGAAGCCTCACCGACAAAGAGGTTGATTCGGCTCAGACTCCTCCCGCCTTCCTGGCAGCTGCACTAGTCCAAGTATAGAACACTAGGCCCAATGATGGGTTGACCCAACCGTATTGTCTCGCCAAAATACTGTATATTCAAACAGTATCTGGTGTAAAGCATGTCCTGCATTCTGCTTGGTGACTACGAATCCGTCTCACGCCTGAATATCCCGATGTTTCTTGAACGGGTCTCGGCTGGCTTCCCATCGCCGGCGGAAGACTATGTTGAGAAAACCATTGACCTGAACGAGCTGTGTATTCAACACCCGGCTGCCACGTTCTTTGTGCGAGTGCAGGGAGAGTCTATGGTTGAGGCGGGTATCTATCCCGGCGATGTCCTGGTGGTGGATCGGTCGCTGAGAGCCAAGCACGGAGACATCATCATCGCCAGCCTGGAAAGCGAGATGACGGTGAAGCAATTGCATTTGACGCCACCGCCCGTTCGGCTCCTTCCACGGAATTCAGCGTACCGGCCTATTACCGTCGAGGGCGATATGGTGATGGAGGTGTTTGGTGTGGTCACCAACGTCATCCGATCACTCAAGCGGGGAGGGCAGGGATGACACCTGAATCGGGAGTATCCTTTGTCACCGTAAGACGACGGTTCGATTTTCGCAGCATCGAGGTCGGACGCTGGGTGACGCCTCAGGAGCGGGACCGGGCAGCCGGCCGGTTCTATCAGGCGCTTTGTGATTTGATGACGATCCTGCGAGGACCGGAGCCATTGATCTCCCTGAGGAGCACGCTGGGCCTGCAGTATGGCATCGGCGGCCGGTTGGGCGTGGCGGCCCACTACATTCCCGCCACCCGGCAACTGGCGCTGGCCAAGAACGCCGGTGCGGGTAGCCTCGCTCATGAGTGGTTTCACGCCTTTGATCACTACATGGGTGGCAAAGCTTACCGGAATGCCGGACCGTGCGGCTTCGCTTCCAGTGCCTGGCTGAACAGCGTAAGCAGTAAACCCCACCCACTGAATGAACGGCTAGGCGCTTGCTTCCAGGCCATCATGCTGACGGAGGACGGCACAGCACCCAGCACTTTGTTCCGGGCCTCCCAGGTGGCCGATCAGCACTTGAAAACGGTTTATTACGCCAAACCGGAGGAGCTGTGCGCTCGCGCCTTTGAAGCCTTCATTGAAGACAGCCAGCCGCGTAACCGATTTCTGGTAAACGGAACCGTTCACTCTGATGAAGCCAAGGCGGGTCTGTATCCGCAGGGCGAGCATCGCCAGCGTATCAATGACGCCTTTCAGTATTACTTTGCCGCTCTCGGGGCTGCGTTGTATCGGGAACAGGCCAAAGCCGGATGAGGAAGCCTGTGTTCGCCCTGGTGGACTGCAATAACTTCTATGCCTCCTGCGAGAAGCTGTTCCGTCCGGATCTTCGTCATACACCGGTTGTGGTGCTGTCCAACAACGACGGCTGCGTCGTCGCCCGTTCCAAAGAAGCCAAGGCGCTGGGGATCAAGATGGGCGTGCCGGTTCATCACATTAAACTGGAGATTCGCCGATACGGCATCCAGGTGTTCTCCTCCAACTACACCCTCTATGGCGACATGAGCCGGCGGGTGATGACGACTCTGGAAGCCCTGGCTCCCAAAGTGGATGTCTATTCCATCGATGAAGCCTTTCTGGACCTGACCGGCATTGACCGGGTGGTGTCCTTTGAGGACTTTGGGCGAGAGGTCAGGAACACGGTGTATCAGAACGTCGGCTTACCGGTCTGTGTGGGCATTGCTCCGACGCGAACCCTGGCCAAGCTGGCCAACCATGCCGCCAAGAAATATCCACCCACTGGAGGCGTAGTCGATCTCACGGACCCCGCCCGGCAACGGCGGTTGATGGCCCGCGTACCGGTTGAGGAGGTTTGGGGTGTCGGGCGAAAGCTCAGTGCCAGGCTTCAGACCATGGGTATTGTCACGGCGTTACAACTAGCGGATACCCATCTGGCAACGCTCAGAAAACAGTTCTCTGTGGTGTTGGAACGCACCGCCCGGGAGCTCAATGGCGTACCCTGTGTTCCGTGGGAGGATGTACCGGCCCCGAAGAAGCAAATCATGTGCTCCTGATCGTTTGGTCAGCCCCTTCAGAAACTGAGCGACCTGGAAGAAGCCGTAGCGCACTTTGCGGCCCGCGCGACCGAGAAGCTGCGGGGAGGCCAGCAGTATGCTGGGGAACTGATGGTGTTCATCCGAACCAATCCGTTCAAGGCGACGGCGCCGCAGTATTCACGCAGTGCCAGCGTGAAGCTCATCCAGCCCAGCCAGGACTCCCGGGTTATTGTGCAGCAGGCTCTGAACCTCCTCCGACCGATGTACCGGGAAGGATTTGATTACGCTAAGGCCGGCGTTATGTTGGGGGAACTGGTGGATGAGTCAGGTGTTCAGGAGGATCTCTTCCAAGCCGCGCAGGAGCAGGCGCCAGACAATGGCAGATCGGAACGCCTGATGGCGGTGATGGATACCATCAACAGGAAGTCCAGGGCGACGGTCTACATGGCCAGAGAGGCCGGGCCTGCGGCCTATGCGATGCGGCGAGGGCATTTGTCGCCGGCGTATACGACCTGCTGGGATGACTTGCCGAAGGTTCGCTAGTAAACAAAAGCGAACGTTCGCAGCATCCCAAATTTCTGGATTTGATTCCCCCGAGTTGCCCAAGAAACGCCCCTGCATTTCGAGAGCTTGCTTACCGGTATCCGACTGAGAAGCCAGCAGCTCATCTAGCTCAACACCCAGCTTTTCGGCGTCAAATGGCTACCAGCATGCTGAGCATCGACAAACGCCCTTCTTGGCTTCAGGATCTTTTAGTCTCCTCCTATCAAAGGAAGTTTTCCTGTAGTGCATTATCAAAGATAAAGAAAAGGGCGGCCCCAATTCACCGAACGAGGCTGGTGACCGCAACAACCAGAATTCGCCGATCAAGTTAAAACGGTTACTAAACGCAATCGTAGGCGGTTAGCAATAACCTTTGATGAGTTGATTGTCAGTTGGACGGAGCGTAGTCAAATAAGCGAAACTATAATACATGTATACGCAAGCTGAGGGGTGTCGAGGATGAAAGCGCTAGCTGGGTGGCTTCTGAACGACGATGCACTGACAGCAGTAACCCTTACACTTTGGACCGTCGAAAACGTGAGTCCAAGGGAGGTGGAAGAAATTGACGATTTCACGACGCAGAGCCCGTGGGCTCTCGTCACAGAAGTTATCACTTTTGCGGTAAAGAATCAGCTATGAATAAAAAAGAATCATGCACAGATCAATGACGGTTACGAATAAAAGCCTTTTCGAGCGTCTTGCGGAAAACATGAGTGACCTAGTTGCCCTTCATGCACCGGACGGTCGTTATTCTTGGGTCAGCCCCTCAGCCGAGCGAATCCTTGGCTATTCGCCAGAGGAGCTTATCGGAACCGATCCATATGAACTGTTCCATCCAGATGACGCAGAGTCAATTCGGAACCAAACACATCAACCAGCGGTGTCCGGTGATGGAAACATTCTAATTAGATACCGGATCCGCAGAGCAGATGGTGAATACATTTGGTTCGAGACATTAACCCAGCCAATTGCGAACGATAAAGGCGACGTTGTTGAACTGCACACCACTTCGCGAGACGTAACTGAGCAGCAGCGAATTGAAGACGCGCTCGCTGAAAGCGAGGCATTATACCGGGTCGCGATGGAGAGTCTGGAAGAGGGAGTCGTCGTCCATGACTCTGAGGGTCGCATCATCGCCCATAACCTTCAGGCAGCGGATATTCTGGGATTAAATGAGGATGAACTTAATGGTCGCGAGCCGCGCGATTCGCGCTGGGAAGCGATACATCCCGACGGCACACCTTTCCCGGCTGAGGAACATCCGGCGATGGTGACAATGCGTACCGGGAAGTCCTGTTGCCAGGTATTGATGGGGGTGTACAGCCCTCGCTGGAATAATCGACGATGGATTTCGATCAATTCAAAACCTGTTCCTGCTGACGTTCGAAACGGGGATTGTAGAGCCGCCGTAGTTGTTTCATTCAGCGATGTTACAGAAAACATTGAGCGCGAGGGGCAGTTACAGCGTTGGTCGACGGTTTATCGTTTCAGTGGCGAGGCAATCATTCTTGTCGACTGTGAGGGTGTAATCAGAGACGCCAACAAAACCTTTTCACGAATTGTTTGCGATGAAAAGACGGCTTGGATTGGGCGATGTGTGGACGACATTACGCTGGAAAGTCGTTCAGACGGGCTATTTGCATCCACCATTTGGCCGACGCTGGAATCCACAGGCAGCTGGCGCGGGGAACTGTGGCTGCGTGATGCCAATGGTGGTGCTCTGGCAACCTGGGCGGCTATGACCAAAGTTAATCAGAGCATTGCTGCTGAGGCGCAGTACACCATGATCCTTAGCGATTTCAGTGAGCGAAAGGATACAGAGGCGAAGCTGCGCCACGATGCTGGCCATGATTCGCTGACAGGGCTGCCGAACCGGCTCCTGTTGAAAGATCGCTTCGAAGTGGCAATGAGTACAGCCGAACGTCAAAACGATACATTTGCCTGTCTATATCTTGATTTAAACGGTTTCAAGCTAATAAATGATCGTTATGGTCATGCGGTGGGAGATACTGTTCTCCAGCTAGTTGCCGATAGAATCTCAGGCGTTATGCGCTCGACCGATACGGTCGCAAGAATCGGTGGTGATGAATTCTTTGTCATAGTTTTCGGACTGGATACGAAAAGCGATTATCAGTCTTTTGCTGCTCGTATTTCCGAGGCGATAGGCAACCAACTGGAAGTTGATGGCCTAAATCTTTGTATTGGGGTCAGTATCGGAGTTGCGCTGTACCCCGACCATGGAGAATCTCTTGAAACTCTAATGAGTATCAGTGATTGTGCTATGTACCGAGCAAAGCAGCAGCGCCTGTCGATAGTTTTAGCTGATTATGACGCTTAAGTTTTTTCTGGATTAGCGTCATAGACCAAGTGTTTACTGCACCGGTGGATTCGCCAATGAAAGCTCTGATTCTGGAACACGACGTAATGATGGCAGATCTGCTGGAGACGGTTGTAAGCGGTCTGTATTCTGGTGCCACTGTCTTCGTAACCGGGTCTGTGGAAAGTGCTCTAGATTATTGGAGTAAATTCGGCGTTGATTTGATGATTACCGGGTGGAGCCTGCCGGACGGATTGGGCCTGGGCGTTGCAAGAGCCATTCGCCAAAAAGACAAACAAACACCCATTATCTTGATTTCCAGTCGGTCGGACCGCGACTCTGTGCGTCAGGCTGCACAAAATGGCATCAATAGTTACATAGTGAAACCATTCGATGTGTCGCTGCTGCACGACAGACTGAGAGCACTGGTTAAGCAGGGTGGTTTTGACCTGGAACCGCTCATTGATCTGGAGCGACGGTTACGAACCTCAGTGGATAGGGTCATTCAGCTTCCTTGCGAGATTAGTACGGCGGATGTCATCCAACTAATGGAACGTCGTCAGGATCTATCTCCTTCCCAACTCGCTAAGCGTTGGAATGACGAAATGGCGTTGATCTCTCGTCTCCTGGATGTTGCGAACAGGGCATCTTTTAAAAAGACTGGTGAACCCGTCCGAAATTTGCGTGATGCAATTGCAATCATGGGCGTGGATATGGCGCTCCGGCAAGCTGTGGCACTTTCCTTGAATATATCTGGACATTTGCGCCATCCGCGTCTTGTGGAGAAGGCCGAGACGTTTATAGAACTCGCCGAAAAAGTGGCCCACAACGCCCAAATTGTTGCGACGCGGGTTGATATCGACGCCTCGGAAATTCATGTTGCTGGACTGCTCAGCCGTATAGGTGAGCTGGCAGTACTAAAGGTGATGCAACAAGCAATTGACCAAAACTGCTCTATTTCTGATGATCAGATCGAAAGCGGGTTGCGGGCCTGGGCTCCCATTTTCGGAAACCGTCTGAAGGTCCAATGGCATCTGCCAATACAACTTAGGGAACTCATCGGGGCTGTACATGTTCTTCCGAAAGCGACCACCAGCAAGTCGCTGCTTGTGATGCGCACGGCGGCGCTTATGGCGGCTGATGGGAGCGATACCGAAGAGTGTTTGCGTCTTCAGCGTAGACTCGGGTTGAATGAATGTGATCGAGAACAACTTAAGCATGCGAATGCAGAAACTTCTGAGGATAACTCGTGGCAGAGTGATTGAATAGTAAGCGCAGCCCATCATACCTCGCCAAATGTGACCGGCTGCCAGTTATGGGGCAAAGCTCTTAGCGGGCATTGTTTTTCAGCGTCGGCAGTTTGGTAAGCACATTCTTTAGCTAGGTATAGGGATCATGCCGTTCGGCTTGGCTGCTTGGATCAGCACCTATACCGACGCAGCAAGATGACCACTGAGCAGTTTCACAGACAATCGATTATGAGGCTATCGCTTCCTGGGTGAGACGTTCCGCTTCGTTTTCGCGTTAAAAGTCACGAGGTAATACTTTGACTCCGAATGAAATATGTAGAGAGCTTGATTAAACAAAAGCGAACATTGGCCGGCCATCTGTAAAGATGCACGTTTATCGGAAAGCGGACCTTTTTACCACTCCGAGATTTGCTAGTGAAAGGAGCCTGGGTAGTCACCCAATGAGCGCACTTCTCGGTTTTACGCCTGGCGCAAATCCACGACACCGCCCCTCAAAGCGGGTGATGGAAAGCCCACCTTCAGGATCGCCGAAGAGGAGCTTTCTCATGAAAACCTACTACATGACGAGGCGAAAAACCTTTCTAAGACATAACTTTGCAGAATTACCAAAACTAGCTATAAGGTACTAAGCTATCTGATGAGCTCTAATCTGGGTTTAGATGTCCCTCTGATCCCGTTTCTCCTGGCGAAGAGGTTTCTCCAATGGAAGGCGATTCTGTTAGCTGGCTTGATGCCACTTTCATCGGGCATGGCCACTGCTATCTGTGGCGAACCGACTTGCTACTGCTGCACGCTGTCTCTGACAGTTTGATTTTTCTTGCCTATTTTTCCATCCCGGTGGCGTTATGGAGCCTCATGCGCCGACGACCCGACCTGGAATATGGATGGATGTTCAGCCTCTTCGCCATGTTCATTTTCGCCTGCGGCGCCACCCATTTGCTGTCAGTGTGGAACATATGGAATGGCGACTATTATGTGTCTGGATTGGTCAAGTTATTGACCGCGATTGTTTCGGTTCTGACCGCGATACTCATTTGGCCGCTAATACCCAAAGTCACTGCGCTGCCGAAGCCATCAGAGCTGGCCGCGTCCAATGCCAGCCTGAGGTCAGAAATCAAGCTGCGCCAAACAACCGAAGCCGAGTTGCGTGAGTCCCGTGAAGATCTCGAAAGGCGCGTTATTGAGCGTACTCGGGAACTGAGCAATGCCAAAGAAGCCCTCGAAAAGGAAGTTGAGTTCCGGCGACAAACGGAGAAACGGTTTCGAAGCCTGTTCGAATCCAGCCCCAACGGTATTCTCCTGGTTGCACCTGGCGGCGCTATTCAGTTGGCCAATGCCAAGACTCTGTCCCTTTTGGGGTATTCCCGGGATGAATTGATAGATAAAACCATTGAAAACGTGATTCCCGAATTTGGCAGCGCACCCGAGTTAGCATCATTCCTGGTAGCGCCCGAAACTTTTGATGGCGGGCAGGATTCGATGGCAGCGTGCAAGAATGGTGAGCGCATACCTATAGAACTTGGTCTGAGTTCCGTAGGTGACGCCGGGGATCGTTCCATTATCGTAACGGTGACGGACATTTCCGAAAGAAAACGGCTGGAGGAGCGCCAGAAACTCCAGAACACTGCTTTGAAGCGCTCCAACGAGGAGCTCGAACAATTCGCCTTCGTCGCGTCCCATGATCTGCGGGAGCCACTGCGCAAACTTTTGTCTTTCTCACAGCTACTGCTTTCTGGCCGCTACGGTGATTTTAACGAGCGGGGCCGTGAATTTGTCGGCTATATGCGGGACTCAGCACAACGCATGGAAGCGCTACTGGATAGCCTGCTTAATTATAGCCGGGTTACGTCGAAAGGCCGTCCGTTCGAATCCGTCGACCTGAATGAGGTTGTTCGCAATGTCGAAATGGATCTCCAGATGGCCCTGGAAGACAGCAATGGCACGATCACTATAAGCCCTCTGCCTACAATCATGGGGGATAAGGTGCAACTTCATCAATTATTCCAGAATCTGATCAGCAATAGCCTCAAATACTGGAAAGCCAATGAACCACCTCAGATCCGAGTCTACAGCCAGGAGGGAGAAGCGGGTTACGTTAACTTGTACGTCGAGGACACGGGTATTGGTTTTGATATGCAATACAGTGGGCAGATCTTCGACGTGTTCAAGCGTTTGCATGGGCGCAGCGAATACGATGGTACCGGGATGGGGCTGGCGATTTGCCGCAAGATCGTAGAGCGGCACAATGGAGTGATTGATGCTGAGAGCGAAGAAGGGGTTGGGACAACCTTTCGGATCTCACTGAAGGTGGCATGACATGAGGTATATGCAATGAGCGCTAGACCCATACCGATACTGATGGCCGAAGACGACGCTATGGATCGGCTGCTGACCGAAGAGGCACTCCGCGAGGGACGCCTCAACAATCCGCTATCCTTTGTTGAGGATGGCGTGCAACTCATGGCCTACCTCCGAAACCAGCCGCCATTCGAAGACGCTGCCACTTACCCGGAACCCGGCATAATTCTGCTGGACCTGAATATGCCGAAAAAAGACGGCCGGACATGCCTTGAAGAAATTCAGCAGGATCCGGCTCTCAAGCATATACCTGTGGTTGTCATGACCACATCTACCCAGGAAGAGGAAGTTTTTCGTAGCTACGATCTGGGCGCTAACTCCTTCATCTGTAAACCCGTGGACTTCGATAAGCTGGTATCGCTGATGAAGACGTTCAATAACTATTGGTTTTCCATTGTCGAGTTGCCTCGTGAACATAAATAACCTACGGATACTCGTGATTGACGACGACTACGCGGACTATGTCCTGATCGAGGAGACGCTGAAAGGGGCGACCCGAACACGTTTTCAGGTCAGCCATGTATCCGACTACGAGTCAGCCCGGGAAGCCTTCTTCAGCGACGAGTACGATGTCTTTCTGCTTGATTACTTCCTCGGTGCCGAAACCGCAAACCAGCTTCTGCATGAAGCCAGACGGATCCGTCTGGTACAGCCAATTGTGGTGTTAACCGGTGTCGGTCATGTTGAGATTGATGACCAGGTGATACACATGGGTGCGTCCGATTTCCTGCCCAAAGAGGAGCTTTCCAGTCCCCTGCTTGAACGCATCATTCGCCACGCGGTGGAACACAAGCGTTCGGAAAACCGGATGGAGCTACTGATCAAGCAGGATGCCCTGACCGGCCTGGGCAATCGACAGATTTTTGAGGAACTGCTAGAGCACTCTCTGGCCACGGCCGCCCGACACAAAAGCAAGCTGGCAGTCATGTTTCTGGATTTGGATCGGTTCAAGGAAGTTAACGATACCCTGGGTCATCCGGTCGGAGACCTGCTACTGATTCTTGTAGCCGATCGCCTGCGTAAATTGATCAGGGATTCTGATTTCATCGCACGCATCGGCGGCGACGAATTCACCATTCTTCTGGATGATATCGCCAGTTATGACGATGCCGCCCTGGTAGCGGAGAAACTGATTCACAGCCTGGCACAGCCATCGGCCATCAATGGCAATCATTTGGTGATTTCATCGTCGGTGGGCATCGCCGTCTATCCGGAGAATGGGGATACCCCCATTAAACTGATGCAGAAAGCCGATATGGCCCTCTATGAAGCCAAGCGGAAAGGGGCCGGACAATTCCAGTTTTTTACAGGCAATCTGCAAACCCAGCTGGAAGAGAGCATTCGCATCGAGAAAGGCCTACGGGAGGCACTGGAAAAGGATCAACTTGAACTTCACCTTCAACCCCAGTGGCGTCTTGAAGATCAGCAGATCACGGGTTTTGAGGGGCTTATCCGATGGCGGCAGGAAGACGGTCAGTTACTTTCGCCCGGTGTATTTGTCCCCGTTGCTGAAAAAACAGGCCTGATTCTACCCGTGGGCCGATGGGTCTTGGCCAAAGCCTGCGACATCCTGGCCAAGTGGGAAAAAGCCGGGCATAACAATTTTTCGATCGCCGTCAATGTTTCCCCCATGCAGCTTCGCACGCCGGACTTCGTGGAGGGATGCAATGAAGAATTGCGGGCCTCGGGCATCGACCCATCACGCCTGGAACTCGAACTCACAGAAGATGTTTTTCTTGATACCTCAGAAGAGCAGGGAGCAACTTTACGAGACCTGAAACGCCTGAAATCGCTGGGAATGAATATAGCCATCGACGATTTCGGAACCGGCTATTCATCACTGCGGTATTTGAAGGATTTCCCGATTGATAAAATAAAGATCGATAAGAGCTTTGTGTCCTCTGCCATGTCGGAGGAGCTATCGGAACCCGCCATTGCAAAAGCTGTGGTGATGATAGCGCAATCATTGGGACTGAGCGTGATTGCTGAAGGCATTGAAACACAGGCGCAAATGGCGGCCCTTAAAGAGCGCGGTTGCATCGCCGGACAGGGCTTTCTGCTGAGTGCGTCGTTGCCCGAAAAAGAGGCCCTGAAATTTGCCCTTGAACACAATGAAAAAAACGCCGAATAATGATACACGCGGTCTGTTTGTGCAGTCTGACGGCATGAAGATGTAAGGATTACCCATGCCTCATATCCATAAATCCCAGAAGCGCTATATCATCTGGCTGCTCGCAACGGTTGACTGGGAGCGTCGGGAATTGTTGGATGCACTGCAATCCAATCGCCTCTCTCACCAGCTGGAGGTGATGACGCAGTGCGAAGAGCTATTAGAACGAATGGAGGCGCTTCACGATACGGGCTACGCGGAGGCCCCTAATCTGATATTGCTTGCGATCGGCGCTGGAGAATGCAGTCCCAACAAGCTCTTAAAAACCATTAAAGGCGACCAGCGGTTGCAGGTTGTGCCTGTAATTTACTTTACGCGCCCCGGAAGGAATTTTGACACAGCGCTGGCCTACCAAAACGGCGCCGCCTCGGTAGTGTCGCTACCGCTTAAATTCGAAGGACTCGTCAGGGTAATGCAAACCATGGAAGACTATTGGTTTGACGTTGCCCGCCCGCCCCAGCCGCTCTAGCGTGAAAGCGGTGGCGGTCGTCAGAGAACCTCCACCGGGGTTCATGCCGGTTCAGATTTGCTTATTAACCACGGCAGAAAGCCTGCTGCGGTTGCTATCCGTATTCGGTTGGAGATTGCTAAGAACATCCGAGAGCTGGCGATGTTCAACATGGCAATTGATTGCAAGCTCCGGTCCTGCGATTTGGTAAAGCTCTTGGTTCGAGATATTTCCAGAAACGGGGAGGTTCTGGATCGGGCGCAAGTCACTCAGCAGAAAACCAGTCAACCGGTTCAATTTGAGATAACGAAAAAGACGCGCGAATCGGTCGAAGCGTGGATCGAATTGCGCGGACTCTCGGGTATGGATTATTTGTGGCCGAGTCGGATGAGAAAGTTCGACCACATCACTACCCATCAATATGCCCGTCTCGTCAAAAAATGGATAACCAGCATTGGACTTGATCCTTCAGTCTACGCAACCCATTCGATGAGACGCAGCAAAGCTACATTGATCTACAAGAAGACCAAAAATCTGCGAGCGGTACAGTTGCTGCTGGGACACACGAACATGTCGAGCACCGTGAGATACCTTGGCGTCGAAGTCGAGGATGCTCTGGAGATAGCTGAGAGTATTGAGATCTAAATGCGTAACTTGGCTCATTGGTCGCTGGATGTTGCAGACGCTGCCAGGTCCGGTCGATGATCACCTTCGGGTTTCGATCAGGCTCCTTCAGTCGTAAACAGGAGCGAACATTCCCACCTCGAAAACTTGATCCTGGGGTGCTGAACGATGCCATTGTGCCTGGGCTTTCCGACTCGCGTCATTTGCGTCAAACCGTGCCAAATTTCTTGGTTCATGACGCTTATCACAACACGTTTTGAGATTCTGGCTAACATCACGGTTTATACATACCCGAGAGATCAAGGAAGAACCATGGTGCGCATTTTCGCTCTAGTAATCGTTGTCGCTTTCATTTCAGGTTGCTCGTCTGTTCGACAAGAAAGTATGCAAGAAAAGCCGAACAGTCCAAGTCCCGAGCAGGTGAAATGGGACGGCTATTTCCAAAAGTGCATGTCCGCGAAGAATTTTGGCGATGCGTCCATTTGCCGACGTTACGAGAGGGAAAAATATCTTTCTGAAGAGCAGGTCAGCCAAGCGGAAGCCCAATGGGAGAAAATCTTTCAAGCCTCTGGGCCGGATTTCCATCTCTATACGGCTATAACATCAGCCGATCTTGAGGGAATGCAAGAGGCAATCAAAGCAGGGGCGAACGTCAATCGAATTTTTTCAAGTACAGAATTATTTGGTTCTAGAGCTGAAAGTGGGAAGGAAAGATTCACTACACCGCTGGCCGAGGCCTCGTCCCGTTCTTCGAGAAAGAAACTGGAGATGATGGAACTATTGCTGGAGAACGGCGCAAATCCTAGTTGGCGAAGAGGGCGAGGCTCGTATGAGTTCGATATTTTCACCGACTCTTTGGGGCGTTCCCTCCAAAATGCGGACGGTACCACGATCATCCATGGCGAAGATGTTGGTCTTCTTCTTCTCGAGTACGGATATGAACCAACGCTCTTCAGTGCAAAACGAGCGAAATCAAACCTTGGGAGTGGCCCGAAAGCAAAGAAGGTCTACGAAGAGGTCATGCGAGTAGCTGGCCCAGGCGTTTTAGCGGCGTTGAGCAAGGACGAACATAATGTTCGCCGACAAACTCAATCGCGTATTGAAAACGTCGAGAGAGCCAGAAATGACTTACAAGCCCAGATCGCCTCTATCCGTCAGAAAAAGATTGATGGCGTGAGGGAAATTGGGGCTAGGATTTGTCGGGTGGAAGAGGGAAGGTCTGGGGTTGTGTACGTTGGATACGTTGAAAGGATTGCGGAGAGCAAAGTTCAGATTCGCGTTGCTAATTCGTATTTTAAAGATGCCACGTACTCACGTCCGGCAGGGTTCGAACCCTCCATTATATGGGACTACCCGGCAAACTGGCAGCGCTGTGAATGATCAGGTTGAGGTCTCTATCGGGTTTAAGATGCCGATTCCGCGACAGCATCTAGTGCTTATATAATGCTGAAGCTCCTCGCAAAGCCGTCAATATAAGCTGTTTGTCATCAGAGAGGACCAGTTTTCGAGCTCCACGATGGCCGGCGCAGCCAATTAAAAGCTCTGAGCAATCTGGATTTCCCGGCTAAGCGTGGCGCCCCAAACCCCCAAAATAGAGCTCTGGTCCATGGCCTAGATTTACCGCCCTGAATGTTCGTTTTGCAACCCGAACGCACAGATTATGAGGGAACGGGCTGGGTGAAATAGTGGAAAAGTGCAACCTGCTATGTGTCAGGCGCCGGATTTTTCCAACTCTGGGTGGACCTAATTCGGGCTCAGGGTCAATTCCGTATCTTAGACAGTTTTTTTGCTCAGCTGGAGTTTGGGGCCAAAGCCTGGATGGAGAGGTGCACAGCCCCACAAGCCGTTTATTGCAAGACTATGAATATGTTCACGTTTTTTTAGCGGGTTTAACCTGATAATTCGTGCCTAAGGATAGTATCCAACCGAAAGGGAACTCAATTGAAGAAGACCATCGTCGCCGCAGCTCTGATCATTACAATCGCTATTTTTGCAGCCCCATTTTTCTATAATGGCGTTCAGTCATACCAGAAGGAACAAGAGACAAAAGAGCTAAGAAACCGTATCGAAAGCTCGCGTCAAAGAACGATGGTCTTGAATGCGACTGTGGAATTGTCGGCGGCGGCCCACAGCTATAAGGATGAACACGGAAGTTGCCCGGCTAACCTCGAAGCCCTCCCATCAAAATATATAGACGCATTCGTGCGAAGAGAATCAAAACCGTTCATCAAACACGCTACAACCGACGGTAACTGCACTTTCCAAATCCAGTAATTAACTCCACTTGGACCCTCCAAACCGAACGTGACAGCGCCTGGCTTCAAATGGCGACCTATTAAAAGTTCCAAATGTCCGCTTTGCGACCTTTCTTCGCATCGCTCAGTCTGCACACAGCAGACCTGGTCTGTGTTTCCTAACTTCTTCGACCAGTATTCACCCACTGCCGAATCCAATCCAAAGCACCCTCTGACGGGCTTGAATTACACACCCCGCGAACCTCGCCGATCACCCACGTTTTATTCTGATACTCAAGCGATATGGTTAAACGCGCCGGGTGGACCATCCGGTAAATGAAGACTTCCCCGAGGGCGACCGGCACGTCATAGCTGCCGACGCAATGGCGCATGGTTGCCCCTTCTTCCAGAAGCTCCAGCCAGGAACCCAACGGCTCTATACCGTCGATTGGGGCGAGGGGCGGTTTCGGATAGTCTCCGTGCTCCTCAGAAAGCTCCTTCGCCAGGTCTTGCCGTTTCTCTTCGGAGTTTCGGCTGTTTGCCCGGTTAAAACGTTCAACCAAGCGGTCATGTTGGTCCTGAAGGGTTTCTCGGGAATGGATTGCTGCAAGGGCCTGTTCGTTACCGCCGGCCATGGCGAGCGAATCCCGAATCATCCGGCATAGCCAGGACAACTCCACTGCCGAGGTGTGTTCGTCCACCAGATTCAGCAATCCGGGCCACAACGGTTGTCGAACGCGATTCAGCAAACGAAGGTGGTTCACATGGAGGTGAGGGTGGTGCCGCATCAAGGCTAAGTACTCGGGGTTCTGAAGTGCGGCGCGAATATCTTCCAGCTCCCAGGGTAATAAAGGCGACAAGGCCAGGCGACGGACTAATCGAACGAGGGATCTGCTGCCCGGAAGCCCAACGGCTTTAAGGATATCGGAGCGTTTACCGGCCAGAAACGCGTTAAACCGCTCGAGTGACCAAGACTGTTCACGCGCATGATCCACCGCCAGGATAAACAGTAGAGGAGCGTCCCCGGCCAATTCCCGAGCCGCTGCCGAAGCCGCACAGGCCTGTGCGAGCACAAAGTCCATGGCGGGCATCAACGCAGTGACGGCCGATACAGGTTTCGGCAGAGCATCACACAGGCGCCTTCCTTTATCATCTTCCAGCGTAAACAGCGGCAACCCGGGCGGCTCCAGGAACTGGCCCGAGGCAATCTGACCTTCATCGTTGTAGCTGGCCCAACGCAGGGGATGCTCTGAATCCCAACGATTAACCTCAACCCGGATCGGGTAATTGAGTATCTGGCTCAGGTCGTAAACGGTGGTGGTGCTGGTCATACAATCAAGCTCTTCGACGATCTTCAGGCAGGATAATCCAGCGATACGACAGTGTGGGTCGCCTAAGCCGTAAAACTTTGACTACACTGCCTCGGAAAGAACGGCCAAGGATACAGCTATGTGCGGACGGTACAACGTGACCGACTCTCCGGAAGTCCAAACGCTGATGGAACAACTGGAGCTGTCTGGCATTGCACCCGGACCCCAGCACAACGTCCCACCGGGCGGTATCGGCGAGTTTGTCATAGAAGCGGCGGATGACCGGTATCTGCTGCCAGGGATCTGGTCGCTATTGATCGAGCCAAACCCAAACGGCTATGGTTTCCGGCCCAACCCGAAATTCCACACCTTCAATGCCCGCAGCGATCGGCTGACCAGCAGTCCGTTATGGAAAAAGGTGTATCCGACCAAGCGTTGCATTATTCCAGTCAGCGCATTTCACGAATGGAAAGGTAAGCAGGTCTACAACATTCACCCGCAGAATGAAGCCACAGCACTGGCGGGGCTCTGGCAATCCTGGCATTTCGGGGACGAGCAGGTGAATTCCTTCACCGTCATCACACTGCCGCCGCACCCGAGGTTCAGCCATATCCACCCGAAAAGCATTCCGCTGATGCTGCGGCCAGAGGAGTTTGATCTGTGGCTGGATCCAGAACTTCACGAGACGGATGCGTTTCGGGGGCTGATGCGAACGCATATTTCTGCACCGTTGGTGTGCGAGCCGGTGCGGAGTACTCATAACTTGGAGCCGGTAGGCGGTGTGGAGGTTATCTCTGCCGATGGTTAGCTGTTTTTAGCGAACCCACCAGGAAATAAAAAACACCGGCGCAACCACCAGGATCGGAATCTTTAACCACACCGGGAAGGATTCCCATTCCTCCCAGCCGACACCGTGGTCATTGAAATAGCTGATGCACAGCATCGACACCACAACCCAGAGCACCACACACAGCGCAGCTAAAATCAGAATCATCACGCACCTCGTTGGATGGTAAAGACAAACGTCATCGCATTGGCTTTGCTGATGGTCAGCACGTGAATGCTGGCGGTATCTTTGTGCATCTCCAGATTGAGCAACTCCAACACCGGATTCTCATAGCGAAGCTCCTCAAACCATCGGGCATAGAAGTGCTGAACGGCTGCGGAAAGATTCTCTGACTGGGTGACGAGCTCACAGCGCAAGAGGGCATCGGGGCAATCGAGCTGCTCGCGAATGAACGATTGCTCGCTGAACACCGGGTCGTTGTGGATCAGGGCGTTAAAGATGTCGTGCTGGAACCCCAGCATGGTGGAGTCGAAATCGTAGGTTTTTGGGGTAAACCCATGTTCTAGCAGGAGGGAGGCAAAATTGTGTTTGTTCAGGGCAGGGCTCCTTGTGTCGTTGGCAAAATTGGCCAGTGGCTTTACTTGGCCAGTACAAGAATCTAGCATGATATAGCGTCAGATTGTGTCGCTTAGTTGTCGACTTCGAGAAAAGACAAGGATCCAGTTATGTCCAACACGGCCGTTCGCTACCTCACCATGCTCCGGATGGTGCCCCGGTACCCAAGATCCATCACCACCACCGAACTGGCGAGCCGCCTGGAAGAGCAGGGGTTTTCGGTAACCATGCGCTCGATCCAGCGGGATCTGGAAAAGCTGAGTGCGGATTTCCCTCTATTGGTTGATGAAAACTCCCGGCCTTACCGCTGGTCGTTTGACCGTAATGCCACCATGGACATCATACCGGCGCTTGATCTGCCGGCAGCCCTGACCTTTGAACTGGCGAAGGCCTACCTCTCACCCATGCTGCCGCCAAGGGCGCTGTCCCACCTGAAGCCCCACTTCGATGAAGCCCACCGCACGCTGTTGCGTGAAAAGAACCCCCTGGGCCAATGGCCAGACCGGGTCAGAGTAATCAATCGGGGGTTGGGAGGTGCGCGCCCGCCTGTTGATGCCGATGTTCTGGAAGCGGTCACCGAAGCCTTGCTCCGGGAATACCAGTGCAAACTCACCTACCAGGCCCGCAGCTGGCCGGATCCGGAAGAGATTGTGGTACATCCGTTCGGGCTCATCTTCCGGGATCCGAATGTGTACCTGATTGGTACCATCGACGGCAGGGAAGGGGTTCGCCAGCTGGTGCTGCACAGGGCGACGGCCGGTGAAGTAGTGGAAGAGCTCATCGACCGCCCGGAAGATTTTAATCTGGATTTATACATCCACTCCGGTGCCATGGGCATTCTGAAATCCGATGAGCCGGTGTATCTGAAGTTACGCTGCGACAAACCGGTGCTGAACCACCTGATCGAATCCCCACTGGGATTTGATCAGATCACCACCGAGATTGATGACAAGACCTTCGAAATGGCCGTCACCGTGGGCGACACCCAGGACTTGCGCTGGTGGCTTACCGCTCAGGCGGTGCATTGCGATATTCTGGAACCGGCGTGGTTGCGGGAAGAGATTGAAGACACGCTCAAGCAGGGTCTAAAGCGGACGCGAAGGATCGGTAACGCATGAGTCATTCCCCCAAGGATTCAATAATCACCGTTTTACCTTTGGCCCGCGCATAGTTCAGGGCGGACGCGGTACCTCGGGATTTGCCATCCCAGAAGGCGATCACCAAATCAGCCGTATCGACAATGGTACGGTTACGAATCGGGCCGGCCCCACGGCCGTATTGTTTCCAGTCGGGTTTGATCACGGTAATAGGCAGCTCATGTTCGCGGGCAGTTGCTCCGCTAGGGCATCCGCGCCTTTTGCGCCGCCAGAGATGATGTGTGCAGGCAACCAGGGTTGGAGTACACGCTCCAGGCGGTCGTAGTCAGTAAAGTGGCGAGAACCAATAACGGCGACTTTGCGCATAGCGAGATCCACAGGCTTGTGTATTGGTGCGAAAGCTTAAGGTGTAGTGGCGACAAATTATGTCGCCTTAGCGTTAGCTCTCCGCAACGCTTCTTCCCGGGCAACATCCCAGCTGGAATCGTCGGCAGGCAATCCGTTAGCTCCCAGCGGTGGCACCCCGCGCTCTTTCCGTCGGGCGTTTACCTTCTCGGTGTAGTCCACGCTCATGGGATTAATACCGCGGCGACGGTCGTTGGCGTCTGCGATGGAGTCCATCATGGCATCGTATTCTTCCGGGAAGAGTTCGTAGTGTACATCGTGGACCTGCTTGTTGAGCTCATCCAGCTTTCGGCACTCCTCCTCGGATAAACCCTTGCGTTCTGCGATGCGCTTCTTGAGCATTTCTTTTTCGGCACGATTCATCGTTTTCTCCCTGTTCAGTTCAGCTCCGATAATTCTAGAATAGGGATGCGACATTCACTGTCGCAGTGATCCCGTAAGAATAGCGAGCGATCAAGGTTCTATACCTGGACGAGCCGAAAGGTAACGTGATCGGCGAAAAATACTTTGCAACATGTAAACAATAGTTACGTTTGTTGGAATTCGCTCCAACTTCACGCAGTATTGCTTATACTCGGAATGCAACGCAGCCTAACTTTTCTGAACTTGGCGGACCGGCTGCGCAGAGAGATATACCAAGCAAGGACGAAAGATGTACGACCTGATCGGCGATATTCACGGCCACGCCACTGAACTCAAAGCCCTCCTCACCAAGATGGATTACCGTGAAAAAGATGGCGTGTGGCAGCACCCCGAGCGCACGGTTATTTTCCTGGGTGACTTTGTAGACCGCGGCCCGGAACAGGTAGAAACCGTCACCATTGCCCGAAACATGGTCGAGAAGGGCCACGCTCTGGCGGTGATGGGCAACCACGAATTCAACGCAGTAGCCTGGGCTACGGAAGACCCGCAAAACCCTGGTGAACATCTTCGTCCCCATATCGAAAAAAACCTGAAGCAGCACAGAGCCTTTCTGGAGCAAGTAGGAGAGGGGAGCGAACTGCACCACAGTATGATTGAGTGGTTCAAAACTTTGCCGGTGTACCTGGACTTGCCGGAATTTCGAGTAGTACATGCCTGTTGGCACCCAGAGCATCTTGCGGCCATAGCCAAGTACACCAATAAAGAAAACCGGTTACTTCCTGGCACCTGGGAGGAGGCAAGCCGAAAGGGCTCAGAGGCCTATGAGGGGATTGAAACTCTTCTCAAAGGGTTGGAGATTCCGCTTCCGGGCGACCATCACTTCTTCGACAAAGATAAGAATAAGCGAACCAACATCCGCACTGAATGGTGGCGCGAGGGTGAGCTGACCTATCGCGATCTTGCCATGGTACCGGAAGAGGTCATCGATAAAATTCCCCATGAGCCAGTAGCTTCTCATGTTTTACCTGGTTACGACGGTGAGAAGCCGCTGTTTGTGGGGCATTACTGGATGAAAGGGGAGCCGGCTCCATTGAATGAGCGCATTGCTTGCCTGGATTACAGCGTTGCCGGTGGGCCCGGCGGAAAATTGTGCGCATATCGGTTCGATGGAGCACAAAGGTTGAAAGCAAAGTGTTTTACCTGGGTCCAGGAACAGTAAGGCGTAGATTATAAAAATTTTTTGCTGATTTAGTTGGCGAAAGCAGTAGCTATGGTCAATTAAATCGTCCAAAGCAAATGAAGAAGAAAAGCCGTAAAAAGGACTTTGAAATGGATATGGGTATAAGAAATAAGTCAAAAGCCTGGGTAAATGAGTTTTTGTTCATCAGAGGTATGATTTCTGGGCCAGATGGAAGTCCGTTATACCTATACCACGTGACTGATGAAGAATTTGCCTATCTGCCGACTTTATTGAGACAGACTTTGCCCGATATCGAGAGTCCCGTGCATTCGGTATATTGGTCGGCTGCTTTCTGTCTTTTCGTTGCTGAAAAATATCGCAGAGAATACGACGGCACCAACCTTGGATGGTCTTGGGAGGGATTCGAGAAACCGCTTTCAATCAAGCTTCCAAGTTTGCGTCATTCAGAAATTGTCAGAAAAGGTCTTGAGTTTTGGCGGCGTCCAATTCGCTTGAGAACCAATGGTCATGATTATCTTGGCTCTCTGTTTGATGAAGGGGGATTACCCTGGCGCCTGATTCAGAGTGACACGCACGGCTTCGGTCGGGCTGTTCGTGGGACGATTTCTAACTATTATCGAGTCCAGCAGTTAGGCGGCGACATAGCTTCGACTGTGTCGAATTACGCCCAGTATTTTCCGCAGACATTCAGGACCCATGAAAAATATCTATTGATCGCATCCATTGTTGAGTGGCTGATGGGAATTGCAGAAGCCCATCCCATTGCATCAATTGAAGATCCGACCGATTACCTTGACGAGAATGCACCCGACTGGCGAAAGCTTTCCCCTCTCCCTGTGAGTGAGGGTAATGCGCGCAATCTCATCAATGAATGGCTTAAAGATGCGGGCAAGAGTCGGTCTGAGAAAAAGCGGATTGAAGCAGACGAGAAAAACTTTACCTGTGATCACTGGTTAAAAGGCACCTATGAAAATTGGGCGATCGAAACAGAGGTATTTCTGCCTTCAGAACTTTCGATTTCGCTTGAAGGTGCCCCCATTCAGAGCACCAGGGTAGAGGTCGCTTTCTACGAAGGCGATGAACTGCTAAGGCGATCGGGAATTGTTCATGGCAAAGTGAATGACGATCGTTCACAGATTACGTTAAAGATTAACAACCGAGCAATTCGAGTTAGCCGGGTGAATCCGGAGCTCCCTTTGACCGTTCAACTTCTATCGAATGGACAGCGAATCGATGCCTTCTATTTCGAGGGAAGCGAAGTCGATTTTGTATCATTGCCCCTAATTTTCATTGAGGACGGAGAGCAGTTAAAACTAGCCTCAATAGCGTCTACAACCCTGGCGGCTTCATATGCGTTGGTGAGAGTGCCCCCGGCGATGAGCTCTGAGGACTTATCCAAGAGTGAGCTGTTAGGAAGTGATCAATTGGGAGCAGAATGGATCCGCGTATCGGAAGATATCACGTTCGTAGGTCCGGATTCGCGAGTGGTTTTGCGGTTTGACCCAAATGCAGTAATCACAAAGCCAACTCTGGCCGGAACGGTGTCGTTGTACGACACACTTCCCAATATTGTCTATAGGGGCTGGCCAAACCTCAGGGTTTCTGGAAATGACGACAACCAGTGCATCAGTCTGCTCGCCAATGGCAAACCCCTGGAATTCGATTATCAAAAAAATGAAATTGGCAGTTTCGGTCTGAGCGCCGTTGCGAGGGGAGGAGAAACCGTTCTTCGCCGAAAGATTGGTGTTATACCCAAAGATCTGCGAGTAATTTCGGTTCCCGCTTCCACTCACAGCTCCGCCAAAATAATTCTGAGGAGTGGGAGGAAGCTTGCGGTTCGTATACTTGATGATGCTATACGGGCCGAAACTCAATTAATAGACGATGGTTGTGAGATAACCCTGGAGCCGATTGCACGAGGGCAAGTTCCCCAAAAGGTTAGCGTTGCGCTCTCTGATGGCCTTAATCCTGGTGATCCAGTGATTTTGAGATTACCTTATCCAAGGACTGGGGCTCAGCTTTATGACGATGTGGGCACTGAAGTTAAAGGTGGCTTGATATCCCTCGATCAGCTTATAGGGATGTCTATGACGCTGACACCAAAGCCCGACACGAGAGAACAATTCTTTGTTTCTCTTGAGCTTGTGTGTCCGCACCTTCCCAATTTTCGTCGTCATTATCCTTTCACGGTGAATGCCCAGGCGCAAAGAATTAGCCTCTATGCGTTCGAGGAAGATATTCAACAGATGTTGGGAACAACGTCCAATCAAGACGCATTTGTTCGCATTAGTGTCGAAACAGATCGCATCCTAAAACAGCTCAATATCGTTCGTTACGATGCCCGTCTTGAGGGCCCATCACCGGCAGGAAGGCTCGAAGTAGTTACAGATACTCTATGTGAATCAGAGAACTCAGTCAGAGTATCTGGTATGCGACTCGACGACCCCCGGGCAATTCCAGTTGAGGTTCCAGAGAGGGTATCCCAGGGCGTTGGAATGGGGGTATTCGAAATCCCACCGAAAATGATGAAAAACGGTCCTTGGTTACTATTTCCGCCGGCTGAGTCCAACGTTAAGTTCCGGCCAACGGTCTGGGTTACGGAGGACTCTGCTAACACATCCGAATCTCATGTAAACACCCTGCATTCGGCCGCCAAAGCATTTCACCCAGTGCACAATCCTAATGCTTTTGATCAAGTCATCTCGGCGATGGCCCGGGATTTCTCACACAGTGGTTGGGATTATCTTCGTGCCCTTAAAGAGCAATACAGCGCTTTGCCCTTGTCGGCATTCGAGAGTTGGAAGGCCTTGGCGAACAATACTTCCGCGATAGCTGCGGCAGTTTTTCGGCTCGAGTTTGATCCTGCATTTTGTCGGCGGTTGAGTAATGAGCTTGCGGTAATTTGGGAGACTGTAAGTATCCAATCATGGATCAAAGTTCGGAGTGCTCAGATAAGTTTTCTCGTCGACCAGGGAATACCTGAGGATTTTTCAGAAAGGTTTGTAGCAGATCGGATCACAAATGTCGCGAGCATGATTCCCTGTTTTATGCATCTTACAGAGTATTTGAAACAGCCCCATGACGCGAACTTGCAGCAATTGCCTTATTTTTTGGTCAAAGGTTGGTTTGAAGATCTGCGACGCCATCATGCAGACGACCAGAGGTGGCCCGAATGGTTCAAGGTGGAGCTCACAAACTGGGTTCACCAGCAGAACTTCCCGACGGAAATAACGACACTCCCCGATGTTGGTTTTTCGAGGGCTGTGGCTTACTTGCCTGTATTTATGGCGGCGGTGACCGCAGGAAAAGCGAGGTTTACGGATGTTTCAGAATCGCTTCCGGAACTGAGGTTTGCTGTTCGGGTTCTTTCGGACTTCGACCGTGACGCTTGGTATGAACCTACCTATTCACTGGTACTCTCAAATCTTTTGCTCGAAACAGTAAGGAATCAAAATGAGTGGTTATTTCAAGGATCTCATTAACCAATCACTAGAGCGTACCCGGGAGTCCACGCTCAGCATCTTGGGCTTGGCTGACCCCGGATTGCGAGCCCATTTGGCAAAGCAAATGAGCAACCAGTTGGGCGAGGAGGGCTGTTTTCTCGCGCCACCGGTCTTCGAGCACACGTTTGGATGGGAGCCGGGCAATATTACCTTTAAGGCACTGGAGGGCGAACTGCTCAGCAGTGAAGTTATCTCTGCTTTGTCCGATGCGCCCAACGAAAACTATCGGTTTGACCCGAATATAAAACCGTATACGCATCAGTTGACTGCCTGGCGAACTTTGCTCGCTGAAAAACCACAGTCTGCGGTAATCACCACCGGGACAGGGTCAGGTAAAACCGAGTGCTTCATGATCCCGATCTTGCAGGATCTCGTCAGTGAATATCAGCAGACAAGGAAGCCACTTCAAGGCGTGCGAGCCCTGTTCCTTTATCCTCTTAATGCGCTAATCAACTCTCAACGGGAACGTCTTGACGCCTGGACTCGGCCATTCGATCAGAACATCAGGTTCTGTCTTTACAATGGCAACACTAAAGAATCTAGAGCCTCCGTTCGGAAAGAACAAAAAGAGGCTCCCAATCAAACCCTCTCACGGGAGGAGCTGAGGGAGCATCCGTCGCCGATTCTAATGACTAATGCGACGATGCTTGAGTATATGCTCGTCCGTCAGGTGGATGATCCAATCATTCGAAAGTCACGGGAAGCGCAATCTCTTCGCTGGATTGTCCTCGACGAAGCCCACACCTACATCGGATCTCAAGCCGCTGAGCTCTCTCTGCTGCTTCGTCGTGTAGTCGAAGCCTTTGGCCGCGAAGCCTCAGATATCCGGTTTGTCGCCACATCTGCGACCATCGCTGATGAGAAGGCTGAAGAAAGGTTGAGAGAATACCTTGCAGGTCTGGCTGGTGTTCCTTTGCGCCAGGTTGTAGTGATCGGTGGTCAGCGTCAGGTTCCGGAAATTCAGTTTGACGGCGATGACAGCGGCATGTCATTGACACAGTTAAAGTCGATCGAGGAGGGAAGCACAACCTCGGCCAAGAGATTCGACGCCCTTTGCAAATCCAGAACGGCACAGCTGATACGGAATACGGTAGTCAACTCACCGAAGCCCGTCAGCCTTAACGATCTCTCCGGCTCTGTGGGGCCTCTGTTGGTTAGTAAAGATGGTGTTCAACAACAGCAGGAACTATTGGAATGGTTGGATTTGCTAACCGACACCAAACCGTCGGATAAAAAGGAGCCATTCCTGAAATTACGGGCTCACCTGTTTCAACGCATGCTTCATGGTCTCTGGAGCTGCGTAAACCCCGGCTGTTCTGCAAAATCCGGAGATCTGAAAAACTGGCCATTTGGCCAGGTGTATGTTCAGCAGCGCGGGAAGTGTGACTGTGGTTCGCCCGTGTACGAAGCCGGTTTTTGTGACGACTGCAAAACACCTCACCTGACAGCTGAGCATGCCCATCCGTACCTGCGTCAGGCCAGTCCCTATGTCAGTGATGAGTTCTCACTGCAGGAGGATGACTCAGATGACAGTGGCATTTCGGAAAGAGCTGGAAGCTCATTAAAAGGGCGCACCGTCATTGCGCCCACGCCCCATGAAGCCTTCGTTTCTGAAGATCTGGATCTGGACACAGCAGAGCTTGGAAAGCTGGATGCCGAAAACAGCATTACGATATCACAGGCCGATGAACGTGATGCGATCTGCGTGAACTGTGGTAGCGCTGGAAAACCAGCAGGGGGATTTCTGCGCAAGTCGTATTTAGGGGCGCCTTTCTACGTCAGCAACGCAGTGCCAACAGTTTTGGAGTTTTGTCCCGATCCATCTCGTGAAGATTGTGACGGTGCCTCTCCGGAATCCCTGCCAGGCCGGGGCCGTAAACTGATCACCTTTACCGATAGCCGCCAGGGCACCGCTCGCATGGCGGTGCGCATGCAGCAGGAGGCGGAGCGATCGCGCCTAAGGGGGCTAGTATTTCAGATACTGAGAAATAAGCAGGCAAAGGCTGACGCCGGCCCTAAAAATGCTCCGACGGCTAGCTATGAAGAATTAATACAGCAAGCAGAGCAGCTTGATAAAATGGGTCTGCACGCTGCTGCTTCGGGGGTAAGGTCTGAAGCTGAGAAACTCAATAGTGGGGGGAGTTCAGAGGACCGTTTGGAGGTTCACTGGCCTGAACTGGTCGAGGATCTAGCCGCTACGAACGACCTCAAATATTCAATTCTGGATTACAACCGCTACGCCAACCCACAGTTGTTCAAAGGCAATGAGGGCAGCTATTCCATGGCGCGAGTTCTCCTCTTGCGCGAATTCGCCCGCCGGCCCAAAAACCAGAACAGCACGGAAACGCTGGGTCTCGTGGCTGTTGGCTACAAAGGCCTGGAGCAGGTCACCAACACGCCAGACTTCTGGACGGAAACTCAGGCTCCGTCGGCAGATGGCAAAAGCGAATCCCGGCTAACCCTGGACGACTGGAAAGATTTTCTGAAAGTTTCCTTGGACTTCCACGTAAGGGAAAATACTTTTCTCCGGTTTGGCGAAACGGAGCGTTCATGGATGGGCGCGCGGTTCGCGCCGAAAGAGCTATACGCTCCGGGCAGCGATGTCAGTGGCACCAGAGACAAGGCGTGGCCTCAGTTTCAAAAGGGTTCGCAGTCGCGCTTGGTCAAGGTGCTTTCTCTCGGAACAGGCTTGAACACCGAGTTGGAATCGCACCGAAACAAGCTGAACGGTTGGCTCAAGGCCGCCTGGCAAGCATTGGTAAAATCACAGATTCTGCAAACTCAGGGTGGGGGTTATGCGCTTTCCCGCGAAACGCTGACCTTTTCTCTGCCCAAGTCGGCTTGGGTATGCCCGGTTACAAACCGGCTTATCGACACTACATTCCGTGGGTTAACTCCCTACTTGCCCAACAAGGCCGAAGTAGAGAAGTATCGATGCACAAGAATTGATATGCCTGAATTCACCTCGCTTGCCCCGGAAGGGGAGACGGAAGGTGTGCTCCGGTCTATCCGAAACCGCGTTGCGGCAAATGACGTTGTTGCGTCTCTTCGTGAGCAAAACCTCTGGACGGACATTTCAGATCGCACCGCTGAGGGCGGCTTTTACTATCGCACCGCCGAACACTCCGCACAGCAAGCTGCAGAGCGCCTACAGAGATACGAGGATGATTTCAAAAAAGGCAAGATCAACGTTCTCAATTGTTCCACCACCATGGAGATGGGCGTTGATATTGGCGGTATTTCGGCTGTAGTCATGAATAATGTGCCGCCCCACCCAGCCAACTACCTCCAGCGAGCGGGTCGGGCCGGCCGGCGTAGTGAGCCGAGAGCCGTTGCCTACACTCTATGTAAACCAGATCCCCACAACACCCGGGCCTTCCAGAATCCTCAGTGGCCCTGGGTAACGGCCATTCCAGCTCCGGTGATCACTCTCAGTGCGGCGCCGCTGGTACAACGGCACGTGAATTCTTTCCTGCTAGCGAACTTCCTCAAGTCCGAAACGGACAGTGAGGATGATCGCACCCGATTAAATGTTCATTGGTTCTTCGGCGGTAATCCCTCGGTGTGTGAAAGGTTTGTCGATTGGCTGGATACACTGGCCGCCGGATCAGCAGAAAACAACGTGGTGAAAGGAGTTGGCCGGATCACTCGAGAAAATACCGCGTTATCCGCCACATCCTTTGCCGTGTTGGCAGCCGACTGTAAAGAAGCGATCCAACGATTGTCATCATCCTGGCGGGAAGAATACCGTCGCCTCAATGAACGGCATCGCGAAGCGTCGGATGACGCATACAAAAAAGCGTTGGAACTCGAGAAAAAGCGCCACGAAGAGGAGTACTTACTGCGCGACCTGGCGGCCCGCGCTTTCCTGCCGGGGTATGGCTTTCCCACAGACGTAGTGAACCTCAATACCTACAACGTCGAAGATTTCATCAATAAGACCGCCCGCAAACAGGAGAAGTCCCGAGAGGACAACATCTTTACTTACAAAGAAAAACCATCAAGGGGCCTACCGATCGCCATCCGCGAATATGCTCCTGGAGCCCAGGTTGTCATTGATGGCCGTGTATACCGCTCTGCCGGTGTGACCCTGTATTCCTATTACGACAGCGCGCAGGGTGGGGCACAAAAGTTCGATCTGGCCTGGAGTTGTCAGACATGCGGTGCACATGGCTACCGAGAGTATGCCTATGCGAACAGTGATGAGCTGTCATGCACACAGTGCCCCAACATGATTAACCCGAAATACGTCAAACGGGTCCTCAGACCGGCTGGCTTCACCACGGATTTCTACGATTCGACGAGTAACGACGTTACTTCTCAGAAATTCATTCCCGTTGAAAAGCCCCGGATCAGCGTAGATGAGAATGTGATTTCACTGCCTGACGAACGCTGCGGTTTCATCAGATTCGGCGAGAAAGGGCATGTCTTCCATCACTCGGGTGGAGAAAATGGAACCGGATATGCGGTATGTATGAGCTGCGGGCGCGCAGATTCCATGTCTGCCAATCACGAGAAGCCGAAAGACCTTCAG
The DNA here is from genome assembly GCF_030540945.1 of Marinobacter sp. SS8-8. Lineage (NCBI taxonomy): Bacteria > Pseudomonadati > Pseudomonadota > Gammaproteobacteria > Pseudomonadales > Marinobacteraceae > Marinobacter > Marinobacter sp. SS8-8. The sequence continues at coordinate 76,843 of NZ_JASSVN010000002.1, read as the reverse complement.
CCTGACAAGTTTCACCGGCCCATTGGAGGAAATGCGGGTAGCCACAAAGAGAAAGATTGTTCGGGCGAGCAGGTTATGGCCGGTATCTACCTTGGGTACCAGGCTCAAACTGATGTCCTGGAACTCATACTAAAGAGTCCGATTACCGGTGAATGGATACCGGCCTCAGAAGACGGCCGGGTCATTGCCACAACCCTGGCAGTCGCGCTGAGGGATACCATTGCAGACCAGCTCGGCATTGCGACCACTGAAATGGGCTTCGGGGTCCGGCAAGACAAAGACCTCGATACAGGAGCAACCCGTTACGTCATCCAGGTATACGACGACGTTGCCGGTGGCGCGGGCTTTGTTCTGACGGGATTAGAGAATCTGGCAGAACTCATCGAAAAGATGCTCAAAAAGCTTGAATGCCCGGCCAACTGCGACAATGTCTGTGCGGCCTGCCTTGCCAGCAAAGACAGCCGGGTGGAATTCGACGAGCTGAACCGTAGGGCGGCACTGGAATGGGTCGCTCACAGCGGTATCAGAGACCATCTTTGTTTACCTGAACCTTTCGCTTCTGTTCCCGGCGCAGCCTACTGGCCGTATGATCCTGAGCGATTTGTCCGGCATTGGATTAACAAAGGTGCGAAAGCTGTCTCATCGCGTCTAAAAGGAGACCCCAGCGAGTGGGATCTCGGTAACCCTGATTTTCGCCGGAAACTCATGGGATGGCGTGCTATTGATGGCTTGCGAGTAACTCTAATCTTGCCGAAGGGCACAACGTTGAGTGAGGAGATTAAACAGGAGCTCGCCAATCTCGGCCGATTCGGTATCGACGTCTCAGAAACAGACGAGGATCACCCAAATCCAGATATAAGAATGCCGCTTCAGTTCGAGCTTGAAAAGGACGGACTCGTTACTCTGATTACCAACAGTACAAACGCCCAGAGTCCCGGTGAAAACTGGCTGAGTGGCGATGATCAGGCCTTGTGGGTCTATTCACATCAGGAGCCTGTTTTCTCAGCCAGCAGCTTGGATATGGCAGGTTGGTCGGCTCAGCCTAGCGGCGCAGCTGTGGTAGAGCTGACCACTGAACTGAACGGCTCAATTCAGGATTTGGCTCGAAACTTTTGGAGCATACTCAAGCAAAAGGCTCCGAGTTATGCGGAAGCCATTGATCAAGAAAAAATTGTTTCGCTGCAGTACGAGGATCGCTATCTCAAGTCACCCTGGGCGGTAGTAATGCTCGCCAACATCCTGAAATCGTTGGAGATAGGCGATGAAACATCATTGTCTGTTATCACCATGCCCGGAGATGGCCGCCGAGATAGCCGAATGGCGTGGGACGATTGGGTAAACCCCGAAACGCAGCGCGTCGTTTCGGGTGCCTTTCTTCGCGCTGTTTTGGGAGCCAAACAGGTAGATTTCCAAGTCAACAATGATAGGCGCGAACTTACCCACCGTCGGGTACTCAGTATTGGATTGGCCTCGGGGCGTACGATCAAGTTGGCTTTCGATCAGGGCATGGGCTACTGGGAAATGAAAGCCTTCCGCCACGATCTGAAATATTTCAATTTTGATCTGGGCCTTGAAGCACAAGTACAAAGAATGTTGGAGCTTGATAAGGATGGTCGGTTAGTCAATGCCGGTGGCTGGGCTACGGATATTACGATTTACGAAGACAGTAGTATGGATCATTAACGAAAGGACTCATCTATGACGAACGATGCACATGAACGAGAGCAGGACCCGGCGGATGTCGGGGTTGATGTTAGCCGTGGACTAATTATTGATCAGCCGTGGATAGGAAAAATTCTCAGGGGAGAGAAAACCTGGGAAATGCGAAGCACCCGAACATCAATACGAGGCCCTATTGCCCTCATTGAAAAGGGTAGCGGTACTGTTGTCGGCGTGGCTTCAATCTTGAGCTCCTTGGGTCCTATGTCTCTTCAAGACATCTCTAACAACAAGTTAAAACACAGGGTCGGCCCAGAGATCTACACGCAGCACGACTACAAGTGGAATCATGCCTGGGTGTTAGGGGAGGTTAGGCCTCTCTCCCATCCAGTAAAATACCGTCATAAGCCGGGGGCAGTAATCTGGGTGGAATTAGATGCCACGGCCAGGGAGGCCCTTCAGAAAGCGTTTATAGGAGCTGGTCCCAGCCGGAGCAAAGCGGTTTCTGACTCAATTTCAGCAAGGGTTCAAGTAAGCACTGAGAAGCAGGTACCCTATGCGAGGGATGGCAGTTCGTTTTGCAGAGATAGCTGCAACAGAAACGGATATTTTACCGTGGGCGAAAAAGGATCAGAGCAACGCTTTGCCGATTATTTTGCTGCACTTGAGTATCTAGAGCGGATGCCAACCGCAAAATGGCGGAGGCCGAACCCTAAAGGTAACTGGGGGATCGTAAGTGCCATAGGCTGGAAAGATTCTGTAGGCCTTGACCAGCAATGATGGCGGGAAAAAACAGAGTAGAATAAAACAGTTAGAACATGCAACAGACACGAATTCTGTTGGCCGCTATGATGGGTAGTTTGTAACTGACTAATAAGTTCATGGATGGCGAAATACGTGCATAAGACCCTGATAAGCTGGATTGGAGGCAATGACTTAAAGGCTGCGGCTTCTGACCAAAAAGTCCCATCGGGGCCTATCCGTTCGACGCTTAAAAATATCGATGTCGACGCGGTTCAATTGCTCTTTTCCTATCCCCGCTCAGAGGTGGAGCCATACCTTTCTTGGCTGAAGAGCGAAGTTGATATTCCCATCCACGCCACCGAAGCCAAACTCAGTTCTCCAGTCAATTTTGGTGAGATCTATCTTACAGTCGAGCCTCACCTGAAACGGCTTTCGGCCGCAGAAACCGAGTTGTCGCTTTTGCTGAGTCCAGGCACCCCTGCCATGCAGGCCGTTTGGATACTTCTGGGCAAAACCAGATACCCAGCTATTTTTTACCAATCCTCACTGGAAAGGGGAGTTGAGAAGGTAGAGATACCTTTTGAGCTATCCGCAGAGTTTGTTCCTCCGGTTTCCGAAATTTCAGATGCGAAGTTCCGTGCGCTGGCTGATTCCAGGGTACCTATCAATGCCGCGTTCGATAATATTGTCACCCAGAACCCGGGGATGCTCTTGCTAAAACAGCAAGCGCAGGTACTAGCGGAGCGCAACGTGCCAGTCCTGATCTATGGTGAGACAGGTACAGGAAAAGAGTTGTTTGCCCGGGCCATCCATAATGCCAGCCTGCGTCGTGAGAAGCCCTTCATTGCATTGAACTGCGGGGCCATTCCGGAAGACCTGATTGATTCAACGCTCTTCGGCCATAAGAAGGGGGCCTTTACCGGTGCGGTTGCGGATCGCCCAGGTGTGTTCCAGCAGGCGGATGGCGGCACGTTATTTCTAGATGAGTTTGGTGAACTGTCTCACCAGTCTCAGGTTCGGCTGCTTCGTGTGCTGCAGGAAGGCCGATTGGTCCCGGTCGGCAGTGACAAAGAACTGCCTGTAGATGTGCGCATCATTACAGCGACACACCGAAACCTTTTAGAAGAGGTCGCAGATGGCCATTTCCGGGAGGACCTTTTCTACCGTGCTGCCGTTGGCGTTTTGCACCTACCACCCCTTCGCAACCGTGAAGGTGACCTTTCGTTACTTGCAGATATGTTACTCAAAGCTCAAGGTGAGCAGGATTCAGTATTTGCCAGTAAGAAACTTTCTTCCGATGCAAAAAAAATTATCCTCCAGCATCCGTGGCGTGGGAATGTCCGGGAGCTCCAATCAACTCTGGTAAGGGCAGCGCTCTGGAGCGCTGGGGTGAACATAACCGGCGCCGAATTACAGCAGGCACTGTTCACAATGCCAGAGCGTGAGCCCGAGCTGCTAAACCATGATGTGAGTCAAGGTGTTGATCTAAATGATCTAATGGGAGAGCTCGCGGCGCATTATATCCAGAATGCGATGGCTCACACCGGGCAGAACAAAACGAAGGCGGCCAAACTTCTTGGCTTGAAAAGCCAGCAAACCTTAAGCAACTGGATCGAAAAATACGGAATCGAACAATAATGGCATGGTCCTCGCATTGGGATCAGCATGAGCAGAGTATCTTTTATGAAATCGGTCAATTTTGAGTTTCTTCGGCCAAAGTACGACGTCCTGGCAAATCTTGGTGGTTTGGCAGAGGCCGTTCTTCACGTCGACCCCGGCAGCGCCCTTACAAGGCTGCGCAGCTTTGCCGAGGAGATGACCAAGACCATCTACAAAGAAGAGTCTCTGCCGAGATTGCCTCAGTCCAGCTTCTATGAGTTGGTTAAAAATCCGGTATTTGCTGATTGTGTCGATAAGTCATTGATCCATCAGATCAACTTTCTTCGTGTTCAAGGCAATGATTCCGCACATGGTGCCCAGGGAGATTTGCGAAGCGCAAAGATGGCGCTCTCAACCGCACATCAGCTGGCGGGCTACATGGCGCTCACCTATTGCGGGGAACCAAAGGAGAGTCTGCCATCTCTCAAAGAAATCCCAGATCCGACCAACACCATTGTTGAGCTCAAAAAGTCGGTCTCCAGCTACAAGAGAGATATAGAAAAGCAGCAGGAAGAGCTCGATCGAGTAATGGACGAACTGGACCGTGAGCGCGCCAAGCAGGCAGAGGCGTTCAGGCCGCCAGCTGAACCTGAGCAGCAAGCCCGTAAACAGCGAAGCCAGCAGGCGGCTGACTCCCTCCAATGGAACGAAGCCAAGACCAGAGCTCAGCTGATCGACGCAATGCTGGTGAAGGCGGGATGGGACATTGGCAATCCTGCCCAGGTTGGCCAAGAAGTAGAGGTAAAGTTCCCAGATAACCCCTCAGGGAAGGGCTATGTAGACTACGTTCTCTGGGGCGACAATGGGCAGCCATTAGCGCTGGTCGAGGCCAAGAAATCTGGAACGGTTAACCTTCAGGCTGGCCGCGAGCAAGCTCGCTTGTACGCCAACTCTTTCGAGTATATGGGGTTCCAGCGCCCGGTCATCTTCTACAGCAATGGCTATGAAACCTTTATCTGGGACGACCACCAATACAACGCCTATCGCCCAGTCTATGGGTTCTACAGCAAGGAAAGTCTGGAGTACCTGATTTACCAGCGCCACTATCGCGCTGCTGAACTGGAGCGCTTCAATCCGGAGCTCAAGATTGCAGACCGTCCCTACCAGATTGAAGCCATCAAAACAGTTGCAGCACATTTCCAGAATCAACGGCGCAAGGCGCTGATCATCCAGGCAACCGGTACGGGCAAAACGCGCGTAGCCATTGCCCTCGCTGAGCTTTTGTTGCGAACTGGCTGGGCCAAGCGGGTTCTGTTCCTGTGTGACCGAAAAGAGCTGCGTGTTCAAGCTGATGATGCGTTCAAGCAAAATCTGCCGAGTGAGCCGCGCTGCATCATCGGTGAAACCCGCCAGATTGACGAATCCGCACGCATTTACATCGCCACCTATCCCGGAATGATGAACCGGTTTGCTCAGCTGGATGTGGGCTTCTTCGACCTGATCATTGCCGATGAAAGTCACCGCAGTATCTACAACAAATATCGCGATCTGTTCGATTACTATGATGCCTTGCAGGTCGGTCTTACCGCGACACCGGTCAAGTTTATCAGCCGTAACACCTTCGACATTTTTGATTGTGAAACCACAGACCCAACCTTCGAGTTTGGGCTGGATGCGGCGATCAATAACGAGCCACCCTATCTGGTGCCGTTCCGGGTAAAGGACCTGACCACCGAATTCCTTCGCGACGGTATTCACTATACCGATCTGACGCCCGAGCAACAGCAACAGCTGGAAGAGGACTTGGGCGAGGAAGAGGCCCGCAATACCAGGATTGCCGGAAAAGACATCGGTCGAAAAATTTTCAGTGAGGAAACAGATAGGGTCATCCTGGAAAACCTGATTAAAAACGGTATCAAAGATGAAACCGGGTCACTGGTTGGGAAAACGATCATCTTCGCCCAGAGGCAAGACCACGCAGAGCATCTCGAAAGGGTGTTCTGCGATATGTACCCCCAATACGGTACCAAGGTCTGCAAGGTTATCCATAACGACATTCCCCATGTGGATAGCCTGATCAAAGAATTCAAAAAACCGGATAACGATTTCCGAATTGCCATCTCCGTCGACATGCTCGATACCGGCATTGATGTGCCTGAGATCGTTAACCTCGTCTTTGCCAAGCCGGTTAAATCCTGGGTGAAGTTCTGGCAGATGATTGGCCGAGGCACACGCTTGCGTCCAAACCTGTTTGGTCCCGGACAGGACAAAACCGAGTTCCTGATCTTTGATCACTACGGCAACTTTGATTTCTTCGAAGAGGAATACAAAGAGCCGGAAGACACCGGCAGCAAGTCACTCCTCCAAGCCACCTTCGAGGAACGATTGGCCCTCGCACAAGCGGCCCTGAAGCAGAATCATGCCGCCGGTTACGATGTTGGTGTACGCCTGCTCAAGGAAGACATCAATGACCTGCCGGATGAAAGTATTGCCGTTCGCCGTAACCTGCGAGTGGTTCATCAGCTCCAGCAGACGGATCTGTTGGACAAACTGGATGCTAGAACGCAGCACCTTTTGGCCGAAACCATAGCCCCGCTTATGTCCAGCCGGGTACTTCGGGATAAACACGCCACAGCGCTCGACAAACTCATGGCAGAGATTGAGCGCTGCCTGGTGGAAAAGGCGAGCTGTTTCCAAGATGGCAAAACGGCGCTCATAGCCGAAGTCGAGAGGCTAGCAGTCAATATCCAGGCCGTTCGTCAGAAAGACAAAGTAATCGAAGAAGTAAAAAGTGCCTCATTCTGGGCGGATCCCAGTATCGCAAAGCTGGAAAATGCCCGGTTGGAGTTGCGTGGCATTATGAAGTATCGGAAGTCTCAGGTTTATCCTGGTGCCGGTACGCAAACTACGAAAACCAAGGATGGGGAGGTCTGGATCAGTGAGCGCGAGGTCTACATCACCGGCGCAAACGAAGCCATGATCTACCGCCGGCGCTTGAAGGGTATTCTCGATAAGATGCTCGCAAACAATCCGATTCTTCAGAAAATCCATAATGGCGAAACAATCGCCGAGTCTGATCTCAAATCGCTGACATCCACAATCCTAACCACGAACCCCGGGGTCAGCCTAGATGTACTGAATCAGTTTTACGGACGCACGGCTGACCAGTTGGATGTCACGGTCAGAGAAATCATTGGTCTTGATCCCCAGGCAGTCGAGGAACACTTCAAACAGTTCCTTCATGCGCACCCGACGCTAACTGCTCAGCAGGTACGGTTTATGAACCTGCTGAAAAACTACATCGCCCAACATGGCTCCATCGTCGTCGAAACCCTTTACGATGCGCCGTTTACCTCAGTCTCCCACGAAGGAATCGACGGTGTTTTCAAACCGGATGATGTGGGCGAGTTGATCACCGTACTGAAACCTTTCCTGAAACCAGAAGCACCAGCCACAGAGCTACAGGGATAACGATGCAGAATATCCAATGGACCACAGAACTGATCGTGATGGCCAGTCTGATTGGCGCTGTGTTGGCAGGGTTGGGCTTTTTGCTGGCATCTGTGCTGCAAGGCCGTAAGTCTACCCGGCTTACTACGCAACTGGAGCAACTTCAGGAGGACCTGGAGCAAGCGAAGGCACGTGACGAAGCTGCCCAGACTGCCATCAAAGAGCTCGAAGCCTCTGTGCATGAAAAGGATCTGGCAGAAAGCCGCTTGCAAGCGCAACTCACCAGTGCCCAATCCAACGAGCAACGGCTTACCGGTGAGCTCCAGAGCCAAAAAGATGAGCTTGCGGCTGCGAATGCGAAGTTGGAAGAATCGCGCCACCGTCTCCATGAGACAGAGAAACAGCTGGAAAACGTACAGGCAGATAACCGTGCCCATCAGGACCGAGTAGAAGAACTTCGTCAGCGACTCTCACGCTCAGAACAGGATCTTCAGGCAGAACGGGAGCAGGTCAGTCAGCTGAAAGAAAGGCTCGCAGAAGAAGGGAAAAGGTCGCGAGCCTTCGAATCTTCAAGCTTGGATGCCAAAGAGCAACTGAAGGAAACTAAGGCAAATCTGCTGGCTCAACAGGATAAATACGCCGAGCTTCAGGAGCGCTACCAGTCCCTCAGCGGTGAACACACGGAACTCAAAACCACACTGGAGCGCAAAGAAGAGCACTTCAAAGAACAGATGCAGCAACTGGGTGAGGCCAAGCAATCCCTCACCAAAGAGTTCGAAAATGTTGCGAACAAGATCTTCGAGGAGAAAGGCAAGACCTTCACCCAAACCAGCCAGAGCAGCATCGACAGCATGCTCAAGCCCTTCCGGGAACAGATTGAAGGGTTCCAGAAGCGCGTGAACGATGTCCATGAATCTTCGGTGCGCGGCCAGACGGAGATGAACGCAAAAATTCGCGATGTTCTGGAAATCGGCATGAAGATGAGTGCTGAAGCCAACAATCTAACCTCCGCTCTGAAAGGCGACTCCCAGCAGCGGGGTGCGTGGGGCGAAGTTCAGTTGCGTAGAACCCTGGAAATGAGCGGCCTGATCGAAGGCGAGCACTACGACGCTCAGGGCGAATTCAAGGACGCGGAAGGCAAGAAGAAACGCCCCGACTACCTGATCCGCCTGCCCGACAACAAACAGATCATCATCGACAGCAAGGTTTCCCTGGTTGCATACGATAAAGCGGTGGGCGCGGAAACACCTGAGGAGTCACGCCTGGCGATGGATGAGCACGTTAAAGCGGTTAAGCGCCACATCGACGATTTGAGCAGCAAGGATTACACCAGCCTCATCGGCATGCGTAGCCCCAGCTTCGTATTGATGTTCATGCCCATAGAGCCCGCCTACATCGAGGCCCTTAAGTACGACAAGGGGCTATTTGAATACGGCTATAGGCAGAATATCGTACTGGTCTCGCACACCACTCTGATTCCCATTCTGCGCACAGTCTCCAATCTGTGGATGATCGAGCGAAGCAACGCAGAGGCCCGGGAAATTTCCGAGAAGGCCGGGGAGATTTTCAACCAGGTCTGTGTGGTTGCTGACCGGCTGAATAAGCTAGGCGGCACTCTGAAAACTGTAAGCAACCATTACAACAACACCGTTACGGCTCTGGCAGGCCAGCAGGGTCTATACGGCAAGGTGGATCGTTTTAGCCAGCTCTCAACCAAAGTCAGCAAATCCTTGCCACAGATCGAGCCTGCCCATACAGACTTCGAGTCTGAGCGCCTTGCTCTGATTGTTGAACCGCTCGATGAGCCGGAAGAGCAGGAGCAAGAAATGCTGGAAGAGCTCGGCTCTGATCAGCAACTAACCAATCAAACTGATACTCCGTCTGAGGAACCGGAACAGGAAGCCTCAGATGCAACATCGAATGAAGAGATCCATTAAATGCTCACAGGTCAATTACGCAACGACATCGACAAGCTCTGGGAAAAGTTCTGGACCGGGGGCATCACCAACCCCCTGACCGTCATCGAGCAGATCAGCTACCTCATGTTTGCCCGCATGCTGGACATGCAGGAAGAGGTGGCCGAGCGTAAGGCCGCGCGAACTGGCAAATCCTTCGACCGGTTGTTTCCGGATACGCCGGAAGGCCAGCTTCTGCGCTGGAAGAATTTTCACCATATGAGCGGTAAGGAGCTGCACAGGCATCTGAAGCTTCATGTATATCCGTATTTCGCCAGCCTCGGCCAGCACTCAGAGGAAGAGGGGCTTGGAACAGAAGGCAGCGCCGCCCAGGCACTGGGACACATCGGCGAATACATGCAGGATGCGGATCTGGAGATTAAGAACGAATCCGTACTTGTCTCAGCGGTCGAAATGGTCAACAACCTGCCGCTCACCCAGAGCGACGTAAAGGGGGATATCTACGAATACCTGCTGAGCAAACTGACCACGGCAGGTATCAATGGCCAGTTCCGCACCCCCAGACACATCATCGATGCGATGATCGAGCTGATCGACCCGCAGCCCACCGACATTATCTGCGATCCCTCCTGCGGAACAGCAGGATTCCTGGCTCGAACCATGGAGTACCTGAACAGAAAGTATTCCAGTGAAGCGGGAACCTTTACCGATGAAGAAGGCAACCTCCACTACACCGGGGACATGCTCGAACCCTATCGGGATCACATCAACAAGCAGATGTTTTGGGGCTTCGACTTCGACACCACCATGCTGCGCGTGAGCAGCATGAACATGATGCTGCACGGGGTGAACGGCGCCAACATTCTCTACCAGGACAGCCTCAACAAATCCATCAAAGAGCATTACCCGGAGCAGGAAGAAGACTTCTTCGACGTCATCCTCGCCAACCCCCCTTTTAAGGGAACGCTAGACGAAAAAAATGTTAATGCCGACGTGCTCGGTTTGGTAAAAACGAAAAAAACTGAGCTTTTATTTGTGGCGCACATTCTCCGTTCGCTAAAACTTGGTGGGCGCGCAGCAATTGTAGTGCCTATTGGTGTTTTAGAGGGTGAGTCGAACTCTCACGTACAGCTTCGTAAAGAGCTTTTAAATCATCAAATAGAGGCTGTTATATCATTGCCTCATTGGGTTTTCAAACCTTACGCAAGCGTAGCAACGGCAGTTATAATTCTAACGAAAGGAGGAAATACTGATAAAGTTTGGTTTTATAGAGTCGATAATGATGGCTTCTCCGATGGATCGAATAAGGTACAGATCGATGGGTCAGAAATTCCAATGGCAGTTGAACTGTTTAAAAAGAGATTCAACCGTTCTTACAGGGAGGTTAGGAATAAGCATAGGTTTGTAAGCCTGGAAGAAATAGTGGATAACGAATTTGATTTTTGCCCAAGTATTTACCTGAGAGACTATCGGTACCCTGAAGGTATTCCACTGAAGAGGTTGGATGAAATTTTCGAAATATCGAAAGGTCAGCTAGGTGCTTCGGAGGCAATGGATAGTGGGGAGTTTGACTTTGTAACAAGTTCTTCCGAGATCAAGCGGTGCAATAGATTTAGTTTTGATTGTAAAGCAATTTGTATCCCGCTGGTTTCTTCTACCGGCCATGGGCATGCAAGTATAAATAATATTCATTATTATGATGGTAAGTTCGAGGCTGCAACAATTATTGCTGTTTTAACACTTCGAGACGATTTGAAGGATGATTCAATAATTGAGTATGTTTATGCCTACCTTCTAACTCATAAGGATCAAGTTTTGGTTCCTTACATGAAAGGTTCCGCTAATGTATCGCTAAATACGACCCGACTTGGAAAAATAAAAATTCCTATTCCAGGAAGGACCCAAAGGATGAGGATTTCAGAGGATATTTTAGGTAAGCAAAATGAGATAAGACGGTTAAAAAGAGAGCTGAAAGTAGCGATTGATGATTTTGAGGATGTAAAATCAAGCGTTAGAAACATGTTGTAAATTTGAAAGGTAATTCAAATAGTCGTGCTGTAAAAGTCTATGGCTATTAAATAGGTGCGAAAGAAAATGGATTTATTTGATAGCTTGAAGCTGACCATTACCTTACCTGAGAAGCGCGTTCTTGAGTTGAAGAGTGGTCAAAATTCAGTGGTTCGGTTGCTTGTTCGATCACATTTGTGTGATGTTGAAGTAAAGGAGTCAGCATTTGACGGCTATTTTGAATTAGCTACCGAGCTTCCACCACCGTTAAATGTAATGTATCTGAAGAACTCCCGGTCAAAGGGACGGTGCCCAACCGGCGTGCCGGTTTTAACAGGTAAACAAGCGTTCGATATTGCTGAGTTGTCTCCCGAAACTGATTTGGTTTGGGCTGAATTCCCTGATGAACTCGATGGCATTTCCCCAAGAGAGATTGTCCGTTCTTGGGGTGGGCAATTTTTGTTTAAGGAAGAAGATTCGGAGCAAAGTGTTCTGGGACTACGCCGCCCCCAGCTAGGCGCTCTGCATGCGATATCTGCATACTTTGCTACTGATCGAGAAGTAGATCCCGCAACAGTCGTTTTACCAACTGGGACAGGTAAAACTGAGACTATGTTGGCAACCATGATCTATCAAAAGTGCGACTTGGTCTTAGTTATCGTCCCGTCCGATTCACTCCGAACCCAGATTGCAGGCAAGTTTTTGAACTTAGGTTATCTGCCCGAGTTAGGGATTGTGCCTGTAGGTATCAATTTACCCGCCGTCGCAATCATTAAATCAGGAATACGCACCACGGAAGCGGCCGATAACCTTGCGAATACGGCTAATGTTATCGTTGCAACCACCAGCGTTCTCTCAGCTTCAGAGCCAGAAGCTGTCGACCGACTTTGCGAGCGTTGCTCTCATTTGTTTGTTGATGAAGCCCATCATATTTCTGCTAAGTCTTGGCTAGAGGTTCTTGAACGTTTTCGAGGCAAAAAGGTTCTTCAATTTACAGCCACACCCTTCCGTAACGATAAAAAAGCCTTGGGTGGTCGGGTTATCTTTAACTACACCATGGGGGAAGCACAGCGCGCTGGATATTTTACCCATGTGGATCTCCTGCCGGTTGAAGAGTACTACGAGGATCGGACTGATACTGAAATAGCCGCAGTGGCTGTGGAACGCTTGCGAGAGGATCTGGCCCAAGGATTGGATCATCTTATGATGGCTCGAACGTCAAGCAAGTCTAAAGCGGAGGCGCTGCTTTCCGTTTACGAGGGCATTGCTGCGGATTTAAAGCCAGTCGTAGTGCACTCTACCTACGGAAAACCGGAGATCAGGAGACGACTTGAAGGCCTTTTGGCAAGGAAGTCCAAGATTGTCATTTGCGTGGATATGCTCGGCGAGGGCTATGATTTGCCTAATTTAAAAGTCGCAGCCTTGCATGACCACCACAAAAGCCTGGCGGTAACACTCCAGTTCATTGGTCGTTTTACGAGAGTCAGTCGCAAGGAACATTTGGGCAAGGCAAGTGTTGTGATGAATGTTGCGGACCCTGATGTGGAGGGTGACCTACAGAATCTGTATTCCCAGGGTGCGGATTGGGATAGTGTCTTGAGGCGCTTATCCGAGAATCGCATTGAGCGCGAAGTCCGACTCCAGGAGGTTGTTGATTCGCTGAAGCAGGAAGGTGATTTGCACAAGCAGATATCCTTGTGGAATCTTGAACCTTCCTACACCGCGACGCTGTTTCGGACCTCATGTGAATACTGGGAGCCTGAGCGCTTCGTTGAGAAACTACCCAAATTTGATGAGTATTGGCATGCCATCTCATCCGATGAAAACTTGCTGGTGGTACTCGCGATCCAATCTGCGCCAGTGAAATGGGGATCTTATAAGGACCTCAGAGACACAAACTTCAAACTACTCATCGCGCATTGGGACAAAGAACGAAATGCCCTTTTCGTTTTCTCCAATGACTATAAAACTTTTCGTGTGGAAGCTTTGGCTGAGGCGATAGCTCTAGGTCAGTGCGAACTGATTAGTGGCGATCAAGTCTTTAATGTCTTTAACGGAATTGAATACCCGTTAGCCCGCAATCTCGGGACGGCACAAGAAGGCGCCATTAGTTTTACGCAGTATTTTGGTCCAAATGTAACCGAGGGATTATCGCTAATTGAGTCAGAACGCTCCAGCTTGAGCAATATCGCAGCTTTGGGGTATGAGTCCGGAAACCGGGTCGTGTGGGGCTGTTCGCAGCGGAAGGGAAAGGTTTGGTCACCACAAAAACGTGGCTCGATTGCTGATTGGTGTGCTTGGGCCAAAAAAGCGTGGGATAAGGTCATTTCTGCGCAGCCTGCTGAACACAATTTTACTAAGAATTTCCTGAGGCCGGAGCGGATGCGCGCTCCTCACCAGAGCTACCCGTTGTCAGTGCAGCTGGGAGAGCAGTTGTTAACCGCCTTCGAGGATAAGGTGGATGTATTTTTTGGTGAGGTCTCCGTGCCGCTTTTCGCAGTGGATGTGGAAACAGACGGGCGAGAGCAAGATGGCAGCGTTAGAATTTCTATTAGCTGTGACGCAGAGACTTCTATCTATAAGCTTGTCATCGACGATGAGGCCACGACTAAAGGCTATGATTACGAGTTAGTAGATGGGCCCGAAGTCGCCATTCAGAAAGGTGATTCGGATGCCGTTTCTTTGCCCGAATACATGGTGTCTGACCCATTTACCATTCATTATGCTGACAGTGCGTTTTCCTACAACGCTCAGATTGTCCATGTCCGTGAAAGCGTTGGCTTGTACAGAAAGGACGACATAGTTCCTTTTGACTGGCAAGGTACCGACATCCGCGTTGAATCAATGGGGTATGGACAGAATGATCGTTCCATCCAGTGGCGTTACTTTATGCACATCTGCAATGAATATGATCTCATTATTAACGATGATGGATCTGGTGAAGCTGCCGATTTGGTTGCATTGAAGATGCTGGATGACGGTATTCTTCTTACTCTAGTCCACCTGAAATATTCTAATGATGATGAGCCAGGCGCTCGTTTAAAGGATCTTTACGAGGTTTGCGGCCAGGCTCAGCGCAGTGTGCGTTGGAAGCATTTGAACTTGAATTATCTTTACCACCATATCAGACGACGAGAGGAGCAGTGGCGCCCTCGCGGCTATTCACGTTTTCTTAAGGGCGGCATTAAAGATCTTGCAGCCTTTAGGGACAGATCTCGTACGACCCCTCTTAAGTTTCATATTGAAATCGTCCAGCCTGGGTTGAGCATCAAAAAGGTTAATGAAGAAGGCCTGAAGTTGTTAGGAAGTACTGCTCTTTATATCAAGAAAACAACGATGGCAGAGCTGTCCGTAATTGGCTCTCAATAAAGTGAAAAATTTAGCAGGACTGGCAACGAGTTTGTCCCAGTCGATGGAGCTACAGGTTTAATCATGCGGTTACCTATCAGGTACAACGGGAACTACATAGTCGAGTTCGATCAATTGAAGGTTCACGGTCGGGAGGCGGCTGGTGGATATGGCCTTACCTTTGTGATGCGAGGCAATCGGCTGCCTTGCCACAGTCAAATGATGTTATTCGATATAACCCTGTCGATCGCCTTGGCTGATCCTTTACGGCCCCTAGTAACTTCGGTTCCTTCTTCAACTCGTATCATTCGGTGCCACAGCTTTTCGAGCAGTGAGCAAATTGACTTCGAGATGGTACTCAGTGGGTCACAGGTAAATTCGCTCGAGGAGTATCGTGAGGAGAATGATCTTAAACTGAATCTTGGGTTGAGGGCACTGGTTACATCGGACGATGAACTGACTTCGAGCTTTGATTGCACGGATATTACTGTGCCTCGGGAACAGTGGCTGGATGCGCTGAGAAATGCCGAATATCGGAACACTCTTTTGTTCGAAGTTCCGCTACCGAATGCTTCAGGCGATTTGAAGGCATTGTTTTCAAAGGCTCAGGAATTTATCGAAATAGGGCACTACAAAGATGCTGTTATGCAGTGTCGGCACATTGTCGAGCAGGTTGAAGCGTTGCGTGAGGATAAGCAGGCATCGGCCGCTGCTAACAGGAAAGCACATTCCAGTGACCGGAAGGATATGAGCTCTATAGAGCGCCTGATGAGTCTTCGAGAGCAGCTCAAGAATATTTGTCAGTTGGGGGCTCATGGCAATGAGGAGTTCACGCGCTCTCAGGCGAGGGCGGTTTTAGGTATGACCATGGCTTTGCTGGCGGAACCCACTGTGGGGTTTGTTTCCGGACAGGAGTGCACTGAGGAGCAATATTAATGGCAGTCCAACACGGCATCTGGAAGATCGGTGAAAAGCCCCAGACTTTGTCAACGGTGAAGTTGGAGAGCGAGTCGCTACTTGAAGAACAAATCACCAAGGACATCTCCATCCTAAGCGACAATTGGTTATTGATTGGTCGCCAGGTATACACCGACTTCGGTAAGTACATTGATTTGCTGGCCATTGATGCGACCGGCTCCATCATCATTATCGAGCTCAAGAAGCACAAAACGCCCCGGGATGTCGTTGCGCAGACCATCGATTACGCTGCCTGGGTCGAGAACCTCTCCTCGGAAAAGTTCGTCCAGATATACGCCGAGTTTGCAGAGAGGCACGGCCTTCCTGAAAGAACCTTCGATCAGGCCTTCAAAGCCAGGTTTGGAGTGGCGCCCGTCGAGGAGGAGATCAACAGCTCCCACCAGATGGTGATTGTTGCCGCGGAACTTGATGCGAGCACCGAACGCATCATCAACTACCTCAATGATAAAGCCAGTGTTGCGGTGAATGCCGTTTTCTTTTCCGTATTCCGGGATGGGGAGAGTTTGTACCTCAGTCGGTCCTGGATGATTGATCCTGTTGAGACGGAAGAGCGTGCAGCAAATACAGGGCAGAAAGGTGACTGGAACGGTGAATTTTATGTCAGCTTTGGCACCTCGCCGGGTGGGCGCAGCTGGGAGGATGCCGCAGAGTATGGGTTTATTTCCGCAGGTGGTGGGCGTTGGTATAGCAAAACGTTGTTCATGCTCAAACCAGGTGATCGCGTTTGGGTAAATATCCCAGGTACGGGCTACGTTGATGTAGCAGAAGTGTCCGGCCATCCGGTAGTTGCCGATGAGTTCATCACCGCGGATAAGACGATACAGGGCCAATATTACATGGCAGCAGATTGTGGTGAGGACGAGGCCGAGTATTTTGTGCCGGTAGATTGGCTTCACAAGGTTCCTGTCACCAGCGCAATCAATGAAGTTGGTCTGTTTGGCAATCAGAATTCAGTGGCCCGGCCACGCACGCCAAAATGGGAGCACACAGTTACTCGGCTGAAGGAGCTCTGGCATATTGCTAAATAGGAAGAAGGACGCCCAGGCCTTAACGCAGGTGTTAATTTTAGCTCAGGGATATAGCGGTAAGAAACGTTACATCACAGTAAACAGTTTTACCTGCCACCTTGATCCTCATTGCGTTTTTATTTTTAATTCGTTGAAAATCATGAGTTAATTTTATGGCACGCTTTTCGCTTTCCTTTTGGCAAGAAAAGAAGGAAAGCGCAAAGTTATTTTAATCATGACAGTTGACTTGTAGCACCAACTTATTCAATTAGGAGTACCAAGGATGTTTGATCCAAGTAAATTTACTACCCCCTCTGCCAAACCGCTTCCACTCGTTCTGCTTCTGGATGTCAGCTCCAGTATGTCCGGAGAGAAAATCGAAAACCTTAACAAGGCTGTCGAGGATATGTTGGATACCTTTGCTCAGGAAGAAAAGATGGAGACTGAGATTCTTGTTTCCGTCATCACTTTCGGCAATCAGGTTGAGCTGCATGTTCCCTACACCAAGGCTTCTCAAGTGCAGTGGCAAGGTCTTCAGGCAAACGGTATGACCCCGATGGGAACCGCCCTCAAGATGGCCAAGGCCATGATTGAGGACAAGGAGACCACACCGTCCCGTGCCTACCGCCCGACGATTGTTCTTGTTTCAGACGGGCAGCCTAATGACAGCTGGGAAAGGCCGCTGGAGGACTTTATCTCCGAAGGGCGCTCTTCCAAATGTGACCGCATGGCAATGGCTATCGGACGTGATGCGGATGAGACGGTTCTGAAGCGTTTTATCGAGGGCACGCCCCATGACCTTTTCTATGCGGAAAATGCCGGGCAGCTGCATGAGTTTTTCCAGCGAGTGACCATGTCGGTGACCATGCGTACCCAGTCCAAGAATCCGAACCTGGTACCGGCCCCGTCGGAGATCAAACTGGACGGCGGCAGCGTCAAGTCGGCTAAAGCCGGATATACAACCGCTTCATCCGATGATGAAGGTTACTGGTAAACAAAAATCTGGAGGTGAATTATGCCACAGGCAATTGGCGATCCTGATGAACTTGACCGTTTCGCGCAGTCTTTGATGCAGTTCATCGATACTTTGAATGAAGCGGTTAACGGTTTGAATCATAGCTTTGGTGCCCTCGGGGATACCTGGCAGGACGAAAAGCGAGCGAGTTTTGAAGAAGACTATAACGCGCTGGTGCAGCAGCTTTCTCATTTTGAGGCAAACGCATCGGAACAGGTCCCTTATCTTCACGCTCTGGCTTCACGTTTAAGAGATTATTTACAGAGTTAAGGTGGGGAATGGCGTACGTATCCGTTGGACAAGTTGAGAACCTCGAGGAGGCAATAGCCGGTATCCAGTCGGCCTATGACTCCATGGAGAGTGCTTGTCAGGCCCAGATTGCTGCGGCTGAGGCCAAGTTGGCCGAAGCACAGCAGGAGGCCGACAACAGCGCTCAACTGCTGGACGCTGCGATGGAAGCCGAAATGGAGGCCGGGCAGCAGCTGGAACAGGCTAATGAGCAGCTTGCTTCAGCCAATGAGCAGTTGAGTTCCGCTCGTTCATCTCTTTCCACCTGCGAAGCGAGTGGCAGCCATGATGAGGAGGGCAACTATGAACCGCCCAACTGTTCATCTGAAGAGGCCGATGTAGCCGCCGCAGAATCTTCGGTCGCCGAAGCGGAATCTGTTGTTGCGGCTGCTGAGGAAGCTTTGGAAGCGGCAAAAGACCATCGCATGCAGATGGAGCAGCGAAATGAAATGGCCCGGCAGTGTCTTGATATGGCAACGCAGCTGGCGGAAACAGTTCAAACGGAGTGTGCAGCCCGGCTTGCCAGTGCTGCGGCTCACCTTGAAACAGGAAAAGCCCGGCTGGAAAGCGCCAAGGCAGCTCTCAACGCCTATCTCGATACGCACCCGCCAGCAGCGGAATTTTATTCATGGCTGAAATGGTCTCCGGACCCTAATAAACCGATTACGCCAAAAGAGCTGCATTCACGGCTGAATCTATCCGTTGAACAGCAGCGCTACTATTTTGAATACCTCGTCGATCGTGATCCGGCTTTCAGGGCAAAGATTACAGACTACAGAAGTCAGCTTGAAGTCGCTAACGGTGCTGCTGAAAGGCATGCAGTTCAGCTTAAGATTCGCCGAAACCTGAGCGGCTACTGTGGCGAAAAAATTGTGGAAGAGGCATTGGGTCCGCTAGGACATAGAGCGGATACGCAGGCACGTACTACATTTGAGGACGGTCGATTTACTAAAACCGATCTGATCATCGAGGATCTCAAAGTGCCGGTTATTCTCGGTCGTGGTGAAGGCATGAGTGCTCCGGCCGGTGGTTCTGTCGCCATTGAAGTGAAATGCGGCCGGGCTTCGTACCTTTATTCTCAGAAAGACCACATGGTTTTCCAGTCCGGCGGACATCAGGAAGCCAATGCGTCGATGACGGTATGTTCACGCGACATCAAGGATTTAACTCCAGAGCAGGAAGAAGAGCTGCGTGAAGCCCTTCGGATTGCCGGATCGCCATTAATAGGCATGCTCCCGACAAAAGACGAGATCGACAAAGTCTGCTGGGACATGGTGATCGGTTCTAATGCAAAGAAAGGAGGAACTCATGAAAATTAAAATCGCTCTGATACCGAGTGAACACACCAGCCAAGCTCGGGATCTTTCCTCCAAGCTCCAGAACGCGATGGAGGCAGGTGAGATGAGTGCTGTCGACCAGCTCACGGAAGAACTGATTTCGCTAACGGATAGCAAGCATTCCCGTTCCTTGTTGGAAGAATACTGGCACCAGGTGATTGAAAAGGTCAGAAGCTCTGATGACGATTTTAAGTCCGACTACATCATGGCCAAGCCGCAACTCGAGACGATTATTTCAGCCGGTGTGGCTGAATCATTTGCGGACGTGTCAAGTGTTGTAGAGCAGGCATTAAAGTCTAACGGTGTCGTCCTCCAGCTACCGGTTGAAGAGGAGGATGTCGATGATTGAAGATCTATTCAATATGACTTCACAGCAGATGGGCAAATTTTCGGACACAGTCAGGGACGAGTTTGGTCATTCAATAACTTCGGAGGTTTTCGAGCCTCTTTTGAATGACATCTCCGGCCTCCGGCAAATTGGAGAATTATTTCAGACCAGAGCCGCTGAGATTGACCAGCTAACAGGAGAGCTGCAATCGATAGGAAATATGTCCCATGAGTAACAGCCAGAAGAACAGGGAGTCCATGCCTAAACGTCTGTTCGCCGCTGTTGGTGCATTGAATTATGCCGTTGCTCAAAGAGATCAAAAGGTTGACCGCATTGAGAAAGACTACCCGGGCGAAAAACTCAAAACAGAAGCTTACAACACCCGAAAACAGCTGCTTGCCTCTGTCAATCAGGAGTTTGAGAAGGAATGGGTTTCGGCCCTGAAAAATCTTGATGATCTGTGCAAAAGAGTTCGCCAGCGCCAGCCGCATCTGAATGAGTTAACAGCCGAAAATATCAACACGGGCACGCGTTTCCCTGACGCTCTGGCATTCGGGCGCATGTACCTTACCTATCAAAACTGGAAAGGGTATATCCCACGACTGATTCCTTTTCCTTTTAAAAAATCGCTTTGGCTACCCGACCAGACCACAGGACACCGGTTGATTCACCAGCTGATGCTCCGGCTGATGCACTGCATGCCGGTCGGCAATGTTGAAATTACTGCTGCAGATCCGCTGAGATTGGGCACATCTCTGGACCCGTTTCTTTCTCTGTTGAAAGTAAAACGGCTCTTTCCCGAGCAGCGATTGCTGACCCGGTCGGACGAACTGGAAAATGCTCTGGCCCGGTTAACGGACTATGTCGAAGACCTGCTTCAGAAAAAATTCAGGGGAGAGATCAAGAGTTGGTCCGCCTACAACGAGGCAAACAGTAACAATCCCATACCGTATAAACTGCTGCTTATTTTCGGAGTGCCGGAACAGTTGACGGACAAAAGCCTCTGGTACCTTGGCCGCCTTTTGGAACACGGCCCTGTCTGCGGCGTGCTTCCGGTATTGACCATTGATGAGGATCGGCTGGAGGATCGCAAGTTTACAGGGCTGCGCACCGCGATAGACAAATATTCCAAGAGAATGGATTCCATTGTCCCGGCAGAGATTCTGACCAGGCATATCTCTGAAATTAGTGTTGTGGAGGAACAGGAGTTCTGGCCCGGACGTTCTGAACTGACAAATTTTCTGGCATCCATATCTGACCAATATGAACAGAGCTCAAAATTCAGCAAGCGCCTGACTGACCTCTGGTGCAATTCGGACTACTGGGAACACGATGCTGTTCAGGGCCTGCAGGTGCCGATTGGCTGGACTGCAGATGGCGAGATCGTTCCTTTCTCAATTGGCGGGGTGAATACAGAACACCATGTTCTTCTGGCCGGTCGTTCAGGGTCAGGTAAATCAAATTTGCTCCATGTTCTGATTCATAGCCTCTGCCACACATATTCACCTTCGGAGTTGAATATCTACCTGCTGGATTACAAGCAGGGTACGGAATTCAGTATTTATGCTTCCCCTCCACTTCCTCAGGCAAAACTGGTGGCTACAGAGAGTGATCCCGAATACGGGGTAACTGTTCTGGCGCATTTGACCGAGGAGCTTGAAAAACGGGCTCAAGAGTTTAAAAGCCGGTCAGTCCGCGACTTTTATGAATACAGGGAATCTTCAGCAGCTGAACTCCCGCGTATTCTGCTGATTATCGATGAGTTTCAGATCCTGTTTTCTGAGGGACGTCAAGTGGCCGAACCCGCAGAGAAAATGTTGAACCAGCTGCTAAGGCAGGGACGGGCCTACGGCATACATGTGCTGCTGGCCACCCAGACACTGAAAGGAATCCAGTCTCTTTCAATGGGCCAGCTGATAAGCCAGATCGGCTGCCGGATTGCTCTTGCCTGCAGCGAGGAAGATTCCGCGATGATTCTTGGCAACAGCAACTGGGATGCCTCGAAACTAAGCAGCCCACCGGAGGGAATCGTTAACAACTCCAACGGGGCAAAATCGGCAAATCAAAGGCTTCTGATTCCATTTGCCGATCGAGGACTGTGCAAGGATCACATTACCAAGATTGCTCAGATCGCAGGGCAGCGTGGTTACTGCGGCTCAACAAAAATATTCAACGGTTCGCGACTGCCTGAAATGCCGGTACCTGATTGGTTCAACTCAAAAAGCCACGAGGCGGTGCAACTGCATCTTGGTGAGCGTTTGAGTTTTGAGGCAGAGCCGCTCTCACTGACACTGGTTAACCGGCCATCATCGAATTTACTGATATCCGGCTATAACGACGCAATCCACGACGGACTGCTCGCCTCCATCCTTCAAAGTTTGGATGCTCAGAACGGTATCGATGAGATCATCTACTTTAACGGGCGCTCCATTGTACCGGTAGGTGCATCAAAATATCTCGACGGTTCCGGGAAGAGACCCGTTTCAAAGCACGAGAGTGTTTCCGCGCTGAATCTGGCCGGGATCTCCGATGAATTACAAAAAACCAAAAGGATCCTGCTCATAGACGGCTTGGATTCTACGAAGGAATTCCACGCCGGACCGGCGAGCTTTCGAACGATGAAGAAAGATGAGTTGCCCTTACCACAAGAGAGCATAAAGAAAATCCTTGAGGGTGGCCCCTTGCATGGGACATTTGTGATCGCGTTTGCAGATAACTGGAAACGCTGCAATTCAACATGCAAAGACCTTCTTGGGTTCTTTGAGATGCGCGTCGGATTCTGCATGAATGAAGATGATGCTGGCTCATTCGTCAGTGGAGCAATAGGAAAGTTTAAAGGACTTGAAACAGACAATCGCGCTGTCTTTGCCGATCGCTTGAAAAATCAGGTTAGTTGGTTCCGTCCATACATAAATGGGGAGTGTCTATGAAGAAATATTTAATGACATGGTACGGAATGACTGATTTCAGGGCCTCACTCGGACTGGAGCAGACAACCGGCCCCGTTCTGGGAGCTTTGCTGGCGGATGAATACACCGATGTGATCATTCTCGGTTTTACGCACCCGGATAAAATCGAAAACAAAGCTGATGAATTTCAGCAAAAAATAGCCGATGTTGAAGGCTCTGACCCGGTTACTGCGAGACAGTTGATAGACCTGTTTTCAAATACAGGGGATGCGCACCATCATTTCAATAAATGGTTAAAGAAACAGCTTAGGGATGCCGGTAAAAAAGTCGATGTGCGTTTTCACCCTGTGGGGCTGACGCACCTCAATGACACGGAAGGTATCTATGGGGCGGCGACTCAATCCCTGAATGCCGTTGCGGCATCTGAAGGTGAAAAGCTCGTTACGCTCTATCTGAGCCCGGGGACTCCGGTTATGGCATTCGTCTGGGCTTTTGCGGCCCTGAGGCACCCGACTTTAAAAAAACGTCTTATCGCATCTTCTCTGCCTGGAAGACCTCCGGAAAGAATCGTCCTGCCGAACGAGTGGCTGGAATGGCACGGAAGACAGGTTCGAACAACAAATACGGAATCTGATCAGTATGATACTATTTTTCACTTGTTCGGCGAACAGCGAATGCCGAACCTGCTTGGTGTGATCCAGTTTTCAAGTAAGAAGCATATCTTCGTGAATTCCGCACAGTTCCCTGCCGATGTCATGAAGCAGTTTCTTGGAGAAGCTGAATACGGTGAAATTGCGGTGGACCCGTATGACCCCGAAAACGTCCGGTCAACTATTCTGGATCTGATCTCAAAAATGCCCGCCGATGCGAAGATCGGCTTCAACTTAACTGGCGGAACAAAGTTGATGTATGCGGGGGCTCTTGCCGCCTGTCGCAAGGTGAATGCAACGCCATTTTATTTCAATAGCCGCAACCATCAAGTAGTTTATCTCAATGACTTTAAGACCGTTGAAGCAAAACGGATTCCATCGGTAGAGACCTTTATCCAGCTCAACGGCAATAATCTGTTTATCTCAAAATTAGGTCATTGGTCTGATATCCCTGGTATTGAATCCCCTGACCGGAAAAGTCTGACCAATGAGCTCTGGCAGTCGCGTTCCAAAATTTCACGACTCTATAGAGAACTATCCCGTTACAACGACAGCTTTCAACCATTTGAATTGAATAATGGAGATATCTACGCAAAGCTCACCAAGGATAAAAATGCGAAGATAAGCATCGGCGCTAAACACTTTGAGTTCAAGGAATGGCCGGATTTTGCCAAATATCTCTCTGGCGGATGGTTTGAAGAATACACCTTCATGAAGCTTCAACCCCTTGTTGATGTCGGCTTGATCAAGGATATGCGCATTGGCCTTGAGGTCTCATTCAAAGGAGACGATGCCGACAAGAGCTCATCAAGTTTTAGCGCACAGCTGAGCAACCTGTTTGGGGATACTTATCAGGAGCTTGATATTACCTTCACGGACGGGCGACGTCTCTACGTCATCGAATGCAAAGCTGGCAATGTGAACAGCGAGCATGTCATGAAGCTCCAGAATATTGTCCGCTATTTTGGCGGAATTGAAGGCAGAGCTGTTTTAGCCTCATGTTTCTACCCGAAAAACAAAGTCGTAAGAAAGAAGATCGACGACTCGAAAAACCTGCAGTCAGTATCGGGTAACAGCCTGTTCAGGCAACTGGAAGAAATGATTCAACCCGGAGGGCGTCATCGATGAAAGTACCCCTCTATATCATTGTTGATGTTTCCGGCAGTATGAATGAGATGGGCAAAATCCATCTTCAGAGTAATTTGTGCCGTTATGCGGCTCAGCTGCGGCTCATAGATCAGGAAAAATACTCAGGCTCTGACATCCGCTTTTATCAATGGGCACAGAACGTTTCCGAGGTCGCTTTGGGAAGCGACGGGGATATCCCTGCCTTAAACGCTGAAGGCTCCTCGAACCTATGTGTTCTCTCCGATTTTATGTACCAGTATCTGAATGATACCGGGAGATTAATGGTTCTCATTCTGTCTGACGGCAATTTCCCCAATTCAGACATCGTAAGCTTTAAGAACCAACTGGGCACATTCAGCGACCTGATCATCCGGACAGTTGCCGTCGGCGCTGATGCTGACTTGTTGAAGTTGAAGAAAATTTCCACAAATAACACTGTTTACCTTTCGGAGAACATAGCTTCAGCGATTGCCAGCACAATCTTTGGTTCTGATGAGCCGTTGACCGCGCCAGTATCCACAGCCCGGATTCTGGAATCCGCACCGGCTGAAACAGAAGAACCAGAGGAGGATTGGGATGCTTGATCAACTCTGGAATAGCTGGGGTGCTTCAGTAATCGGCCCCCTACATATTAAAGCCGGGATTCCCAATCAGGATTCCTGGATGGCACGCAGGTATAAATGGGGAAATGTCGTTGTTGTATCGGACGGACTGGGCAGCAAGGCACATTCAGATCACGGTTCAAAAGCCGCCTGTCTGGCTGTATTTGAGGCAGCCAAGAGCTACCAGAATACCCCTGATGCCAATATCGTTGATATTTTAAGGCTGATTCATGCCAACTGGCTCGTGAAAATAGCTCCGTACTCTTCAACAGATTGTTCGGCCACATGCCTTTTCGCCATCCAGATCGAAGGGATTATCACTCTTGGCCGCCTTGGTGACGGCATGATTGCCGCCCTTGGAGAAACTGGCGAAAACCACCTTATTCTCAGTGATAACAAACAGGATTCCTTCTCAAACTACACAAACAGCCTTCAACAGGAGTTTAAGCCAGATCAGTGGGAAACCGCGACGATTAAAAGCGCGACATGCAATGCAGTTGTGCTATGCACGGATGGCATATCCGATGACCTGTTACCTGAAAAGCAGATGACTTTTGCACAGGAACTCTACTCCACTTATGCAGACCTGGAGTCGGAGGAAAGAAAGAGGGATCTTAAACGTTGGCTCAATGAATGGCCGGTTCCGGGACACTCCGATGACAAGACGATTGTCTGTCTGTTTAAGAAAGGAGGTTCCCAATGAGTCAAAGATTCAACGAGTATGTGGATGAATATCAGAATGTACACATTCAGGACAAGGTGCTCGGGCAAGGAGGCCAAGGGGTCGTTTTCCGTACCAAGGACCCTGATCTGGCGATCAAGCTTGTTACAGATGAAAGCGGAACTCCGGTCACCGATGAGGAGTCGGTGGAACGGTATTCAAAGCGCTTTAAGCGCGTCCGGCTCCTGCCTCTGCCAGAAAACCTGAATATATCAGTACCGGCAGCTCTGCTTCAAAACAATGCCGGTTATGTGATGCAGCTTTTGAGTGAAATGGTTCCGTTCAGTCATTTCTGGCTCGATGGCAAGTCCGCAGAAAATATTGGTCCAGACGATATCCCGGCATGGCTTTCGGCAATGCCGGAGAACGAAGCTAAAAAGATTGTTCATTATTATAGAACCGGTGGGCTCAGACGCAGACTTCATGCGCTCTACAAATGCGCATCATTGCTGGCACGCCTTCACGGCAATGGCATGGTCTATGGTGACATCTCTCCCAACAATATCTTTATTTCAGAAGG
Source organism: Marinobacter sp. SS8-8 (assembly GCF_030540945.1). Taxonomy (NCBI): domain Bacteria; kingdom Pseudomonadati; phylum Pseudomonadota; class Gammaproteobacteria; order Pseudomonadales; family Marinobacteraceae; genus Marinobacter; species Marinobacter sp. SS8-8. The sequence goes on along the minus strand of NZ_JASSVN010000002.1, from coordinate 50,637 downwards.
GCTTGATGATTCAGCAGTCTGGCTAATTGATGCCGACAATATTCGATTTGAAATCACCACAGGCGGAAGTGTTGTTTACACACCAAAATACGGAGCCCCCGAGCTCGTTCAGGGCAAAGACGGCGGAAGACCTTCTAGCGATTGTCATGCGTTCGCGGTCGTGGCTTTCTACCTTCTTTCGCTGATTCACCCTTTTGTCGGAAAAAAGGTGGATGGAACAGATGAAGGCGACTGGGCTGATGAGGAAAATGATGGCGAGGATGTTGAAGATAAAGCCTATGCAGGGCTGTTCCCTTGGGTTGATGACCAAGATGATGATTCAAACTCTTCCGACAGCGGTCTGCCCAGATCCCTTCTCCTTACAGAAAAACTGATCACTTTATTTGAGGGCACATTCGGCCCGGGCAGGACATCCCCATTGCTGCGGCCGACCATCTATCACTGGCCTGAAGCTCTCGCTCAGGCAGCGGATATGACCGTCACGTGCCCGGGCTGCTCGATGAACTATTACTATGATTTCATTCACCCGGAAACAGAGGATCAAAATTGCCCTTACTGTAAAACGCAGAGGCCGCAGGTGCTCATTCTTGAGTCTTATCGATGGAATGGACCGGACAAACCCATAAACTCACCATGCTGGCGATATGTACGTGAGATCTCCCAGGGGTCAGAACTGACAGTACCGAGACGAGTCTTTGATGAGTTTGAAATGCTTGATTCGGATACAGCAGAGGTGCTCATCTCTTCGAGCAACAATGGCATTCTGATTAAAAAGTCAGACCATGGCAAAGCCGATTTGTCCGTTGCTGCTGACAGTCACCCGCAAAGAGGTTTTCAGAAGCTCTATTCACAGATGAAAATAGACCGGGTAACGCCGGATGTTCAGTTCTGGATGTTCGCACATTTGAATAGTCCTCGGTTGGTTAAATGCATGATCAGCGGAGGTGGCAAATGCGACTGAAAGATATAAATGCTGAAATCACCTTTGAATTATGGTTGAAACCGGAGCTGACCGGAGAGACTCCAAACATTGGTATTGGATATATCGCACCCAACAATACCGGGCAGGCATACAGATTGAGAATCGATGGCCAGCAGTGGAGCGTTCAGCTTCGTGATCCCTCGGCCGGAAAGGATCTGAATTTTCACCTGAAAAGAGGTTGTGCGCATCTAGCCGAGGTAATGCAGGTCGCCAAGGACGGTAGTGCGCTTGTTAAAATCATTTTTTTCAATGGTGAAATCGTTGAAATTGGCGACGTGGAGATCGGCATTGATGAGCGCATAGAATCAACGGCTAAAAGAAATGGCATTCGCTTCAATGGAGCGGAAGAGCTGGGGAGCGTATTAAACGATAAATGCAAAATCAGCGTTGGCGGCGAAGATTTCTTTCTGCTCATGAGCGGTCCATCCGCCAAGGCTGACTTTGAAGCGGATATTCCTGAGGATGAAGACTCGCCCGATTCCCAAGCCGTTGTGCAGGAGAGGTACCGGGAATTCGCTATCTATGGTGATAGAGTTCGTATCCCGGTTGAAAGGCGCAATGTCGATAAGTCAAAGGACATCTATTTTGCGACTAAGGCGGTCTTCAAGGAAAACCAGAAGAGTGAAGGATCATTGCGTCTGGCAAGGGGTGCGGTCCAGTTTTCTGACTACACCAAGACAGGTCGCATTCGGGCTTTAGCCGCTGGAGCGATGAGTCAGCTTACCAAGGAGACCGGAAGTTACTTGAAACAGTGGGACGAGTACGGCGCAATTGAAGGTGAAATGCTGCTGGCCCGGGCCAAAGCTGTTGGCAGAATAGACTATCATGGCACTGAACAGACAACAAAAGGCGTTAAGTTCTTTGTGTCGTCTATTCCGGATCAACTTACCGAAGGCGATGAGATAGAGATCACCTCCGATGAGCCTTTATACCTCAAGAATCCGGATCTTACATGGGAAGCCTACAGCAAGGCTCTGGAAGAAGAATTCGCAACCAAAAAGGATCGGAAAAAGAACGATGCTGAAATGCCAGTTTCTGTTTATGCCCCTATCCTTAAGATTTCAAAAACCAGCATTGAATTGGATCTGCCGTCAATTCCGTCTGGTCAGATGTTTTTGATTCTGTCCATCAATGGCGACAAGATTCAGATTGAAAGACGAATGCGGGCACGTTCAGCCATTCTGGAAGGACGCTGTGCTAACCCGCTTCTTGGCCTGCTGATTGAAGAAGGAGGAACGCTCCCGGACATACAGCGCGTCACCAAACTGAAGCCTTTGACGTCCTTTGTGAGAGAGAAAATTTTCAAGCATGATCCAACTCCTAAACAGATAGAGGCCATCGATGTCGCATTGAACACCCCGGATATTGCTCTTGTTCAGGGGCCTCCGGGAACAGGAAAAACAACTGTTGTTACAGCTATTCTTGAAAGGCTCAATGAGGAATATGACAAAACCAAGTCGATAAGAGGTCAGATACTTGTCTCCGGTTTTCAGCATGATGCCGTTGAGAACATCGTTGCCAGGCTGAGTGTTAATGCACTTCCGGCAGTTAAGTTCGGCAGAAGGTCCGGTGACTCGGAATTTACGGAAGATGCCGTCACTGAAAAAATTAACAAATGGTGCTCCAATGTCGCCGAGAATATTCGAAACAAAAATCCTCAAATCGCTCAGACTGAGGATCAGGTAAGACTGGCAGAGCTGTTTGTCGCATATTCATTGTGTCCTTCGAAGAACAACACAGTCAGTTTAATGAAGCGTATTCTGGATTTGCCCAGAGACGTGATTTCTGAGGATATCACCAGTGAGGCTGAAGAAATCATCAATTCCCTGCAAACGGAACTGAAGCCGAATGATCCTTTCACCTTGCGGCTTGTTCGAGCCCTGCGTGTCAGTGAAGCAGCCTTTGTTGACGACGGTGCCGCAAGAGCTGTCGATTTGCTGGATAAGATCGAAGACGAACCTGCTAATCCGGATTTAAGCGTTCTTGAAAAAGCGGCCCGTTGGCGCAGCGGTAAGCCGTTGAGTTTTCTTCCAGAGCTTAGAGAACTGAAAGGATCTCTGCTCTATAAATACCTGCCTTCTCCCGATTTCAGGACTGAAAAACCAAGAGAAGATGTTTTGAGATTGGTGGCAACGGTATCTCAGCTTCTGGAGAAAAAACTCAATTCAACCAATAAACGGGATGCAATTCTGGCTGAGTTTTTACATGAGCTTGAAGACAATCCTGATGGCGTTCGTGAGGCCATAGAGGACTACAACTTTGTGTATGCTGCAACCACTCAACAGGCGGTAGGGAAAGATATCATCCGCTCAAAGAATAAAAACGTCCGATATGATCAGCGAACGGAAATGGTCAAGTACGACACGGTCATCATAGATGAGGCTGCGAGAACCAGCCCGCGAGACCTGCTTATCCCAATGTCTCAAGCTGCAAAAAGAATAATTCTTGTCGGGGATCACAGGCAGCTGCCTCATATTGTAGATGAGGATATTGTACGAACCGTTGAAGAAAAGCTGGGTAATCAGGATAAAACTGAATCAGACTATGTTCGAGAAAGCATGTTCTCTTATTTGAAGTCACGCCTGTTAAAACTCGATAAAGATCAAAATTATAAACGCGGCAGGGTAGTTACGCTGGATGCACAGTATCGAACTCATCCGTTGCTTGGTGATTTTTGTAGTGCGAATTTTTACCAGAAACACAACGAGGGATATAGCTCTCCATTAGGCGCAGAACATTTTAATCAGCAACTTCCTGGTATCGAAGAGAAAGCGGCAGTATGGATTAGTGTGCCAAATGATTTAGGGAAAGAGCGCCGTCTTGAGAGTGGTAGTCGTGAACGAGAAGCTGAAGCAAAAATTATCGCCAAAAGAGTAAGTGACTGGATTAAGTCATATGAATCCAGTGCGGACTTTATGAAAAAGCTAACCAAAGATGACAAGCACCCAGGTTTAAGCTTTGGTGTAATTAGTTTTTACAAGGCTCAGGTAATTGCTGTGTATAAAGCTTTGAAAGAATATGGCATCACAGAAAAAGCTCAAGATGGAACATGGCAGATATGTCAGGAGTATCGTGTTCTTGAAAATGGTGAAGAGCGGCTCCGCATCGGCACTGTTGATGCCTTTCAGGGTATGGAATTCGATATTGTGTTTCTTTCCATGGTGAGGTCTCAGGATATGAACGCCTTGCCGCCTCATATACGCAACGAGGAGGATTACAAAAAGAAGCAGCAAAAACTATTCGGTCATCTCATGTCGGAAAACCGCCTATGTGTGAGCATGAGTCGCCAGAAGAAGGTCTTAGCCATTGTGGGAGACGGCGTCCTTGCAAACAGCCAGATAGCTGTGGATGCAGTTCCTGCTCTGAAAAACTTCTATGATTTGTGCCATGAAAAGGGGGTGATCCTATGAGTGCCTCCTCTATTAGAACTAAGGCAAAAGATCATCGGCCTAAAGTAATTAGTTTCCGCACAGCATTGGATGGATTGAACATCGCCGCCAGACAAAGTGTTCTATGGCCATGTCACGCCTTCAACATCTCTATTCCGCAAAAGAAAAAGAGCGGCCTCAATGTGTTTGAAGAAACTGTCTTGAGGATAACAGAGATTGAATCCGGCGATACAGAAAATATTGCGCTACTCACTTGTCTGGAAAAAGAGCTGGTGGCTTTCATTCAGAATCGCCTCAACCAACTCGGTCTTTTGAATGACCGCTATGAGTTGTCTGAGCACGGACAGGACCTTTTGAACGAGTGGCAGAATAAATCAGACGGAAATCTGGAATACACCGTGGCCACAGTGTTTGTAGATCTGCTGTCTGGGAAGCTTCTTCCCTATGTCAGCACGGAGCAGCTGAGCTATAAAAAAATCTCAAGGATTGGTGACAATGGATTTATTGATTTTTTAATCAATCCAACCAATGAGAAGTCGAGGGTCAGTGCAAGACAGATACGCCCTTCAAAAGACTCTTTCTGGAAAGCAGTTCCTGACTCCAACGATGTCATCAGAGCTATCAGGGAATTTAAGAAAAAATATAAGCGGCATGCCCTGTTGAACCAAGCTGTCGATCAGTATCCGCCTCCAGTTCCAGTGGCTGAAGCCATAACCTTACATGAGAATCCGGAACTGGTTTACCTGCGTTGCAAGGTCCTTATCCAGATAGGTAATTCTGACCTTCTGGTGACGGATGGATGCGGCTTTGGCTTCTCTGAAAGCTTCGCCAATTACCTTACTTCTCAGGACTGGCAGTGGGTCATAGACTTGAAGAATAAAGGTGTTATTGACAAGCTGAGCCCCGACCAAAGCAATGAACAGGCTGAGGATGAATCTTCAGTGGCGGACGGGTTGAAGAGATATCCACGGATAGCTCGCCCACTTCGACGCGCACAAGAGTATTTGTCATACGCAGAAAAGATCGAGGTTGATTCCTCCAATGATGAGCAGGAATTCGCCCGTTTGACGGGCTTGGCGGTAGTCGCCTTGTATGAAGCCATAGAATGGGCACTGCGATTTGTTGTAACTGATACTCCTGTGACTCACTGGGAACGTTTGTTCTCATCACAGTCTTACCGGGAAAATGACAAGATACTGCGCTCGTTTGCTATCAAGATTGGGTTTGATGTTTCGGACAGTGTGAAGGCGCTGCTTCAAGTGAAACCCGGCAAAATCAGAGCCGTTGACCGTGGTGTTTCCGAGATGCAGCCGTTATTGGCTCTGGCAATAGCCGGGGCGATAAACGACCCCAACCATCCGCTTCACCATCTGGCCATTGAGGACTCTGGGTGTCTCTCTTTTATCAATGCGCTGAAAGAAGTCAGGGATCCGGTGTCCCATGGAAGCTCAACAGATGTTGAACTCTCACCGGAAACCCTCGAGGGCTACCGCGATAGAACCATTCGGCTCATCCAGTCGCTAATACCGGATATAACCGCAGTTGCCTATACAGCCACATCAAGGCAGGAAAGAGATATTGATCAAGTCAGATTGAAGGCCAGGATCGAACTGGACATGTCATTGGGACTTGGATTTGTTCAAGCTGTTTCCCCGTCTTTGCGGGAAGAGTTGGTCAAAGCGACGATCTTAAGCCAGAGGGAGACTCTGGATAACGAGCAGCTTCAGCGCTACATAAATGTTTTGGCGTCCATTATGCAGCTGTCGTTATTTGAAGTCGCTAAGGGTAGGGCATCATCAGTCAAAAACCAGGCAAACTTGAGGGATGAGGCGATTGAAAAAATCGTTCAATCCGGGTTTTATCCAGCGCCTGATGCCATCCCCGAACAAATCAGTACGGTAAATACCAAACGACTCTATCGAGCTGTTCAGGGTTCAAGCACAACTCTGGGAGCTCACCTTCTTGCGGTTTTCCTATTGGGATCAGAAAGTGAACTGATCGAGTTCCAAAAATCAGATCCAACATTCGTTGATTTTGTTGCCAATTTGATCCGACTGCGTGGACACGGCAATAAACAGCAATCTGACTTTTCACGGGACGACATGGAGTCGTTGAAAAACAATGTATTCAAAGCAATCAAGATAATAACGGAGGTCTTCTAATGGGCAACAAGAACAAGCAGAGCGCCCAGTCTTCTGCCGATAGTGAACAGGCAGGTCAGGCTGATAGAACTATGAACGTCACAGAGGCTGGCCTCCTGAATAAACAGCAGGAACTGAAGGAATTGGAAGACTCTCTGACTCAAAAAGAAACGGTTATTGCCCAAAAGGAACAGGCGCTAAAGGCCGCTAAAGACGCGATAGCCCAAAAAGAAGCGGAGCTGAATGACAAACGCGTTCATCTTGAAGAGATGGAGCTTCAGGCAAAGAACGGCTTTCCGAAACTCTTTGAGGAAAAGTTCGCAGCATTCAAAAACCAATTGGCACAGCGGGAAGCTCAGTGCGCAGGCGAGCTGGAATCTCTTGAAGGCGAAAAGGAGAAACTGCGGCAAAGAGAGGTAGCAGTTAAAAAGGCTGAAATCCAAAGGGATAATGGGTATGCAGATGCCCGGGCAGAGCTTGATGACGAACTCTTCAATCTTCGAAGAGAACAGGAAAAGGAGCTGGAGTCAAAACGGGCAAGCGCTTTGACTGCCATTGAAAAAGAACTTTCGGAGGAGAGGGCATCTAGAATAGCAACCCTGGAACAAGAGATCGCTGATCGACTGGAAGCTCATGAGGCGGCGATTCAACAGGAAAAAGATGACCTCGAACAAGAAAGAAAGGCGTTCCTGAAGGACCAGGCAGAGCTTGATGAACTTAAGGATGAACTTGAGTATCAAAAGCAGCGCCTTCAATCCCGCAAAGACAGCCTTGAGGAAAGAGAAGCCAATTTGAACTTTGAGGTGGATGCCAAGGTTGTTGAACGGAAGCAATCGTTCGAGAATGAGAAGTCTGCGCTTAATGATGAAATTGCACGTTTGAGAGAATCTATCAAAACGAGCAGTGCTCTAATTTCAAACTTTGAAGAATTGAAGCATAAGCTCGGTGATGAAGACCCAGCCGCTGTTTTACTGAAACTGAAAACCTATGAAGAGGAAATTAAAAAGCTGCGCGATGACCTTGCCACACGCCCAACGCAGGAGATGCGGGAAGCTTTTGATCGCTTGAAGTCCGAACAGAGCGAACTGCAGCTGGCCTGTGAGCGACTCTCTGAAGAAAATGAGGCTCTCAGAAGTTCAGTACGCGCACAGTCGGCTCTTGAAATGCAGGTAGCGGAACTGACCGATAAAAACAAATCTCTGCTGAGGCGGTTTGAATCAGTGGATGCCGACAATAACCGATTAATGGAGGAACTTAAACGTTTACAGTCCTCGTACGAACGGGAACAGGACCGTGAGGCAAGGATTCGGGACATTGAAACTCCATACATTCAAAAGGAACTGCCTCGTGCGGTGGATAAAGTTGAAGAGCTTCAATGGCTGGACGGGATCAGTAAATCCTGCATCGATTATGGGCTGAGATTCCCACGGCGAATTTTACACGCATTCCACACTGCTCTAAAAACTTCAGAGTGGTCTCCTATGACTGTTCTGGCAGGCGTAAGCGGAACCGGAAAGTCCGAGCTGCCAAGGCTATATTCACATTTTGGCGGCATAAACTTTTTGAGTCTGTCCGTGCAACCGAACTGGGACAGTCAGGAATCCATGCTTGGTTTCTTCAACTCTATCGATAACAAGTTTGATGCCCAGCCTGTTCTGCGTTTATTGGCACAAAGTCAAAAGGCTCAAGCTGAAGGATATCCTTTCGGCCTTGAAGATGTCATGAGTCTGATATTGATGGATGAAATGAACCTTGCCCATGTCGAACTCTATTTTGCGGAATTCTTGAGCAAGCTTGAGCTGCGGCGCGGTCGCAAAGGCAATGAGGTGCCGAGCCTTGAAGTTAAGCTGGGCGCAGGTATCCAACACTATGATCTGCCCTTGGGAAGAAATGTGCTCTGGGCAGGAACTATGAATCAGGACGAGACAACCAAATCCCTCTCAGACAAGGTCCTTGATCGAGGGATTGTAATCAACTTCCCCCGGCCGACCACCCTTGAAAGACGCCGTCAGCTGAAACCGTTGGGCGATCAAGCTCCTCTGCTGTCTCGTAAACTGTGGGAGAGTTGGTGGTGCAGAGAAAGTAAATTCAACGACGATCAGATTTTGCCATTCAAGGGGTTCATCGAAGACATGAACACCTCGCTGTCCAAGGTTGGTAGAGCTCTGGGGCACAGGGTGTGGCAGTCTATAGAGTATTACATGGCTAATTATCCAGATGTGTTGGAAGCCCAGAGAAACAACGATGACGCAAGCTTGGGCAAAGCAATGAAAGTTGCCTTTGAAGACCAGCTTGTTCAAAAGGTTATGCCAAAACTTCGAGGAATTGAAACCCGAGGGAAATCAAAATTAGACTGCCTAGATAAAATACGAACTCAACTAGTCAATGACGATTATAACATCGTAGAGGACTTCGATCTTGCTTGTGAATTTGGCTATGGGCAGTTTATCTGGAATAGTGCTAATTATTTAAAAGATGATGCATTTTTGAATGAGCAAAATAATAACGATTCCAGAGAGGTCATAATTGCCTCATCTGAACAATTAGATGTTCATAATAGTTCAAGTGTGGGAGGTAGTCTTATTCCTAGTAAGCTCAATAAATTTGCCAATGATAATCAAAAGAAGCTTTGGCAGCTAACCACAAACGAAATAATGAGCGCCATGTCATGTGACGTAAAAGAAGCGAAATCACTTAAGGATATGTGTAATAAGACAAAGGAGTCATAGATAATGGAAAGAACCATTGAATTTGACTCTATTGAATCTGTTTATAGCGGGCTAAACGATAAGGATGAGGTAAAGACCCAAGCAAATTGGATACTTATCGTTCGCAACTGGCTGACGGAAGTATCAAGCTTCGACCCTGTTTCCGGGCATGCCCTGTATACCGGCATTGTCGATTTTTTGGATGCTGTGGCGAAATCGTTGCAGGATGCGTCACCTGAGGGTGAGATAAAAGACCGTATCTATCGAATTGTGTCGCACACGAAGGAAGCTGTTCTGGCAATCATGGAGCATACTCGGGATAAGATATTACGAGAGCATGCCATGCTGCCAATACATGCGGCAAGAGAGGTTGACAGCAACAGTGTGCAATGGCTCAGCCGTCAGCCGGGAAGAACACTCCGCGAGAAACTTTCCGGTAAACCTTATATCAAGGCTGTCAGGCGGAGATCCAGTGTTGATACGGCAGAAAACCGACTATTAAGAGCTTTTCTATTCCGGCTGGAGCAGATTCTGATTGAAAGACAGTATGCTTTGTCTGCAGCGGCAGAAGAGACCTGTGAGGAACTGCTTGTTTCCCTCCAGCGCTGGCTTAGAACTGAAGATGCCGCTGAAATTGGCAATTGGGGCAATCTTCCGCCCAACAACACGCTTCTTCAGGATAAGCGTTATCGAAAAGTCTGGGATGGTTGGCTCTGGCTCCAAACCATAGACGAGCAGATTACAGGGGACAGCAAAAGAGTCCATAGCGATATCCTCAGCGTTATTTATTGGAATACCCTTTCCTTGCTTAACGATAGTGGTCGTTTTCGAACAGTTCAGCAGCCGGTCGGTCTCGACTATGATAATTTTTCTATAGCTCCAGAATTGCCCGTTCGGGGATATTTGTTTCCTGCGTTCGACTCAAAGATCAATGGGAAGATAAAGTTCATAAAGCCCGATAAGTCATTCGGGTTTATCACCTCTGATGATGGAAGAGACCTGTATTTCAACATATACAATCTATCCCGAAAATTAGACATCAATTCACTATCCGCTGGAGATGAAGTTTCTTTTGTTATCGGCAGCAACCGACAGGGCGAATGTGCTGACGACATAACCCTTCCAGCAGGAATCATCCCTGTCGATTTCAATTTGACGGGTGATAAATGGAGGATACAAATCGGTGAGGATAAGTATTTATTACAGATCGTTTCCGAGAATCTGGTTATTGAGCAAGTTCAGGGCGCAAAAAAGAAAATAAAAATAGAGCCAGCATCTCTCAAAGAGATACCGAAGGCGATACTGTCATTTGTCGCGGATGCCTCGTTTGAATACTCTGCGCCGACAAATAATCAAAGTGATCCAATACGGATAGATAGATCTGTTGTTGACCTGTGTTCTATCCGTCCGACGTTCACGAATAATATAGGCTCTCAGGCGCATCTGCCGTTCAGGTTGCTACAACAGCGCTGGCCCTTAAATATTAATGGAGGGGCGGTAATAGACTGCGGTTACGCAAAATCAATCGCCCTGTATTCCGATATTGAAACGGTTAGCATGAGGAGCCTCTTTTCACATAGCTCAACACTGCCCGATGACACCAAAAGCAGTGCATCGATGTTTTTTATTAAAAAGTTGAGTGAATATATCAAGGCGGACAAGCTGACCTATCTTGTCCCCGATTGGGGCAATGACTTCGATCTGGAGGGAATAAGAAAAAGCGTCAATTTTTATTTTGGCGATTCGACACCGCTTCCCAAAAGCATAGCCGCTATCTTTGCATGGCAATCATCGAAGAAATTTGTACAGGACAGAGTTCGAGAGAAAGATTTTGTGCTGGTGGTTGATTCATTTGACGGCGGCATTTCAATAACCCCAGTTCAGGCAATATACCAAAAAGAGCTGGACGAAATATTGCCTGAGACACAAGGCATTAGCTGGGAAAGACATCCTACGGTTATTAATCCAAACAGAGGCATTCATACTGCCATGGCCCGCAATCTTGACCGTAATGGCTGCCAGACATCTGAAGAACTCCTCCATTTGTTCGGCTTCGATGGTTTAGTCAGTGATTCCGGGCAGGTGTCTTTTGTGAACGATGATCACTGGTATCACTTGCCGGATTCTATTCGAGAGGCTCTGACTCAGGATCTAGATCTCAACATATTATCAAACCACGCTATCAGTGACTGCCTGAACTCTACAAACGGGGATTCTCGGGGAGTTGGTGTCTTTATCCTGCCTCTTGAAGATACAATGAGGAAACCTGATGTGCGAATGGATTACAAGTGGCTGGGCTCTGCATGGTCACCAATTAAAGGCTGCCAGACTTTAAACAGATGGCAGAAAGAAGTTGATGACATTGCCCTTTGGCGTGATCATCTGCCAGAGCTGTCGATCAGAATTGTACGTGATGGGCTCTTTGAAAATTTCTATCTGGTAAAAGATGCAACAGTGACACCGCAACGTGGCAGAACTGTGAATATACCAGTGGAAGAGTCATTTACTCTTCCAGCCGGACAAATGCATTACAGTTTTCCTCTACAGCAGGGAGAAGGCAATAAAGAGCTACATTTTGTTGCATACCTGAAATCGCCAGCATTCCCTTTAAAGAAGGCCACGGCCTGCAAGCTGAAGATGACCTATACTTATGGCGCTGATGATCCATACGAACTGAGATTCATTCCGCTGGATTCAGCGGAAGCAGGTTTTAAATCTATTCGAGTTGAGTGGCGTTCAGCTTCAGAGGGCGAGGTTGCCGATCTTGAGAACTTACCGGTTCCAGATTTCCCGGCCCGTAAAAGCTGGTCCGATTTTCAGAAGTTTCCTAAAGAAGATGGCAAGAGCTTCTCTGACCTTCTGGACTGGTGTTGCTCTAAACTTTCTGTTTTGGACGAGCTAAGCTCGTTCAATCATGAACAGGAAGTTCAAGCTATCCTTAGTAGAAGGAAAGTCGGCCATTTTGACTGGGGAGCCACTGACCGCAACGGGAAATATTATTGCCGAGTCGATGTTGAGGGCGATAGTGTTTTTTGCCACAGCTCTAAATTTATTGAGGCAGTTGATGAAAACTCCCTACATGAAGGGTGCTCGGTATATCTGGATGTTTTTACAAATGAAAAAGGTTCTTCTGGAGCAAATATTTCGTTTTCAGAGAGCTTGCCTCCGAGCCTCCAGGAGACGGCACAGGATACCATCAATGGGAAGTTTTCTAGAATGATGAATAATGCTGAAAAAGGAATCTTCAGCCTTCGATTTCCTGCATTAACTATCTGGAATCACGGTCACTCCCTCTCAGAGTCAGATGTCCCTGACCATTTTAGAAGCTCGATATTTGAAGGGGTAGAAAGTGCCCTTTCAATAATTGAATCTGATAGTACGTCCGACACTCTTAAAGAAGAGCTTTTCTTCTTTTTGTGCTGCCTTCACAAGGACGCCCCAGGAATTGTGAGAAGTCGACTACTTGATGCGGTTAAGGATAAACAGCTTTTACGGAAGTACTACAGGAATATTGCATTTTCCATCGGTAGTGCCGAGTTGCCGTGGCAAAAGATGTTATTGGATAATGTTATAAATCCTATTGATAGTGAGGGGTTAATCAGATCCATCACTATGGAGGTTTTGTCGATAGCCTTCTGGCGCTCTAAAGAGTTGGTTCTTAAGTTGACTGAAGAGGAAATGCAAAGCTTAGGACGAAGCCTATATGGGTGCCTCGAATTTGACCTCCAAAAAATCGTAAGAGATGGAAAAGGATATCAGATCGCAACCCTCTGTAAGCATTTAGAACTACTTCTTGCGCTCTTGAGAGGCCGAGCGAATGAGGGTAAAGCTTTCAAAGCAATGTTAGCTCCAGATAAGGATCTGACCAAAAAATATGTAAACTTGGTGGAGGAGGTCTCAAAAATAGTGATTGAAAACAATATGGAACTAAAGTCCCGAATCAGCCTTAAAATTGATAAGCCTGAATTGTTCCGCAGTACTCCAGATCTGCTATATGTATTGCGAATGTATTTAACCGGTGAATCCGGAGCAAATACTATTGTTATCACAGGAGTTAGTGATGCAGAGTGAGTGACTTTTTAATACCTCCTTTTCTTTCACCAACAACCTCGACTTTCTGTAGAGCCTTGCTTTCCGGTCCATCGTGAACACCCATTCAATTCGGATTGCCTCAGATTCTAGGGAAATAGCAGAGCCTCTAATATCCGGCGCTATTCACCAATTGAGTTGTATTCTGTCACTCCGACTTCGGCGGGCGGAGGAAGAAAAGGAGGTCTTAAAAAGTCTACGGTGAGTTCAACCGGACAACGCAAATATACTTTGTAGCTTCTCCACAGGTGTCAGGTAGTCGAGTGTTTTCCTCGGTCGTTCATTCAGCTTCCTTGCAAATTAATTTAACTGCTTCTGGGAATAGCCCGGCGATTAAGGACCGACACGGCCGGGGCTTGCTAGCTCGACGCTCATCGCCAGCTACCCACCGAACACTGGCACGACTACAGCGGCTCTGCCAGGCTGGTCGACGCCATCCTGGATCGGCTTCTGCACGGCGCTCACCGACTCAATCTGACGGGGGAATCACTGCGAAAGGCCAAAGTGCATATTACGGCCATCGTGACCGCTCAGAGTAGAAAACCGACTCCAGCGTGATGGTCGAGTGCAAAACGGTCACGATCCCCGGAATGACTGGCCACGTTCGCCGGAATACGCAATGGGGATTACACTGGATTCTAAAGCACTGAATCCTCCATCCCTCAGCCCCTTGCGCCTTCAAATCTTCGCCTAGCCCAAGCTTCCAGGGCATCGGCCTTCCAATACCCAACAACACCAATGGCCAGTAACGACAAGACAAAGCTTCCATAGCCGATGAGGGCTGCTGTCATATTCATGGTGCCTCCGCATTATCTAGTGCTGGGTGTTCATCATACCTGCCCGGAGATATCTCTGGCGAGTATCTCAACTTCCGAGGGGTCATGGCCTGAGGCGAGCCAATCCCTTGGGCTTAGGCAGCGGTTGCCGAGCAGCAGATCACCGTTTTCGGTCGTCATAAACCGGTTCAGGGTAAGCAGGTTCACACCCGGGCCAAGGTTCTGCAAAATGATCTGAAGATGGGGGAGAGTGGCTTCCTTTGTAAACTGCCAAAGAGGAAACAACGACACTCTGCTGGGAGACTTAAATGTGTAAAGCCCCGGGGGTGTCTTCGCAAGAAGACCGCGAACCGCTTCCTTTGATGTGGAAAGACGTTGGGCTACCTCGTCCAGAGTAAGCGCTTGCTCAATGATATCTCGCACCTCATTCTGGAGCCGCTGGATCTGGCTGCGGCTTATTTCTTCGATGGCATGGCCGTCAGCGTCTGTGAACCGCGCTCCGCCGGCTTTGAGAATGTCCTTTTCTTTTGGCGATAGAGGCTGGCTCTTCTGACGAGTTTCGTTATCGGGCTGTGAGTTCGAAATGCTGTTCTGGATGTTTTGAGACATAATGTAGGCCAGATAGTCTTGACTCACTTCAGTGGCGTGTTGATCACGAATTTCGTCTTCTGATGGCACGTTTCAAACCCTCCATTCGGATCACCAACACAAAGCTGGCGCTAAATTGGTAACCGGGGTCTGCTCCAAATTCTGCACTGCATTGGTGCGAGTTCCCTTATGAAATTCTGGAGTCAGATAATATCGTAGTCTGGATTTTACGATAATTTACTCAATCACGGTTTATCACGCCGAACACCGCAATCTTCATTAACATTATTACCGATTGTTTCCACTTACCATCAATAGGCAACGGCATAAACTAACATCAGGTTGTTGCGCAGTTGCACTTCGAGACTGACTCGACCACGTGATCAAAGCGGGTTATGGTTTCTTGATCTGTGCCCCTCTTGTGACCATGGAGTGCTCTACCATGACGATGAAACGCCTAACCGAAAAAGAGCTCTTGGAGGACCTCAATCCCCACACCGCCCATGCCGATGAGCTGGCCGAGCCGTTGCCTCAGGAGCTTACACCTCTGGAACGCCTCAAAGGTTCGGTTAAGCGCTATGACCGGCCGACCGACCCGGTTTGGGACGAGTATTTCGACTCTGAAGGCGTCAGTGATGACTTTATGGAAGATCAAGAGCAGCCCAAGAAGGGACGAACAGAATGGCCGTCGATGACGAAAAAGCCAAAGGGCATGTGGCTCTCAAAGGATTCTTTGGTATCTGCCGTGAGTGGGGCTGCACCGAGGAAGAAATGATGCAGATGCTCGGCGGTGTGTCCCAGAGCACGCTGGCCAGGTATCAGGCGTTGCCACAGGCAAAGCTCTCAAGGAATACCCTGGAGCGTATCAGCTACATTCTGGGCATCTACGAATCTCTGAGGGTCATGTATCCAACGGCCGAACGCGCCAACCGCCGGATTCGCCTGGAAACCAGTGAAGCTCCTTTTGCTGGAACGTCTGCCCTGGACTTTATGGCGCGAGGCTCCCTAAAGCATCTCATGGAAGTTCGACGCTACTTTGATGCAAAACGGGCGGGGTAATTGCCACCGCAGGGCGATAACTATGCCGATTACATACATTACCGGCCTGACGGCACTCTGTACTCTTCACCCGGGGCGCTTTAAACCTTTCTGGCACAACATGGGGCACCCGAGGCCTAGCCAGTTAAAACGTGGGGACGCCATGCGGAACTGGTTGAAGGCAGAGCACTGGAGTAGCTGCACTACTCCAGTGCTTTCTCCCTGAGATTTCCGGGCTCGTATCAACGCTGGTGTTTTTTGATTGGCATTGCTAGCCTGTAGCCATATGTTGTTGTTAATGAAAGGCAATATGCCTACATATGGTGCTTATTGATGAGCATGCGACTGACCCCGCACCGACTTTTTGCCGCCAATCCGACCGGAGTGGATTGGGTCTGTGGTGACCTTCACGGCGAGTTCAAGGCTCTGCAAGCCGCGTTGTCGGATGCTGGTTTCAACAAAGTGGTTGATCGTCTGTTTCTGCTGGGAGACACGATTGATCGCGGGCCCGAATCCCGGGCTCTTCTGGAGTGGGTGCTGACAACGGACTGGGTACACAGCGTGATGGGCAACCATGAGTTAATGTTTATCGCTGGCGCTGAAGATAGCCGAAGCCGATACAAGCATCGGGGCATGGGCGGTGACTGGGCCGCGACCCTTGACGAGGTTTCCTATACGAGCCTGGCAACCCGATGCCGTTACCAGTTTCCACTCACCATCACGTTGGAATGCGAGGACGGCCAACTCGGGTTGGTGCATGCCCAAAGTCCATTCGATGACTGGTGCACCGTTCAGGACAGCCCCTTCTCAGAGCGTTTTGCCATTGAGTGTACCTGGCCCTGGAGCCGGGCGCAGGGGGCGGATCATGCCATTTCGGGCATCTCGGCCGTGGTGTCGGGCCACATTGGGACCGACGAGATGGTTCAGAAGGGCAATCAGCTCTGGATTGATACTCTGGCAAAAACCGGTCGGGTGCCGTTGATGCCGGCGCACCAATTAGTAGACATGGTGGCAAAGGTGCCGCGACATGAATAATGGCAAACTGCTGATCGTAGATCTCGAAGCCAACTGTTGGGAATCCCGGTTAAGCCAGGAGGGCGTGCTGCAAGGCTTCCACAATATAAAAATTATTGAGTACGGTTGCAGTGTGAACGATGCGCGCAACATGGGCCAATTGCTTCCTTATATGGATTGGCGCCTGGAACCAGAACTGTTAACGCCATAGGAGTGGACTGAATGAAGCTGGTCTGTATCTCAGATACTCACAGCCTGCACCGTCGCATTCCAGATATTCCCGATGGCGACGTGCTAATTCATGCCGGTGATTGCCTGGGCCAAGGAACACTGGAGAACATCGAAGACCTCAACGATTGGCTTGGAATGCTGCCGCACCGGCATAAGATTGTGATTGCCGGAAATCATGACTGGGCGTTTCAGGAAACTCCAGAATTGGCCCGAGAGGCGCTGACCAATGCGGTTTACCTGGAAGACAGCAGCGTGGAGATCGAGGGCATTCGATTTTGGGGTTCACCTTGGACGCCCACGTTTATGGATTGGGCGTTCATGTTGGAGCGTGGTGAACCGCTGTACCAGAAATGGCAGCTAATTCCTGATAACACCGATGTGCTCATCACCCATGGGCCACCCAAAGGTATTGGTGATGAGGCGAACCTGGGGTTCAAGTGTCAAAATGTAGGCTGCGTTGATCTGCTAGCTCGAATCCATCAGCTTTCACTGAAGGCGCACATTTTTGGCCATATCCATGAAGGCTATGGGGAGTACCTGCGGGGAAAAACGCGCCTGATCAATGCCAGTGCCTGCACCGTACGGTATGAGCCGCGCAACGCGCCAATTGTGGTGGACGTTTGAGACGGTCAAATTTGACCGAGGAAAGTCCACCACTTCAGGAAAAGTGCCAGGTTGATCTGAATGATTAAGAATCCTCGGAGATGGCGAGTCTAATGACGTGGATTAACTGTAAAGAACAAATGCCAGCGGATATGGAGGTTGTTATCGCTCTGTACCTCGGGCATTGGCTTGGTCGAGGAAACAGCGGCATTACTGATGCCTATGCTGTGGATGGGCAGTGGGTCAATATCCCTGAAGGCATCACTATTGCTGGATGGATGCCTGTGCCGGACAAGGGCGAGTTACCTGAATGGCTTGCAACATCAATTGATGATCACGTACTCGTTGACCTGTGCAAAGAGCGGATGAATGAAAAGAGTGTGCGCGTTAATCTGGATGACGACGAATCTTCCATACTCTGAGGGTGTCTAACGTGACAGCAGAAGAACTGATTGCGCGCCTGGAAGCCCTGCCACCGGATACGCCAGTGCTCGTTGAGGGTTACGAAACAGGGTTCGACGATATTGTCGAGCTCACCTCAGAACAGGTTGTCCGGTACCGACATGCTCAGGAGTGGGATGGTGAATACCAACCACTCGACAGGTTCTCCAGCCAGGAAACCGGAGCGCTGCATGCCCTAGTGATTTGGGGGCGTAGAAGCACTAGAAGGTAGAGTTATGACAGGGAAAAAATCATACAGACTGAATGACCTTATGGCTCAGTGTGACCCCAGCGCCCCCATGCCAGAAATAGTTCGGGAGTGGGAACAGGCTGCGCCGGTTGGTCTGGAACAGGTCGTTATGGGTGAGCAGGTTGATATTGGGGAGGCGGTCCTGCGTTTTCGTGAAAAGCTGGCCGATCGTTTCGATATCGTTCAAATGATCCTGTTTGGCAGCCGGGCCCGTGGTGATTGTCACGACGAAAGCGATGCCGATGTCGCGGTGATTTTGGCCGGGCAGCCAGGGGATTTCGTTGAGACCAAGATGGAGATGGCTGGTCTGGCGTTTGATGTGCTTTTGGATACTGGTGTGTTGATTCAGGCCCTGCCAATCTGGGAGCGTGAACGGGCGAGCCCGAGGGACTACTCCAACCCAGAGCTACTCGAAAACCTTGCCATGGACGGCATTGTGCTTTGGCACGCGGGATAACTAAGCTGGCTGTCAGGCATTGAAATCAGTGGAATGGAAACAATGAACTCACGGGCTCCTCCAGTCCGCTCAATCCCTTTTCCCAGTATCTGCTATTTTGTTCCCCTCCCCCTCAATCTCCTCATCGGTTCCATCTGCCGACCAAAAGATTTGGTGACTTCTTACCATCTCGTTGTATTAGCCACGAAAAAAGACAGTTTGGCGACCAAAAGTATCAGTGATTAGAAATACACTTTCTCTGTTGTGGCCAAAAGTCCGGATACCTGGACAAGATGTAGGGTTACGGTAGCCGAAATGAAAATGCGGATATAACGTCTGCTGTAGTTCATGGGGAAGCTCTAGGAATACATCGTGAAGGTGCCGAAATCAACACCACCGCCGTTCTGAAGTTCCTTCCCTTGAGTGCGATGAATCAAATTCGATGCTGGAGATCCATCATGCAGGAACTTCATTTGTTTGGAAGCACCATAACGTTTATCCGTCTGAAGAACAGCGCTTTTAGTCCACTTTCAGATCATGTCTACGCAATTAATCGGAAGCGCACCAAAAATCCTGCGCTCGATAATTTTCTGGGAGGGGTGCTTGCGTTATTCGAGGACTACGCCGGAACGTTTATTTTAGAGGACGAACTGACATTTACATCCCAGGACTGTCTGATCGAAGCTTGGGACCCGTCTGACCCATTTTTTATCCTTCTCCTCGTAAAGTCGGCGTCAGAGCACGTTGGCGATGCCACGGTAGAGAAGCTGCGTCAGGTCCTGTTTGAGTTTACTTCGTCAATTCTGGAGTTCGGCGCGGATATCTTCTCGCCGCCCTCGACAACCCTTACTGCCGAGCAACGCAAGTTTGTGAGGGAAGCAGCCATAGAGTACCGTCGACAACATAAGAACCAGACAATCACCGCACCGTTTGAATGTTCGTTCCCCAATTCAGGTCTCCAACCGCTCCCCATTCAGGGCAAAATCAAACCGGCACAGTCGGATGTCGTAGATTCAAGTGACGAGGTTTTTCTGGCGCTATCCGATGGAATCAAAGCGGATGATTTGTCGATCTTTCTTCGGAAAATCAACGATACGGGACAACCTCAGACGGACCGAACAGATACATACACCGCTGAGCAGGAAAACCAGCTGCGCATCGCCGCCGAGGCCTTCCTCGAACCTATCAAAGCCGTCGAGGTTACCGTTTGCAAGAGACAAGACCTCAAAGGTGTTGTTAGGCGCTACGTGAAGGATATCCGACCCATTACCGAAGAGGAAATTCAGACAAAAATCGTTTGCGGTCAGTTGGCGCTGTAGAGCGCTACTGATTGTCGTCCTAGGCGGCACCGATGCCGATGGTGCCGGTGTCTATTTGGATCAGAACACCGACAGCGAGGAATACCAGAACGAGCTCAAAGGAATTGCGGACAATTCCAGCCTTAGATCGCGAGAGTACCAATCCACCATAGTCCTTAACGTTAGTGTTCGTACCTCGATCCTGCATATACACTGAAAAGCCATCCAGGTTGAACCTGATTGAGGTATCCGGAAGCACATCAAAACCAG
Source organism: Marinobacter sp. SS8-8 (assembly GCF_030540945.1). Lineage (NCBI taxonomy): Bacteria > Pseudomonadati > Pseudomonadota > Gammaproteobacteria > Pseudomonadales > Marinobacteraceae > Marinobacter > Marinobacter sp. SS8-8. Next base: position 30,383 of record NZ_JASSVN010000002.1, on the reverse strand, counting down.
CAGCCCGCATTTCGGTCATGATCTCCGCGCGTCCATTTTTTGCAACAACTTTAAATTGACTACTCGGTACTTGAAACAAATCCGTAACGTGTTTTACCAATGCAAAATGCGAAGCCTGGTACATGAGCAGTTGGCGATTCGGGCTCACCATGTAGCGAAGTTCATCCAGGTAATCGGTCGAGACACCGCTCCAACCAAGAACCTTTTCCTCACTTAAAGACTCAGCGTGATGGATCAGTCTGCTCCAGGCTTGATCCGAGACGGTCTCCAGCAGAGCATTAGGGCAATCCTCACCCTTCAATTTTACGTTTTTGTCAGTGGGTGAGCTGAACCTCATGCGATCATTTGCTAGGTTGATGAGGGACTTCAACTGCGCCTGAACGTTAGGATGAATCTTCATGAGCTCTGCGGCCCGCTCGTAGCGTTGCCCCAACCCCACAAGCCGAAGTGTTCTCAAGAGGGCACCTAACGTAGGGGCCGGGTAATCCAGTGCAGCTACCATTTCCGGAGAGGCCGTTGCCGGTCTCGTTGGCAGTTCGGAAATTTGAACAACGCCGGCTAACTTGCGGGCTCGCTGGTGGACTACCGGAGTCAACCGATCGATCCAATCCGTCACCAGGTGACAGTAATTTTTGAGCCCTGTACTCGGAAAGCGATGCCCCATCAAGCGGCCTGCAGCCATTGCACTTCGACGTGAGACACCATCCGCTTCACCCAGTATCAAACGTTTCAAGGCAGGATGATCGAGGACGTCAGTTAGCTTATTCGACAGAGGGCTATCGAGGCCGAACAGCGCTGGAACAATCCGGTTGTAAAAACTGTGGCGACAGTGATGAAGAACCAGTGTGGGATTGCCCGTGACACTGCGAAGAATACGAATCAACGCCTCGGATATCCGCGGCGCAAGACTGGTGAGCACCGGAACCCCTTTGTCCGAGGTTTCACAGAGAATGGGCCGATTGGTTTCTGGCCAGGCAATCGTTTGATAGCGGGCCAGAACACCATCAATGAGATCTTGCTCGATCTCAGACAGCGTGAAAAGCAAAGGCACAGCACGACGACTTGGTTTGCTTTTCAATTTCCGGTACTGGTTATTTTGAACCAGGACCCAGTGGAACCGCTCATCTTCGCACCAATCTTTGCGCAATAGATTGATTGCCTCCTTGGCTCGCAAGCCAAAACGGTAGGTCAGGAGAAGAACAAATCCCAGCATCCTCTTATCATCGACCTCCAGACTACCGTCTTCCTGAATGACCTGTTGCGCAGCCTGGTACTCAGTTTCAGTAATCAGCCCAGGGCTCACCGACCGATAATCACTGGTGATATCCAGCTCATCCCACTCAGGCGAGGCCACGCCGTACCGTGAGGCCCAATTAAAAAAATCCTTGAGTCTTTTGCCGAACGCTCCGGTGTACCGGGATGTGAGAGTTTTGTACTCCAGCATGTCGGCGCACAGTTCCGTGATCTCATCGCTGTCGAGGCCCACCAAATCAACGTCATACAGCAAGCCCCGAACCGCCGGGGACAACAAGCTCCAATACGTCGTCAACGTATTCTTGGCGAAAGCATCGAACCGCTTTCGCCATTTAGCTTTTCCACGCCGAGCATGATCGGCAATCCATAGACCACTGAGAATCAAGCTCGGGCTGATCAAACCACGATAGTTCTCACAGATCGTTTGAATACTTTTATCGCACTCAAGGGCTTTGGACTGTCTCGGCTCATACTCATTCAAGGCAGCCGTGACGAGTTGAGTGAAGGTTTTTGCGTTTTCCTGGAGTCGCGTCTTATCGGTTTCCTGATCTCGTAAGCGCGCAGGAAGTCTTGATGGAAGTTCGGCAGCCTGATCCTCGTCACCTGGCAAATCGATAACGCGGTCATGAAGGATGCGGGCGAAATCCGACATCGAAGCACTGGTTGGTGGCGCGCGGTCACTCAACGCCGCCGCAACAATCCCAGGCATATCAGCCAGGTTGGATTGATTGATGACACCGCACAACCAGTCAACCAGTTCCAACATTGACGGATCAGGGTGACCTGAATGGTTGTCTTGATAGATCGCTAACAGACCCTTGAATTCGGTTATCTCCTTGGGCGCCGGCAGAGTGGCTCCGCACTTCTTACCCCACCCGTAGGCCAGCAAACTGGCGACCTTAAAACTGACCTCAAGCCTCTGTACCGGCGTCACGAAATCATCCGACGTGAGCGTTTCGCTGTACTCGAAGAAATACTGACGCTTGTGCTGTATCAGACGAAAATTATCCCCCTTGATCACATCGAGCAATAACTGCTGGTATCCGAGCCGCTTTTCCACCGACAACAGCACGGCTCCCAAGCAAAGGGCACGGGTTTTCGACAGCTTCGCCTTGTAAGAGGATTTATTGGTTAGCTCAGCCCAGTGTAGCAAGCGGTCACACACCGTCAGAGACGCTGCAATGTCTGGACTCATCAACGATCGCTCATCGCTGACCTTGATGAGTCGTTTTTTCAGGATTTTCTGTCTTGCTGCTCCAGAGTCCAGCGCCCCATCCCGTTCTTTCTGGTCGCTACCTTTGGGTTCAGGAATCGAATCGGTCTCTTGCCCGGGCTGTGTCATGAGCTTGGTAAGGACCCGAAAACGTACACTGGCCTGCGGGTGCGGCAAGTGATTTTCTCTTAACAGCATCCGATGACTCAGCCGGACCAGTTCGTCATCACTGATTTCGTTAAGTGGCCGCCCATTCAGGATCAACTCAATATCTGCCCGGGCCTGTTGAATCGCGGCTTTCAGCTTTTTCTTCCGATCACGGGCTCGGGCTCTGTGCCCAAACACCTCGGGCTCTCTATAGCTTCCTGGTGGGGTGTCGGCTAGAACCAGCAGGGGCGGCTCCGGGAGTGATGCTGGAAGCGCAAAGGGCAGTGAACGAAACACGTGTTCAATCACATCGCGGTAGTTCTTTGCGTCTTCTGCCCAACATCGGGCGGAATAATCACCGTAACTTGCAGCCCCCCGTTCCGCATGCCCCATCCACCCTTCGATGACTTCCGGGTCAACCCCTTCTTTCAATAACCGCTGGGCATACCTGTGGCGAAACAAATTATTGGGCAGCCCCCAGTCGAACAGCGAACAACTCAGGTCAGCGGCATCAGCCATGGAGTGCCAGCGAAGGTGGTCATCAAGAAGAAAGAACAACGGTATGCTCGGCATAGCCGTAGGCCCTTGGACCATGTCGGCTATTTGCTCCGCCAACTCTGGGCGGTGGGTACCGATAGCCTGACTCAAGTGGTTCAGATGACCAAGATAGAGCGCCAGCAACTCAATCGCAGCCTGCGGCAATGGAACCAAACGACCGTTATGGAGCCCTTCATCATTCTTGTCGTTGATGTAGACGCACTGGCGCGATAACGAGAAGTGATGAATCGATTCAAACGGATCCCTCAACGGGCGGGCGCCACTTGCAGCGTAAAGTGCCGTTACAACATACTGGCCCAGCACATTGTGATAGAAAACAAGCCCTCGTCCTCTTGCTTGCTCGAGCTTTTCCGTGGCTTGCTGAATTTCCTCGGACAGAACTGACTCAAGCGGGGCCAGAAGACTTCCCATTACATGAAGGGAATCTTGCTCGTTGGGCCCTTTCGTTACTTCTAGCTGTAAGCCTTTTTCGATCGCTTTAACGTCCCAAGTAGCATAGCTACAAGCTCCCGGAAGTGCGCTTCTCGGATGTGACGCCAACAACCTCGAAAAGCTGAAGTCGCCGCTTCGACCGAATAACTGCTGACCTTTGCATTGCGCCAACTTTGCGCTGGTGACCCGAGGAAAGTGCTTCTCAGCCTGGCCATTGAACCAGGTTTCCAGCTTGATCTCCGACAGCTTATTCCAGACCGCCCCCAGGGTGAGCTCCCCGCCAGACTCGTTGGCATCAATCACCCATTCCAGGGACTGCTTAACTTTTTCTGGAACGATGATGGCTAGATCGTCACGGAATGGCTCGACGAGATTCCTACTAACGTCATCAGGGCGCCACGCACTGTGGCGTCTCGGCGATCGCCGCTTAAGAAACATGAAGTCTGGACTCAGGCTCCATTCATCGGTCATCTCGGTCCCAATTGGTATTCGCTCAACCAGCTGAAGTGATCGAGATAACTGTATGGCTGCCCAAACCAGAACACCGCCAAACCGGTCTCTCCTGTCCATCGTTTGCAATGTGCGCTCAACCCAGGACTCGACCAACTGAACCTCAGGAGGCAAAAGGCGATCCCAGGTCCACGGCAGATAATGGGCCAGTTCCATTGTCTGCATGAACACACTTCCGGAGCTGAGAGTTTGCTGGGCCGCACTATCCGTTGGATCAACTTCAGTGACGTACGAAAAGGTTTCGCCCTCATCGTCATCAGAAACCGAGGGGATAACACTGTACGTCGAGTCTCCAGACTCGAACGGCAACTCATCAATCGGGGAGGGCTTGGATCTTAAATGAAGGGGAATCGCAGTGGTTTTTGCTGAAGTTCGCGATTCGATTTGGTGATACGAGCCGCTCGCGATGGAGAGTATCGCATTGAGAAATTCGTTATGGCTTTTCGGGCGAGATTTTACTTCCCTCATCACACCTGCCGCATTCTCCATTGCAGAGGTGAAGTTCTCAAAGGAATTTGGAGCGGAGCCGATCAGCTTCTTTGTTCTACTTAGTAACTCGTCAATCAATGCCCAACGACTGTCGAGCGAGTCGGCTTGTAAGAACCTGGCCGCACTGCTAACGGAGGTATCTGCAACACAACCAAAATCAATGAGCCGAATCGCTGCTTGACCAATGAGCCAGATACGCAAGCGCCGTCGATTACAAAAGACTTCTTCATCCGTGTTAGCGGCCAGCGGGTTAACAATCAAGCTCAACAAAAAAGTTCGGCTTGCGAGATCTTTGAACTGTCGCTTGTTCCTCTTAGCACCCCCGCCGTGCCCAATGCTGGGGTAGAGTTTGGGCAACCTTGAATCAGCAGCAAACCCGTCAGCGAATTTCTTTAGCTCGTGGACAACTGGGTTGAATGACCAGTCTGCGAGGATGGACTCGGATTCAGGATGCCGTAACTCCTGGACCAGGTTTTCAAAGCCAACCGTGAACTCGTCTAAGCCGAGGATGTGGAAACTCAGCTCGACTGGAAACTCCAGCCCTTGGTCCACCGCCCAATGACACAGGTCACCAAAGCGCTCTCCGAGCCTTAAGGTCATATTGTCCGCAGTAGTCGCTGAAGATCTGTGCCAATCCTGCACGACGTTTTTTGTCATTGATCGCTCTTAATACCATGGCGAAATTATGAGCAATCATCTCTTATCATGTGATTTCATGCAACTTTAGGCCAAATAGCGACTATTTATTAGTCGCCCTTGGTGTCCTCCTCATAACCTTCGAATCCAGCCCCCGCTACCATTTTATAAAAGCAGATCAGTCGTCGACTGATCTGCTTTTTTTTCGTCTTCGCACTGATCGACAAACAGGCGTATGCTGAACGCATTGTCCAGAAAAACAACTGAACTCCGACAGGATAATGCGCATGATGATGTACTACACGCACGAACTGAGCCGGCTGGCCCTGAAACCCGCCCGTTTGCTGGCAAGCGGCCAGAGCCAATTGCTTCGACACCCGTTGAATCCCTGCTCCAGAATTCCCGGAACCCGCAGTATTGCCTCGGCGCTCAACGTGTTTGAGGATCTCACCAGGCGTTACCCGAAGCCTGCCTTTAATCTGGAGACAACGGTTTGCGACGGCGAGACGGTTCTGGTCAGAGAGACCATCGTCAAACGCAAGCCCTTCTGCCAACTGAAGCACTTCCAGCGCAACATTGATCGTCCCGATGACCCAAAGCTGCTAATCGTGGCGCCACTGTCCGGCCATTTTGCTTCGCTTCTCAGGGGCACGGTGGAAGCCATGCTGCCGGGGCATGATGTTTACATCACAGACTGGCGTGACGCCAGCAGGGTGCCAATTTCGGAAGGCAATTTCGGGCTCGACGACTACATTGATTATGTTATTGATTTTATTGACCATATAGGCCCAGATACCCACGTTCTCGCGGTCTGCCAGCCGGTCGTGCCGGTGCTGGCGGCTACCGCACTGATGGCCCAGGATGATCACCCGTCGGCGCCCCGTTCTCTGGCCCTGATGAGTGGCCCGGTGGACGGGCGCGTTGATCCAACAGAACCCTGCGAGCTGGCCAGCAAACACAAACTTTCCTGGTTCAGACGCAACCTGATCCATACCGTGCCGGCGCCTTATCCGGGTACCATGCGCAAGGTTTACCCCGGTTTTTTACAGCTGACGGGGTTTATCAATATGAACTTCGACCGTCACCTGGGTGCCTATCGGGGGCTTTTCCGGTCTATTCGCGATGATGACGCGCAAGAGGTCGCCCGTCACAGAGAGTTTTACGACGAATATCTGGCGGTGATGGATCTGCCCGATGCCTACTACCTCGACACCATCGAACGTGTCTTTCAGGAGTTTCACCTGGCTCGTGGTTGCTTCAGGCACCGCGGTCGGCTGGTAGACCCCGGGGCCATCCGAAAAACGGCGCTGATGACCATCGAGGGGGAAAAGGACGATATTTCCAGCCCCGGTCAAACCCGTGCCGCCCACACACTCTGCACCAACATTCCCGACGACCGCCGGGTGCACCACTTGCAGCCGGGAGTCGGCCATTACGGCACGTTTAACGGTCGCCGCTGGCGAGAGGAAATCGCACCTCGCCTGCAGGAATTTATTCGCAAGGCCTGAGCGGATCATCGCCCAGGTTTCTTGTTACACTCGCTTCCCTCTGCAAGCTCGTACTGATCTGGGGAAGGCAAGATGCCCACGTTTTTACACACAGCAGACTGGCAAATGGGGCGGGCATTCAGTCGCTTCGAAACAGAAGACGGCGCGGCGCTGGTTGAAGCACGCTTTGAGGCCATTGAAAGAATCGCCCGCCTGGCTAACGAGCACCAGTGCGATGCGGTCCTGGTGGCAGGAGATGTCTTTGACGCCCAGATCGTCGCGGACCGAACCATTCGCCGCGCATTCAACGCTATCAAAGAATTTGCGGGCCCTTGGGTAATGCTGCCCGGAAACCACGATGCGGCGTTGGCGGAAAGCGTCTGGACAAGAGCCAAGCGCCTCGGTGCGGTGCCAGAAAATGCTCATCTGGCTTTGGAGCCGGGCATTATCCATCTCGAGCCTCAAGGCCTGGCGATCCTCTGCGCACCCCTGACGCAACGCAACACCTACAGTGATCTCACTGAAATCTTCAATACGTGGGAAACCCCGGAACGCCTGATCCGGGTTGGCCTTGCCCACGGCAGTGTGCAAGGTGTGTTGCCCGACGACATTGACTCCGCCAATCCCATATTGCCGAACCGTGCCGAAGCAGCCCGTCTGGATTATCTCGCCCTTGGCGACTGGCACGGTACCAAGCAGATTGATGAGCGCACCTGGTACAGCGGCACTCCCGAGCCTGAACGGTTCCGGAACAACGGTGCCGGCTACGCCCTGATCGTCGATGTGCCCGGGCCAGGAGAGTTGCCGAAGGTAACACCTGTGGAGACCGCCCGCTACCAGTGGCACCAATGGCGCGAAACCTTGACTGTTGAATCCGATCTGGACCAAATGCTGGAAAGACTCCAGGCACTACCCGAGTCATCCGTGGTTGATCTCCGCCTGGAAGGGGCGGTCACTCTGGCGGGTGAGGAGAAACTGATTGATGCGTTGTCCGTGGCCGAGGCCAGGTTCCGGAGCATCCAGTGTGATCGAAGCAGGTTACAGTTGGAACCTACCGACGAGGATATTGCCGCCCTGAAGGCGGATGGATACGTAGGGGAAGTCATCGAGCATCTCAGAAACCCGCAAAAAGACGACGACGCAGAGGCTGCACGGGATGCGCTCGCCATTCTGGCAGGGCTGCTGAAAGACCGGAAACGGGAGGCCGGCGAATGAAACTTCGTCGTCTGAAAGTGGAACAGCTTCGCCAGTTCCGGCAGCCGTTTGTGATGGACGACCTGCAGCCGGGGCTGAATCTGATTCACGGCCCCAATGAGTCCGGCAAGAGCACCCTGGTGCGGGCTATTCGTGCCGCCTTCTTTGAGCGTTACCGGACCAGCTCTGTTGAGGATCTTCGCCCCTGGGGCGATTCTGCGGCAGCCCCAACCATCACATTGGACTTTGAGGTCCGGCAAAAGTCCTGGCACCTGGTAAAAAGTTTTCTCCAGCGCAAACGCTGCGACCTCAAGATCGGTTTGGACAGCTACAGCGAAGACGAGGCCGAAGAAAAGCTCGCGGAACTCCTTGGCTTCCAGTTCTCCGCCAAGGGCATCAGCAAGCCCGAGCACTGGGGCGTGCCCGGGCTGCTGTGGGTTGAGCAGGGTGCCGGGCAGAACATCGAACAGGCGGTGGAGCATGCGGGCGATCACCTCAAATCAGCGCTCAATTCCCTGGTCGGTGAAGTGGCCAGCACCGGTGGTGACGAACTGATCGAACAGGTCAGAGCCCGCTGGAGTGAACTGTTCACGCCGACCGGCAAACCCCGTGGCGATTACCAGAAACTGGAGAAAGAGCGGGAAGAGCACCAGCAGGAAATCGACGAACTGCAGGCGCGCATCCAGAAATACCGGGAGCAGGTAGACCGGCTTGGCAAACTGACCCAGGACTACGAGCGCACCCGGCACGAGCGCCCCTGGGAAGAGGCTGAACGCCAGCTTGAACAGGCCAGGGAGCGGTACCGGCACGTCGAGAAACTGGAACAACTACAGGTTCAGGAAAAAGAAACCCTGACCCACCTGCAGAACAACCAGCAACTGTTACGGCAGAATCAGGAGCAGTTGCAAAGCCTGAACAAAAAACTGGATACCCGCAAAGCAGAACTTGATAACGCCCAGCGTGAACTGGAGCAGGCTGAGGCCCGCAGCCCGTCCATTGCAAGCAAGGTCCGGGAGGCAAAATCTGCTTATGAAGTCGCCGCAAAGCAGGTTGAACAGGCTCGCCTGCAGGAAACCCGTTCCCGGCTGGAGCAGGACATCGGCCGGCTCGAACAGCAATGCCAGACCCTGGACCGGAATCTTGCGAAGGCCCGGCAGTACCAGCATGAGCTCGAACAAGCGAGAGACCAGGCACGGCAGAACCAGATTGATGGCCAGGCGGTGAAAATCCTGAAGGACACCGGGTATGAACTGAAAGAAGAGAATATTCGCTCGCAGACCATCGCAACCCGATTAACCTGGCGGCTGGAGCCGAGTGCCAGGCTGGCTCTGAATGAGGAGCTGCTGGAGGGGCAGGGCGAGAGACAATTGCTCGAGGAATCCAGCCTCGTGATTCCCGGTGTGGGCACGTTGGGGATCACCCCAGGTGGGAAGGATCTTGCCAGTACCCGCCGTAAACTTTCGGCGCTGGAGCAAAGCCTGGCCGAACAGATGAAAACACTCGGGGTGAGCTCCGTTCAGCAGGCTGAGTATCGCGTGGCTGCCTGTGAGGCCGCCGAAAGGGCGCTGCTGCATACCCGCGAGTTGCTCAAGTCTGTTGCACCCATGGGTATCGACCAGCTACTGGCAGAGCAGAAAGAAACCGAATCCCGCCTGCAAAATGCAAAAACTGAACTGCAAAACAGCCCGGCCCCAGAGCCAGGCCAGCCGCCACAGGTGACCAACCTTGCCTCAGCAGAAGCACGGCGTACCCGGGCGGAAACCCGGCTGGCGGAAGCGGAGGCCGAGGAACGCAAGCACCAAACGGAGCTCTTGACCCGTCGCCAGACCCGCGACAATGCTAAATCCGAGTGGCAACAGTTGCAGGACGAAGTGCAAAACCCGGAACACCAGAAACAGCTCCAGAGGCTCTCAACAGAGCTGGCTGAAATTGAAGAAAGGCGGGTTCGTCTGGAGGCCACCCTGCAGGCCCGTGAGCAGGAAATACAGGAAGCCCGCCCGGCGATCCTGAAGCAGGACATCGAACGCTACCAGCGCAGCATCACCAACCTGCGCCAGGCCCAGGAAGAGCGGCAACGGGAATTGAGAGATATACAGGTGAGGCTGGAAGCCTGGGGTGCCGAAGGTCTGGAAGAGCAGTTCAGCGACAAAGTGGCCGGGCTTGAGCGGTGCAATCGACGTTACCAGGAGCTGCATCGTCGCGCCCGGGCGCTGAACCTTCTGCTCTCATTGCTGACGGAAAAACGACAGGCACTGACCCGGCGCCTGCAGGCGCCTTTGCAAAAGCACCTGGACCACTACCTCTCGCTACTCTTCCCGCAAGCCACTCTGGAAGTTGATGAGCACTTAAGGCCGGGCACGTTCACTCGGGGCACCGAACTGGGGCAGATTGCCGAGTTAAGCTTTGGCGCCCGCGAACAAATGGGGCTGATCAGCCGCCTCGCCTACGCAGACCTGCTGCGCGAAGCTGGAAGGCCCACTCTGGTGATACTGGACGACACCCTGGTGCACAGCGACACGGACCGTCTGGAAGACATAAAACGCATTCTGTTCGACGCCGCCAACCGGCACCAGATACTGCTGTTTACCTGCCATCCGGAAAAGTGGGGTGACTTGGGGGTTGCGCCCAGGGATATTCAGGCAATGAAAGAGCAGGCTCCTAGGCAGTAAATCGCCCGCTTACACGAGCTATTGGAAGTTGCCCCGCCGCTCACCATTATTGACTTGCCCGCCAGGCAAAAAATGCCCGCCATATCAGCACTTTTCCTTACGTCATTACCATGGTATGACGAAAAATTGACAATTTTTTAATTAGAAAAATGACCGACGTCACGTTGATAATCCGCCTCGTTTTATAAAATTTCACAAATTCGACGGAAAATTGGTGTTAAGTTAATATGGGATGCGTCGTAAAAATGTCTAAGGCATGGATTGCCGCATTTGTTCTTGGAGTGCTGCTTGCAGGGTGTGGGGGAGGTGGTGATTCCAGCGCTTCCAGTACGCCAGCCTCGTCACCGGAGGGCTCTGCGGTTTTAAGTTGGCGTGCACCGCTTACCCGGGTTAACGGCGAGAGTATCCCGATGGGCGAGCTGGACAAGTACGTTATCCGGTACGGTCAGGATACCGGTAATCTCAGCAAGGAAGTGATTGTCAGCAATGCGGCGGCCGAGGCGGAGATGTCTTACGAAGTAAGCGGCCTGGAGAAAGGCACCTGGTACTTCACCATTCAGGTTCAGGACATCAGTGGGTTGACCAGCGAGCCCTCCGAAGCAGTCAGCAAGGCCATCAGTTCCTGAAGCTGGCAACCTGTTGCCCGAAGACGCCTGGTCTCACGCCATCGGGTCGGTGATCGGCAGCTTCAGGGTGAAGGAAGAGCCTGCGCCCGGAGTTGACCATACCGAAATTTCCCCTTTGTGTTTTTCCACCACGGTTTTCACGAAGGAAAGTCCGAGCCCGGTGCCATGTACTCCTGCCAGCTCGCTGCTTTTCTGGCGCCGGTAGCGGTCAAACAGGTAGGGCAGTTCTTCCGGATCAATACCGGAACCTTCATCGGCGATGGCAAGGCACGCCTGATGGCCTGCCCGGAATACCTGAATGCTGACGGCGGAACCTCCCGGGCTGTACTGAACCGCGTTGGTGAGCAGGTTGATCACCGCTCGCTCCAAGAGCTCCGCGTTACCCCGGAGCCAGAGATCTTCCGTGCCCTGCAACTGAAGCTGTATTTGTTTCTCCACCGCCTGTTCACTGACGCTGTCCCGGGCGTTTTCAATGATGGCGAGGAATTCGCATTCGTAAAACCGGGTCTCGGTGAGTTGTTCGGCCCGGGCAAGCTGCACGAATTCCTCGGCCAGGTGATAGCTTCGCCGGGCGAGTCTGCCCAATTGGTCCAACTGGCTTTGCTCAATGTGGCTGGGGTCGCGTTTGAGCTGCTCAATCAGCGCCAGTTGGGAGACCAGCGGTGAGCGGACATCGTGGGAAATAAAGTCGATGGCCTCGCGGTGCTGGCGCTGCTGCTCTCGCAGTTCCGAGATGTCGGAAATGTTGGCGATGATGCCCTGCTCGTCGCTGTCGGGCAGGGCAAACGGGGCAAAGTGGATCAAAAAGTCCTTGTCGCGAATTCTCAGGTCCACGGTTCGGCTCTGCCGCAGCGTGAGGGTGTCTGAAACCGTTTCATGCCAGGGAGGCGTTTCCCGGGGGTCGTGGCCTTCAAGGAGTTTAACGAGAGGAAGGCCGCCCAGGCTTGGCATGGGTTCCTGGAACCATTCTTCGATATGGCCGTTGGCGAAGCGGATAACAGCCAGTTCGTCGGTCACGATGATGCCGTCGGGCATTCGCTCGAAGCTCCTGCGGATGAACTGTTGCATATGATTCAGCCGATCCGTGGCAACGCGGACCCGCTCGATTCGTGCGGAGATGTTCTCGCTGGGCCTGGCGATGCGGTTTGCCGGTGCGGTCGGCTCAAGGTGGAGCCTTCGAAGATAGCGCTGGATGGCTTCGCGGCCGAGGTCGTTGGGCAGTACCAGGCCAAGATGGTAGCGGGTGTTTCCTCGCAAGAGCTGAATCCAACTGTGGTTGCTGTCATGGAGCCAGTGGCCAGGGCGCAGGTCTTCCGGAATGTCGGCGGGGGAGAGGTCCCGCCTGGACAAAATATTGCGCTCCTCCGTGAGCAGCCATCCGGTGGGCTGGAACAGAGCCTGGAAATACTCCAGAAGTTGTGTCGGGTGCCGGCCTGAAGGCGCAGGCAGGGCAACCTGGGGGCTCCTGGCCAGATCATCCAACTGGCGGTTCAGGAAGCGGTTGGTCATGGCCAGGCGAAGGCCGCTGGATACCGGGAAGGCCAGGAAAGGAACGATCATCGCACTGGCCAGTGGCACCCACCATCGGAGAGCCATTAACATGAACAGGTACAACCCGGCCAGCGCACCTACGGCAGTTGCGCAGGCCAGGAGGGTGCGTGCCGGCCGCATGGAGGGCAGGGCAAGCGCGAGTACCAGAATCGTTGCCAATGCCAGAAGAGCCGACGCCCACTTCGGTGCCAGGCGAATAAGCAGCCCGCTGGCCTGCGCAGAAAACACGTTGGCGTGGAATTCAACACCGGGCAAGGGGCGGCTGAGTCCTGAGAAAGGCGTTGGCAGTACGTCTCCGAAGCCGGCAGCTGTGGCACCTACAAACACTGTCTTGCCGCTGAACAGTTCCGGCGAGGGTGGTTGAGTTAGTACCTTTGCGAACGAGTACGCCGGCAGGGAGCCCGCACCGCCGATCAGGGGAACCGCCCGGTACTGATCCCGTACGTTCACGTAAGGGGGTATGTTTCGGGTTTCTGCGCGTTGCGGCCCTTTGCCTGTGGCGGCCAGGGAAAGGCTGGGCCAGAGGCGCTCGCCGAGACCGTTATAGAGATAGAGGCCGCGGGCGACGCCGTCGCTGTCCAGCTCTACATGGGCGTGGCCAAGGCCAGCGGCCGCCGAGGCAAGTTTGCTGACGGGCAGTTGTTCGCTTAACAAGTACTGGGAGGTGGGCGGTGACAGATAAACGGGCAGAATCACATTGCCGTGGTTGCGCATCTGTTCGGCCAGTTCATCATCACCTGATGAGGGTTCGGCAAACAGGATGTCCAGCACGATCATCTTGGCACCTGCCTGGGTGAGTTTGGCGATCAGTTCCGCGTGCAGGTTCCTCGGCCATGGCCAACGGCCCAGACGGTTCAGGCTGAGTTCGTCGATGGTAACCAGAACAACATCGTCAGAGGCGCGCACCGGGCTGGCGGTGATGGCCCTGTCGTACAGCCAGTAATCGAGACGCTGGGGCAGTGCGGTGATCTGGATAAGCAGAAGGAGTGCCAGCAGTATCAGGCCCAGTGTCCAGGGGGTCGTTTTTATTGGCAGCCAATCCCGGTTCATGAGCCCTGCTGTGTGTTTCGGTCGATCAAAGGATTATTCCAGGTACAATTCCCTCCCAGGTCCCCAGCGGCTTTGCAGCGGACCGTCAGAAAGAGCTTTCAGGCGCACAAAATACCGCCTTCCGGGAATCAGACGCAAGGCTGCCGTGGTATCTGACAGCGTGGCTTCCTTGATGATGTTGTTGAATTCCGGCTCTTCAGACAGCTGCAAGCGGTAATCCGTGGCCGTGACGACCTTTTCCCAGAATACCCGCACCTGGCTGTCAATGTAGTTGACGCTGATGATGCGCACCGGCGGCAGGCTGCCGTTTACCACCAGTTGCCGGGGCCCGGTGGTGGCCACGGAGTTGCCGCCGGCCTCGGTCACTACCCGCCAGTAATATTTGCCCGGCCCAAGGGGGCGAGATGGCAGGGCGGAGGTTTCCGGTGCCCATTCGCTGGTGGTGACCAGGTTCCGGAAGTCTTTGTCTTCGGCGATTTCCAACCGGGCCACTTCGTTATCGCCATTAAGCTGCCAGCGGAATTCCGGCATGTCATCGTTTACGGTATCACCGTCCGGGGGCGACATCAGACTGGCCATTCTGGCCTGCAGGTCGACTTCAACCGGAATCACAGCGGGCATACCGGCAGTGCCGCGGTTGTCCAGGGCGGCCAGGTGAATTTCGTAGCTGCCGTTGTCCAGCCGGCTGATATCAAAGCTGTTGCCGGTGATTTCCCGGCTCTCCACCCAGCGGCCGCTGTCGGCTTCAAAGATGTCCACCCGGTACAAGGGGGCCCGGCTTTCCTGCCAGGTCATGGTCGATGGCAGTTGGGTCAGCGTGGGGGGCAGAGGGTTGATTTCCGGAGCGGGCGGCAGGCGACGAATGCTCAGGCCACTGCTGCTTTTGGTGGACAGGTTGGCGCCGAACCCGGCTGGGATGCGCTGGGTTTTGCCCGGTGCGCCGAAATCCACCTCGCCCTCGGTTACCTGCAGGCTGGTGCCTTTGGTTGAGGTCTGGAGGGCAAATGCGGTGCCGCGCACGGCGGCCACGGCGGATGGAGTTTCAATCTCGAAACGTGCTCCGCCTTCCATTACCGGTTTTACCCGGGTGTGGATTTCACCGTGGTTGAGCCGAAGGCGGGTGTCGACCATACCGGCTTTGCCGTATTGGGTCAGACGATTGAATATCAGACGGGAGTTAGGCGAGATCCGGACTTCCGAGCCGTCGGCCAGTTCGATGGTCGCGGTACCAGAGGCAGAGAGAATCTCGTCGCCGACTTGAATCAGAGTGCCTTCGGTCAGGCGAATCTTGCGGCCAGTGTTGCCTGAAATCAGTTGAACCGTTCCCGAGACGGTGCTGGCTTTCGCCGGTTGGGGCTGGCGCTTAAGCCAGGCCAGGGGAATGCGAACGGCGTCGCCGGCTCCGAGGATGGCACCATTGCTGATGCTGTTGTACTGAAGCAGGCGGCTGGCGCTGTAGCTTTGTGCGAGCAAGTCGTTTGCCACTTCCGGGAAACTCTCACCCGGGTGTAGGGTATAGATCCACTCCGGTACCGGGCTGGCAGGTGAGGTGTGAGACTGCCCGGCGGACCCACGGGTTAGCGACAGTTCCGCGCCCGCCGGAAACGCACAGGCCAGGAGGGCAATGATCAGCAGCAGTACAGGCAGCTTTGGCACCCGGGCATCAATCATTGGTTACCGTGTCTGTCTCAGCCGAATCGACATCCTGTTCCCGGGCTTTCATGGCTTCCAGGCGGTAGCCGCGCTGGTAAATGGTTTTGATCCGGAAACCGTTTTCCGGATTCATGCCCAGGCGACGGCGAAGGCGGCTCATGTGGGTGTCAACGGTGCGGGTGTTGATGTCGCGGGCCAGGCCCCAGACCCGCTCCAGAAGCATTTCCCGGGTAAGCAGGCGGCCCTGGTTCTGGAACAGGAACAGGGTCAGGTCGAAATCCTTGTCGGTCAGCGTGAGTTCTTTGCCGTGCAGAGAAATGATCCGGTGTTGAGTGTTGATTTCGAAGGGCCCGTAGCGAAGTACTTCTTTCTCGCTGTCCGGATTCGTGCGTCTGGCCAGGGCGTTGATTCGTGCCACCAGTTCCGCTGCCCGGGCCGGCTTGGCGAGGTAATCATCGGCACCTGCGTCCAGGGCCCGGACGATATCCGCTTCACTGTCCCGCTGGGTGAGGAAAACCACGGGAATCGGCCAGTTCAGCTGGGCCCTTATGCTTTCAAGAACATCAATGCCGGTCATGTCCGGAATCTGCCAGTCCAGAATCAGGAGGTCGTAACTGCGGTGCAGTACCGCGCTCAGAAAGCCCTGGCCGGTAGGGAAGCTGTCGCAGTGATGCCGGCGCTCAGACAGAATCGACTGGATGTGCTGTGCCTGTTCGGCTTCGTCTTCAAGCAAGGCAATACGCATAAAGTCTCTCCCGGAGTGTTGCTTCTTTTTTGCCTGCCATGGCGCAGAGTTTTGGACCGAGTGCTCTGCTATATCAACCAATTATCACAAAATGTGCATTTGTGTTCAGTGTCGTTATGTAGACTTGCGTAAACGGACGGCGGGCTTTCCGTTATTGTCATCCAGTGTTTGTCGGCAGCCGGGGAAATTGCTGCAGCCCCAGAACCAGCCTTTTTTGCTTTTTCGCCGAACCAGAGGCGAGAAGCAGTGGGGGCAGGGGATCGGCTTCTGGCTGGTGCCGTCCTGGGGGTTGGCCTCTTCCAGTGGCCGGGTGCCGCGGCAGTCCGGATAGCGGGTGCACGCATAGAAACGTCCGAACTTGCCGTCCCGCTCGAGCATGGGAGCCCGGCATTTTGGGCAGTGGGGCTGGTTTTCGGGTGCGTTTGTGTCCGGATGCCCGGAGCCGCCGGTTGGCTGCCCCTGGGGCCGGTTCAGGAAGCCACGAATTTCCTGTTTCAGGGCCTCCAGAAATTTTTTCGGGTCGCCCTCGCCACGGCGAATACTCTCCAGTGTGGCCTCCCACACTGCCGTGCGATCCGGCTTGCTGACCGATTCGGGCAAGGCAAGGATCAGTGCCTTGCCTTTGTCCGTGGCACGGATGTGCCGGCTGTCCCGGTACAGATAATCCCGTTTGAACAGGGTGTCGATGATGGCAGCCCGGGTGGCTTCGGTGCCCAGTCCATCGGTTTCGCGCAGGGTTTTGCGCAGCTCGGCATCGGTGACAAAGCGCGCGATGTTGGTCATCGCCGATAGCAGCGTGGCATCGGTAAAATGCTGGGGCGGCTTCGTTTTCCGTTCGGCGATGGTGCTGTCCTGGCAGAATACCGGTTCGCCCTTATCGAGCCGGGGTAGCGGTGTTTTTTCCGGCTCGGCCCGTCCTTCCCGGAGTTTTAACTCCAGGGCTTTCCAGCCGGGCACCAGAATGGCGGTTTCCGTGGCCCGGAACTGATGTTCAGCCACCCGTACCGTGAGCTGCCCTTCCCGATGAACCGCGTCTGCCGCGAATTGCATCAGGTAGTAGCGGCTGATCAGGCCATGGATTTTCTTTTCCGCAGCACTGAGTTTGCCGTTGGGTGATGTCCGGCTGGTGGGAATAATCGCATGGTGGGCATCCACCTGTTTGTCGTTCCATGCGGCGGTTTTCCGGTTCAGGTCTGCGTCATCG
This sequence comes from Marinobacter sp. SS8-8, assembly GCF_030540945.1. NCBI lineage: Bacteria > Pseudomonadati > Pseudomonadota > Gammaproteobacteria > Pseudomonadales > Marinobacteraceae > Marinobacter > Marinobacter sp. SS8-8. The sequence continues at coordinate 12,965 of NZ_JASSVN010000002.1, read as the reverse complement.
CAGGCTTCCTGAAGATCCGGTGCCACCCGGCCGATTGCCCGCAGTATCTGTTCTCGCTGGCCGTAATGGCCCTCTGGTAAGTGCCGGCAGTCGGAACGGGGGTAGGTAATCAGTTGGTGGCGCTCGTAAAGGTTCTGGGCGGTATCAAGCACGTCTTTGGCACCCATCCGGAACAGCCGGCCGGCTTCAATCTGCAGCGCCGACAGGGACAGTGGCAGCGGCGGTGCTTCCGGTCGGTCCCGGAAGCGGGATTCAGTGACCTTGCCGGACCGGCCTTGTACACTCTCGGCGATCTGTTCGGCCACTTCCCGGCTCAGCAGGCGGTTTTCTTCGTCCAGGTAATCCTGGAATTGCTCGTTTGGCAGCCAGCGGGCGGTGAAGGTTTGCTGGTCGGCTTCTTCTTCCTGGGCCTTGAAGCGGGCTTCAATCCGGAAATAGGGCTTGGGCTGGAAGTTCCCGATGATGTTGTCCCGCTCCACCACCAGGCCAAGCACCGGGGTTTGCACCCGGCCAACGGAATAGACGCCCTGTTCTCCCTGCTGCTGGTAACTGAGGGTATAGAAGCGCGTGAGATTGATGCCGTAGAGCCAGTCGGCCTGTTGCCGGGCCAGTGCCGAATGGGAAAGGCGCCGGAATTCGCGGTTGTCCTTGGGGCTCTGGAGGGCTTTGGCCACGGCCCCCGGGGTCAAATCGTTGATCAGGACCCGCTTTACCGGTGCGCGGGCGCCGAAATAGCGGATAACTTCGTCTACCAGCAGCTGGCCTTCGCGGTCCGGGTCGCCGGCGTGGGTGATGGTTTCGGCCTGGCGGATCAGGGATTCGAGGACTTTGAGCTGTTGCCGCACACTGTCCTTGGGCATGACTTCCCATTTGTCGGGAAACATGGGCAGGTCTTGCTGGCGCCATTTTTTCCAGGCCGGGTTGTAGCGCGCGGGTTCTGCCGGTTCCAGTAAGTGGCCGATACACCAGCTTACGGTGACGGCGTTTTCTCCATTGCCACAGCGTATCCAGCCCTGTCCTTTCTGGTGCGGGCCGGGGAGGGCGGCGGCGATGGCGCGGCCGAGGCTTGGTTTTTCGGCGATGTACAGGTGCATGGGGTCTGGTGTTTTGGAAACGGGATGGGAATGTGGCGCTTTGGCTTTGAGCTGTCAAGGTTCGGGCGGTGCCTGATATGTGTAGTAGACTGGTGGGCATGGGGGAGGCGGCTGTGGAAGTAGCTTTCCCAAAAGACGCCGTGAACCCCCTCCGGGTCCGGCCTGCAATCACAGATTGCAGTCGTTCGCCTGCGCATGAAGCGATGCTTCATAATCGCTGGGCTCACCCATGGGGGCTTGGTGTTGCCATCCATGGCAACACACACTTTTGGGAAAGCTATCTCCACACCCGCGTCGGGTCACATGCAATTCGCCCCCTTAACCGCGGGTTGAGCAGTAGGAGTCCTAAAACATGAAAATTCAAAACGCAATTGAAACCAAACTGAACGAGGCGTTCGATGCGCGCCTTCTCCAGGTGGAAAACGAGAGCCACAAGCACAGTGTGCCGCCGAATTCTGAAACTCATTTCAAGGTGACGCTGGTGTCACCGGAGTTTGAGGGGCTGATGAGGGTGCGGCGGCATCAGGCGATTTATAGGGTGCTGGCCGAGGAACTGGAGGGGGAGGTGCATGCGTTGGCGCTGCATTTGTATTCTCCGGAGGAGTGGGAGGCTTCCGGGCAGGCGGCGCCGGAGTCCCCGAATTGTATGGGCGGGTCCAAGAAGGGTCCGGCGATGGCGGCACGATCCGCTCAGGGAGAGGGTTAATGAGTCAGTTTTTCCAGATCCATCCGGAGACGCCGCAGAAACGTCTGATTAACCAGGCGGTGGATATCCTTCGCCGCGGGGGGGTGATCGTGTACCCCACGGATTCCGCCTATGCCATTGGCTGCCACCTGGGTGACAAGCAGGCGGCGGATCGGATCAAGCGAATTCGCAGGCTGGATGACAAGCACAACTTCACACTGGTGTGCCGGGATCTTTCCGACATTGGCGTGTATGCCAAGGTCGACAACACCCAGTACCGGTTGCTGAAGAATTTCACGCCGGGGCCTTACACGTTCATTCTGGATGCCACCAGCGAAGTGCCGCGCCGGTTGCTTCATCCCAAGCGGCGGACTGTCGGTGTGCGGGTGCCGGACAATGCCATTGTTCAGGAGTTGCTGGGAGAACTCGGTGAGCCGATCATGAGCAGCACGCTGATCCTGCCCGGTGAGAAAGAGCCGATGACCGACCCCTACGACATCCGGGATGCCCTGGAGCATGAGCTGGACCTGATTATTGATGGTGGGTTCTGTGGCATGGAGGCAACCACGGTGGTGGACTTCACCGGCGAAGCGCCGGTGGTGACCCGCGTTGGCAAAGGCGATCCGGCGCCTTTTGAAGTCTAACCAAGTCTAATTATCCAGATGGGGCACTGTCAGCCACCCTATGCCCGCGCGTTCAGGTTGAAAGCGTACGCCCGGGTATTGCCCGCAGCTTCCATTTGCCCGGCGCCGACCGAGCGCCGCATGGTATCGTATCGGTGAACCAGATCCTGAAGGCCGTTGAACTGCTGGTTTTCGCTGATCAGTGTGTCCAGTAGCGGGTTGTTAACCCCGTAGGCCTGGTTCAGCTTGAGCGCGTTGTCCATGAAATCAAGTGTCGGTTCGTTGACACTCAGGCGATTGAACGCGTCCTTGAAGTTTTTGTTCACGTTCAGGTCTTTTTCAATCAGTGCCCGGGTTTTGTCCGCGATTTTTCCTTCCACGGCGACGCTGCCGTTTTCATATTTGCTTACATTGAGCGCCGTTGCCGGCTGCAGGTTGTACTCGGCAAGTTTGTGCCGCAGGGTTTCCCTCACGAAGGCAAGATCCTGCCCCACGGTTTGTTTGTAGTCGGCCATGGCGAGCCCGCGGGCTTTCAGGCGGCCGAGGTCGGTCTGGCTGTCGTCCGAGGGTGTGAAGCGGTCATCGCCGGCGTTCGGCCCGGTTTCTAGGGTTTCTGTCTCGGCCCTGGCAGCTGTGGCTTCCGGGCTTGTGGCCGGTGCCTGGCGCTTTTCCATGGCCTGCTGGAACTGGGTGCTTACCCGGATCAGTGAAGTCAGTAGGGACATGGACGGTTTTTCTCCTTCGGCTTGCCCGAGAGCAGTTGCCGAACAGTCAGTGCTTGAGATTTCTGGTACTCACCACTGGTTCCTGCAGCTTTCAGGCCAACCCCACCAGGATGTCCCGGTTTGCCTTTTCCAGGCAGGGAACGCCATTGACCTCGCCCCGATCTGACCCAGGTCAGGAAAAAAATGACGCACCTCTATAAAGTCCGGCGACAGTTGGCCGTTATTTTATCCAGTCAAACCAATTTTCAAGCCGCCCGCAGAGCGGTTCCTGAGTCGGGTTACCATGAAAAAACACTACTCCATTCGATTCCTGTTACTCGTTGCCCTGGCGGCGGCTTTCTCGCTGGTACTTGTGTTTACGGTGCTCTATAGCGCGAATTCACAGCGCGCCCATGTTGAAGAGTTCAGCCACAGGTATGTCGACGGGCTGGCCAAGTCCTATTTCGACGGGCTGAACACCATGATGATCACCGGCACCATTGGCAACCGGGATGTACTTCGGGAGAAGGTGAAGGCCCCCGAGGATGTTCTGGATGTGCGGGTGATTCGAAGTGATCTGCTGAACCGGGCCTTTGGTACCGGCAATCAGTCCGAACAGAAACGGGAGCCCCTGGACAGGAAAGCGTTGTCCGGCGAGCGGGTGGAGGCTTATTCCCGAAATGAGGAAGGCCGGGTTTACACCCTGATTGAGCCGGTGATTGCCAGGGAGGACTATCAGGGCGTTAACTGCCTGGGTTGCCACCAGGCCAGGGAAGGAGACGTACTGGGCGCCATCCGGGTGGATTATTCCCTGGCGGGAAGCGATGCCCGTTTGCACCAGCAACTGCTTACCAGCGGTGGCATCCAGGTGGCCATTTTTGCGGCGGTGTTTTTCCTGACGGCGGCGGCCCTGGGCCGGCTGGTATTTTCCCGTCTGCGCCGGCTCCACGACAGGATGGACGAGATCTCCCGCAATTCCGACCTGACCATTGAGCTGGAAGTAACCCGTAATGACGAAATTGGCTCTGTCTCCCGGGCGTTTAACCGAATGATGGCGAGGATCCGGGAGAGCATGAACACCGTGATGGACAACGCCGAGCAAGTGGAGCAGGCGGCCCGAAGTATTGCAGGCAAGGCGGAGACCACCGGGCGCGAGGTGCTGGCCCAGCGGGACAACACCGACCAGGTGGCCAGTGCCACCACGGAAATGGCGGCTTCTGCCGTTCAGGTTCGCGAAAACGCCGTTCACACCACGCGCAAATCCGCGGATACCGCAGAATCCGCCAGCAAAGGTGAGGGTCTTGCCCGCAACGCGGTGGAAGGTATTGAGGCACTGAACACTGAAGTACAGAGCGGCGCACAGCGTATCGAACAGTTGGATCAGCGCACCAGTCAGATGTCGGCAATGCTGGAGGTGATTTCCAACATTGCCGACCAGACCAACCTGCTGGCGCTGAACGCCGCCATTGAAGCCGCGCGGGCCGGTGAGCAGGGCCGTGGCTTCTCTGTGGTGGCGGACGAAGTGCGCGCGCTTGCCTCACGCACCCAGGATTCCACCGAGGAAATCCGTAACACCATCAATGGGCTTAAGGGCGAAGTGGTGGATTGCGTGGCCACCATGCGACACGCCTCGGAGATGGCGGAACAGCAGGTATCCGCGATTCTGAAGGTGGAATCGGAGCTTCAGACCATTGCCGCTGCGGTACGCCAGATCACCGATCTGAACCAGGAAATGCAAAGTGCTGCCAATGAACAGAGCGAGGTTTCCGAATCCATCAATCGCAACCTGATCGAAATCAGCCGTTCAGCGGAGCAGACCTCCGGGGACGCCAAGGAGACGGCCCGCGTTGCCGGAGATTTGCTCTCCATGGCGGAAAACCTGAGAAAAACCATAGAGCAGTTCCGGCTTAACCAGGGGGACCGCCATAAACCGGCGCGTTAACAGCTACCACGCCAGCCATATAACGTGACGGGCGCCCTTGCCAGGGCGCAGAGCCCGCACCGTCACCGGCTCCACGGAAAGCCCGGCGCGGCGCAGCCGCTCGGTAAATGCGTGCTCCGGGCCGGCGGACCAGTATGCCAGGACGCCCTCAGGGCGCAGGGATTTCTGGGCGGCGGCAATACCAGCCGGGGAGTAAATCCAGTTGTTCTCCCTGCGGGTTAGCCCTTCCGGGCCGTTATCGACATCCAGCAGGATGGCATCCCATTCGCCATCGCTGTTTCTGAGCAATTCCGCCACATCACCAATATGGACACTGGCCCTGGGATCGTTCAATGGGTTCCCGGCAGCAGCGCCCAACGCCCCCCGGTTCCACCCTTCAACCTCGGAAACCAGTTCCGCTACCGTTACCCGCGCATCTTCACCCAGTGCTGATAACGCTGCGGCCAGAGTAAACCCCATTCCCAGCCCGCCAATCAGTACGCGGGGGGAGGGTTGGTCGGCAATCCGCTCGCACGCCAGTGTGGCGAGTGCATCCTCCGAGCCATGTATCCGGCTGTTCATCAATTCACCGGTAGTGCCAGCAATCCTGATGGAGAACTCATCGTTGCGCTGCAGCAGCCGCAGTTGGGTTCCCTTGCCGGGAATGGTTGCGGTGCCGATTTCGGTGAAGCGGGCCATTTGGGGTTCCGGGTGCGGATCGGGAAGGCAGTTTAACCTGCTTGCTTGGGAGTGAATATGCTTGGAGATGGAAAAGCACGGTGGAGTGAAAAGAGGACTTGCGGGCTTATGTGGAGGGGCTGCACTCTATTTTGTCCCTTAATAGACTTTATGATGCCTTTAGTCCTATATTAGACTGATAATGTGCATAAAGCGGGGTTAGTATGATGAGTGCGATTGCGGAGAAAAAATCACTCGCTGAAGCCCGTCGCATGGGTATCAGTGGTCTAAAAGCTGCGTTCAGCATTCTCGACAAATGGGGATGCAGTGCCGAACAGATGCAGGCTATTCTGAGGCTCCCGAAGGCAACCTTTTACAAGTACCGGAACGATCCCGAGAGCGCCCGTCTGGACAGGGATCAGGTCACGCGCATCAGCTACCTGCTGAACATGCATCAGGCCCTGCGGATTGTGTTTGAAAATCCGGAGAACGTGTATGGATTCATGCGAAAGAGAAACCACAACCCCTATTTCCATGGCAGGGCGCCGCTGGAGGTGATCGAAAACGGGGATTTTGCAGCGCTATATGAGACGTTCAGGCGCATTGACGCCCTGCGTGGTGGTCTCTGGTGATGGAGTTGAACCTCCCGGTCATAGCGGTTCCGGAAACAAAGGGCTTTCGCCTGGTCAATTCCAAGCTTCCTCCCATTGATATCTTCAACGATGTGGCCGATCCGGATGAGTTTCAGGATCTTTTCGACCTGCAGGCCATGACAAACCCTCGCCTCAAGCAGGAAGTCGGTGACCTCAATTACATCGACCTGGAGGAAATTCCCTGGGGCATTCCCGGTTGTTACTATGCTGCGGCACCCTTTACCCATGTTTTCCCAGACGGAAGTCGGTTCAGTAATGGCGAGTACGGGATGTTGTACATCGGCGATACCATGGAGACGGCGCTCGCTGAGGTTGAATATCACCAGGGCCGATACCTGGCGAATATCGACGACCTGAAATTCGACCGAATGATCTTCCGTGGCCTAGCCTGCACGTTTACCGGGGACGTAATTCATGACGCCACCGCGTTGCCGGCGACCCACGAGATATACCAACCCGACGACTATTCCGCGTCTCGTGCGTTGGGTGCCCACCTCCGTGCTGGTAACTCTGAGGGTATCCAGTACTGGTCAGTGCGGAATTCCGGTGCCACTTGCTGGGGGTTATTTACACCAAGACACGTTCATTCGGTTGTACAGACTGCAAATGTCGAATTCATCGTGCGTGGCGGGGAGATCGTAGACAGAAAGAAAGTTCTCGGTATGAGTTTTCCAGAAAAGCGGAGAAATTAACCTAAGCCTGGCCTCCATTTACAGAGAGATACTGGGTTCACTCCGGACCAGGTGTATGTGGCGGGCAGCGAACAGGACATCCGGTGCACGATACGTGGACTAAAAAGGTGTCTTGGCAGTTTTTATACAAGGCTCACGTTTTCGCTCGCCATAAACCGTTAACGTTTGCAGCTTGTGAAAATCAGATCAAACGTTGTCAGGGAAGAATTCCATGATCACTCATCTCAAACTCGAATCGCCAAAGGCCTGGTTGCTTGTTGTTTTACTTTCGCTGGGCCCACTGCTCGCCGGGTGCATGCCAGGCACGATTGAAACTGTCGCAGGCACGGCTTTCATCTGGGAGCAGAAACAGGACTACAAACACAAGAATGAAGTGGACCGTGCTGTCGACAAGTATGTGAGAGACCACGCCGAATCGCCTTGCAAGTATGATGAGGACCGGGTGATGACCTCGGCGGTCGAGATTCTGAAAAAGTACAGGCTCACAGGCCTGGAAGAGGTTTACAAAAGGCTTGAGGGCATCTACGAAGACGAGAGCCAGCCGGATAACGTTCGAGCCGGCGCCCTGTATAACATGGCGGTTTTGCAGTCACGCAGGCACGCACCCAAAAAAATCCTGGCCCGGGAGCTCTTCAAGCAGCTTTACATCGAGTTTCCCAACGAGTACCGCTGTATTTTTAAAGCAACGGAATGGCGGGATTCCATGATTGAACAACAGTTACTGCTGCCGGGCGAAACCGTGGAGTCGTTTCTGCGTGAGGCCGCGGAAGATATCGAGAAAAGAAAAGGAGTACAGTGATCGGTGAGGCCCTGTGAGAAGAGGGCCTGCTCGCCTGGCCGGCCTGCGAGACTCATATTGCCCTCGTTGCCCTTGAAAAGGCACTTTAGGGGAAGGAAGCTCGGTCCGTCAAACGGTTTCAGAAACCAGACATTGCAACCGGGGCTTGCTGTTTCTTCTCTAAGAGGGTCCCGTTAGTGAAGGGTATGTTCATTCCGTCCAATTCCGGACACTGAACAACCAGAAACCCCAACTGAGCGCCCGTTTTCGTGCGTTGGTTGGACGAACCGAGCGTCAGCGCCTGATTTACCTGAGTCTCCGTGAAGGCGTGGGCGAGCCCATTGAACCGGACGAGCCAATTGAACCGGATGAGTACCCGGAGGAATTTGCGGTGAATACTCCGCGACCCGGTCAGGCAGCGAAGTTAACTCGCACCTGGCTCGGGCTCCGGCCCAGTGTTGCACTGGAAAGGTGTTGCACTGGAAGAAGTGGGGAAGAAAACTCCGAAACGCGCTGAGTGGTTGAAAGGCAAAGGTATCACCGTATTCCCTCTGACGCCCAACAAAGAGGCAAGCACAAGCGGCTTATTCAAAGCGGTTGGCCCAGATGTTAGTGCGGGTGCCATCGTATTGCCGCCACACGACCAGCGCATTGCCGCTGCTGTCGATGGCGATTTGAGGGCTATCGGCATCCCCGTCATTGTTGGTCTCAATCAGTACGGCGTTGCCCCAGTTGCTGCCGTTAAAGCGGTTGGCCCGGATGTTAACGCGGGTGCCACCGGATTGAGCCCACACCGCCAGCGCATTGCCGTTGCTGTCGACGGCGATTTGGGGCTGATAGGTACTCCCTGTATTGTCGGTCTCAATCAGTGCGGCGCTGCCCCAGCTGCTGCCGTCAAAGCGGTTGGCCCAGATGTTATCGCGGGCGCCATCGGATTGCCGCCACACCGCCACTGCATTGCCGCTGCTGTCGATGGCGATTTGAGGGCTATCGGCATCCCCGTCATTGTTGGTCTCAATCAGTGCGGCGCTGCCCCAGCTGTTGCCGTCAAAGCGGTTGGCCCAGATGTTATCGAGGGTGCCATCGGATTGAGTCCACACCGCCAGCGCATTGCCGCTGCTGTCGACGGCGATTTGGGGCTGATAGGCATCCCCGTCATTGTTGGTCTCAATCAGTGCGGCGCTGCCCCAGTTGTTGCCGTCAAAGCGGTTGGCCCAGATGTTATCGCGGGTGCCATCGGATTGCCGCCACACGGCCAGCGCATTGCCGCTGCTGTCGACGGCGATTTGGGGCTGATAGGCACTCCCTGCATTGTCGGTCTCAATCAGTGCGGCGCTGCCCCAGCTGCTGCCGTCAAAGCGGTTGGCCCGGATGTTAACGCGGGTGCCATCGGATTGAGCCCACACCGCCAGCGCATTGCCGCTGCTGTCGACGGCGATTTGGGGCTGATAGGCAAACCCTGCATTGTCGGTCTCAATCAGTGCGGCGCTGCCCCAGCTGCTGCCGTCAAAGCGGTTGGCCCAGATGCTATCGCGGGTGCCATCGGATTGAGTCCACACCGCCAGCGCATTGCCGCTGCTGTCGACGGCGATTTGGGGTTGATAGGCATTCCCTGCATTGTCGGTCTCAATCAGTACGGCGCTGCCCCAACTGTTGCCGTCAAAGCGGTTGGCCAGGATGTTAAAGCGGGCGCCATCGGATTGAGTCCACACCGCCAGCGCATTGCCGCTGCTGTCGACGGCGATTTGGGGCTGATAGGCAAGCCCTGTATTGTCGGTCTCAATCAGTGCGGCGCTGCCCCAGGCGCCATCGGCAGTGGTAAAAGACCAACTGACATTAGCCGCCAGGGCATTACCGCTGAGATCGGTAATGGCTGTGGTTAAGGTGGCCGTGTAGGTGGCAAGGGCAGCCAGGGCGTTGTCCGGCGTCAGGCTCGCCACATTATCGACGCCATCAAAACTGACGGTGCCAGAGGTAGTGCCTGAACCTGATTTTGCCAGCGTAAAGCTGCTGGCATCGACTGTTGTGGCAAAAATATCTTCGTTAAAGGTTGCTGTGAGGGTGCTGTTTCGCGCAACGGCAGTCGCGCCACTCAGAGGAGAGGTGCTGGTGACGGTCGGCGCGGTGGTGTCACCGGTGGCACCAGATGATGACCCCCCGCTACAGGCGGACAGGAAAAGCGGCGCCAATAATGATAGACACAGAGGCCATCGAGTTGCTGTTGTTTTATCCATGTTCATAGTTTTTTCTCCTTGCGCATGCGGTAACTTCGTGTTGTTTTTTTATTGCTGCTAACGTCACTATTATATATAAGCGGTGAATTATAGTTGGTTAAAATAAGTGACGCAGGAGTATAAACCAACTGTAACTTGTCCGGCTTCAATGCCTTGATACTGATTGGGCCTCCTCCCCAGCCCATCGGTTATTCGCCAAGCTGGAAGGCGACCAGGCCTGAAAGGGCAATGTCATCAGCTCACAATCAATATCAGTTGGGCTGATAAAGGGCAATCACCAGAGCCCGAAAAGTACGTGAGTCCGACAACAAGGGTTCCTGGTAAAGATTGTTCGTTTGGGTTAAGGCGCAGGATGGTGGGTAAGTTGACTTTTGCTTTCTGACGTATTGATTTTACTGATGGAATGGTACCCCCGGCAGGTTCCACGCTAATGACCCAATTAGTCTCAGAATGTCTCAGGTGGTAACTAAATCATTGTTTTTAAACAAAAGTTATTGCGAGCTTTGATTTTAATGGTATCGTTTAGTAACAAATATGCCCATTCAACGACAGGTTTTATGAGGGGTAGGTTGATGGGTATGTAGAATTCTGGAGTCAAACGATGCCGAAAAAGTGCCTGAAATGGGGCCCGCTCAAGTGCGTAACTTACGCCATGGGGTGGTGAAAGAAGGCGGTAAGAAGCGCATAGCCGGAGAGCCCTGTGTTGCCTATCACAGAGTGGGCGGGGTCGACGGTCTCGCACTGCAATGCCGGCCGCCAACGACTGGACAGGAAATAGGCTCCCGGTCGTGGGTGTTGATTGCCACTGTAGGCCTCCGTCGTCGCGAGATCGGCCTAGGAGGATATCCGGATGTGAGCCTTGGAGAGGCGCGAGAGCTGGCGCGCCAAAAAAGGCCGAGATCCGCAATGGCATAGATCCTGTAGACCAGAATCAAGAGCGAAAAGCGCGAGACCGCGAGCGCCAGCGCAAGAAAATCACCTTTGGTGAGCTTGCCGAGGAATATTACAAGATTAAGGAAGTGACTTTCGGTGGCAAGGATCCGAAGCGGCAGCGTAACAGACTAAGGAAATCTATTGACCGATGCATAGCCGAGATTGGCGATACCCAGATCGGCGACCTGACCGTTGAGGATGTTTTGCGCGTACTCAGTCCTATATGGACTACCCAAACACCAACCGCCACAAGAGTCCGCCAAACTATCGTCCAAATATGGGAGCTGGCGGAATCTAGGAACCTAGTTTCAGGAAAGAATCCCGCAGATTGGGATAAAAACCTGGATGGTTGGCTACCGCCGGCGAAGCGTATCCATCACACAAAACATAAGCCCGCGATGCGGCACCAAGATCTGCCTGATTTCATGCAGCTCTTGACGATGCGAGACACTACGCCCGCGCGCGCTTTGGAGTTCCAAATATTAACTGTCGCTCGACCGACAGAAGTTCAGTTTGCCGAGTGGTCGGAAATCAACCTGGACGAAGGGACTTGGACTATTTCTGGCTCGAAAATGAAAAACCGGAATCCTAACGAGGTTCACGTTGTGCCTTTGGTGCCACGTGCAATAGAAATTCTTCGGAGTATGCCTCGGTCCGGACGATATGTATTTCCGGGTTACAAAGAAAAAGAGCACATCAGCGAGAACGCGCTGAACAACACTGTGAAGGCAGTTCATCAAGAGTCTTTGAAGGCTGGCGGCAAAGGATTTATGGACCCTCGATATAACAAGATCGCGTGTGCACATGGAATGAGAAGTTGCTTCAAAAATTTTGCCGCAGCCAAGACGGATTTTGATGATGTGGTCTCCGAGCTCAGTTTGGCGCACCTGGACAGCGATGAAACCCGCGCAGCTTATCTGAGCGAACAGATCTTGGATCGTCGCCTACAATTGCTCAACGCCTACGCCAGGTATGCATACACAGGAAAGTTGCCGCGGAAACGCCGGCACTAGGATTATTAACCATAATTCCTGAGTTTCTGCCGTTTTCTGGTAATTACACGAGACAACCGGCCCTTGTTACCGATTAAGTTATTGGGTACCACTTAATCGGAATGAGGTACATCAAGTGTTTTACAGCATTAAAGAAGTCAGCAAACGTTACGGGGTTTCCCCTAAGAGCATTTGGCGTTGGATTCGGGAAGGGCGTTTTCCGAAACCGGTCAAACTTGCCCCCAAGACTGCCCGGTGGCGAGAGACTGACCTGCAAGCCTATGAGGACGGCCTGGACGGTTAATGGCCCGGAAATTCGACTGCATAAGCATCGTGACTAATGGCGGGTTCTGTTCGTTTCGAACCCGCCACACAGTACGGCCCTTTTCATCGCATCATGTTTCTTCTGCCCTTTGGTTGGCCGGCTTTTTCTGAATAGAGGGTGAGTTGGCGGAAAGCGATCACGGTGTTTTCTCTCTCTCAGCGCGGCGTTGCAGTGCCAGTTGTTCTCTCCTGATTTCGTCCTGATGCAATTGCTGTTTGAGTTGACGTAACACGGCTTTGACGTTCGACGCTTTGCGTAGCTCGCGGATCAAGTTCCTGCTTGCCTCTATGTTGCCAGCACGGGCACCTCGGGCAAGAGCCAGAAGGTGAGAGAAGTTCTCGGACTGAAACGTGCTGGTTTTCATATGGTTGCTCCTCAGGATTTATCATTGGTTCTTCATCAGCAACTTCGGTCTATCGATATTTCAAAGCCTAGTGAGAAATGATGGCCATAAGCCTGTTGAAATATGATCGTAACTATTCAGCTCACTTTTTCTCAAAAAGTGCTTGACAAGGTTTTTTCTCAAATCCCGGGAATTTCGGCCGCGCCCGGGACGTTGCGGTAAAGGGGCGCTCAAGTCGCCTGTCAACCCGTCAGTGGTGTTTTAAGCGGACAGACATCCCCGGGCAGGTCGCCAACAGGGAAAGTCCCGC